>NZ_JBVIWC010000046.1:6314-43184 GCF_055594965.1 Kitasatospora sp. NPDC040550 | reverse complement strand
CCCCCCCCCCCCCCCCCCCCCCCCCCCCCCCCCCCCCCCCCCCCCCCCCCCCCCCCCCCCCCCCCCCCCCCCCCCCCCCCCCCCCCCGCGTCCGCGCGCGGGCGGGGAACTGCTCTCAGTCGCCCTCGCGCGGCGGTGCGCCGCCCTGCAGCAGACCGCGCTCGCCGGCGATCACCCCGGCCTGGAAGCGGCTCCGGCCGCCGAGCCAGGCCATCAGTTCCGCGGTGATCCGGCGCGAGGTGCGCACCGAGACCCCGAGCTTGCGGGCCACCACCTCGTCCGTGTGGCCCTGGGCGAGCAGGCTGAGCACCGCCATCGCCTGCGGGTTGAGGCCCTCGGCCCCCTTGGCCGGGGCCTTCCCGTACGGGGCGGCGTTCTCCCAGACGTACTCGAACAGCGCGCAGAGCGCGGAGACCAGTCCCGGACCGGACAGCACCAGGGCCCCCACGCTGGTGTCGTCCGGATCGGTGGGGACGACCGCGACCTTGCGGTCGAAGATCACCAGGCGCATCGGCAGCGACGGGGCTATCCGCACCCGGGCACCCCGCTCGGTGAGCCACTCCAGGTGGGCGATGGTGCCGCCGTCGTTGGCGGCGCTCTCCAGGTAGATGGAGCGCATCTGCACGCCCCGGTCGAAGACCTCCTGGTCGGCGACCTGGCCGGCTCTTCGGGCGGCCGGCGACTGCCCGCCGCCGGTCGCGAAGCCCATAATCTCGCTGACGCAGGAGTGCGAGAGCTCCTCCAGCCGGAGCCGGATCTGGTCGACTCCCTCCAACTGTTCGACGCCCAGGCCCCGTTCGCCCTTGCGGCTCTCGGCGTACTGGGCGACCAGCTTGGCCGCCTCCAGCCTGCTGTGCGCGATCTGGCGCTGCCGCTCGGCGAGTTCGACCTCCTGGCGGCCGATCAGCATGGCGAGGCTGACCTCGGGGTTGACCAGGAGGAGGTGCCCGGGCTCCAGCTCGGAGTGCCTGATCAGGGTGAGCCGGGCCAGTCCGTCCAGGGCCTCCCGGACGCGCTGCTCGGGCCACTCGAGGTCCTGTGCCACTCCCGCGATCCCGAGTTCAGGCCTGGCCAGCACCGTCCGGTACACGGCCTCGGCGTCGGGATCCAGTCCTAACACTGACAGCACCGCCTGCCCCCCCGATATTGCGAACCTGATGACGCCACGTCATTGCCGGATCTCGGGGGCATGTTACGACACCCTGCCCACAACCACCGCCGTTTCGGGCCCAGGCCCTTTCCTGCGGACTTCGAGCGGGTCCACCCACGAGAGGATTTGACATGTATATCACTGTCGGACGTCTGGTTCGGGGTATGGTCGAACCGGAACAGGTCACGCCCGACAAACTCGTCGAACTGCTCCGGAACGCCGCAGAGCCGACCGACGGACTCGAGCACGTTTACGTCGAGATCGACCCCCTCGGCGCCGATCTGGTCTTCTTTCTCGGCCCCCCGAAATCCGGAGAGCTGGATTCCGCCGCGCAACGGATCACCCGCCGTTGCCTGCGTGACGCGCCTGAACTGCGCGGATGGCGGCTGGCGGCCGAATTCAGCGACGACCGGCTGCCGTTGTTGGAGGAGTGACCCGCGGGGCGGGCGCTGTGCAGGGTGCTGCCAGGGCAGGACCCTGACATGGAGAACTGTGGCACGGAACGTGTGTGCGAGACAGACTTGGTCATGCCGAAGGGGGCCGGAACCCCCTTCCGCAGGATTCGAGAGCCGGTCCCGCGCGGTCATTCACCGCGGGAATTGAACCAGGCACAGCACTCATCCGTTTCGCCTGTCTCGCCGCCGCCGATTTCACGGCCCGCGGCTCCATTGCCACCGGGGGTTCACCATGAGCAGCTTCACCGTTGTCGCCGCCCGCACCGCCGCCGTCCTCGGCCTGCTGGTCGCCGGCGCCGCCCTCACCGCGCCGGTCGCCGGCGCCACCACCACCGTGGCCGCCCCGGTCGCCGAGAGCGCCGGCTCCGTCCACGGCGACGACATCATCTGGGACGGCCCGGCCGCCAAGGCCGCCCCGGTCCGCGTGACCACCGCCTCCGTGCACGGCGACGACATCATCTGGGACGCCCCGGTCGCCAAGGGCACCGGCTCCGTGCACGGCGACGACATCATCTGGGACTGACCTTCCGCCGGTCCGGCGCGGGGACTCGGACCCGGCAGCGCACTCTTCCGTCCAACGTCGTTCCGCCGCCGCCGACTCCACGGCCCGCGGCTCCACTGCCATCGGGGGTTCACCATGAGCAGCGCCACCGTCACCACCGCCCGCACCGCCGCCGGCCCGGGCACCGGTTCCGCGCACGGCGACGACATCATCTGGGACTGACGTCCCGTCACTCTCCTGACACCGAAGGGGAACGGGCGATGCCCATCATCAGAACGCCGCAGGAGTTCAACGAGGACGAACTCTTCGTCGACCTCCGGGCGATGTTCGACTACCCGCTGTACCTCAAGTGCGAGGGCTTCAACTTCGCCGGCTCCGTCAAGCTCAAGGCGGCCCTCAGCATGGTCGACGCGGCCGAGCGGGACGGCCGGCTGAACCGGGACTCCGTCCTGGTGGAGTCCTCCTCGGGGAACCTGGGGATGGCGCTGAGCATGATCGCCTCCGTCCGGGGCTACCAGTTCATCTGCGTCGTCGACCCACGTACGAACTTGTCCACCCGCCAGCTGATCGAAACACTCGGCGGCAAAGTCCACATGATCACCGAGCCGTCGCCGGAGACCGGCTTCCTCGGTGCCCGGCTGGACTTCGTCCGCGAGCTGTGCGCCTCCTCGCCGCGCTACGTCTGGCTCAACCAGCACGCCAACCCGGACAACTGGCGCGCCCACTACCGCACCACCGCGCCGTCGATCCACCGCCAATTCCCGGACCTGGACCTGCTGTTCATCGGCGCCGGGACCACCGGCACGCTGATGGGCTGCGCCCGCTACTTCAAGGAGCACCGGCCGGAGACCCGGATCGTCGCGGTGGACAGCGTCGGCTCGGTCACCTTCGGCGGCGAGCCCGGCCCGCGGATGCTCCCCGGCCTGGGCGCCGGCGTCCGGCCGGCCCTGCTGGACGAGAGCTTCGTCGACGACGTCGTGCACGTGCCCGAACTGGACACCGTCCGCACCTGTCACCGACTGGCCCGCGGCGGCTTCCTGTTCGGCGGCTCCACCGGGACGGTGGTCAGCGGGGCCGCGGCCTGGCTGGCGGAGCACCGCCTCGGCCAGGACGTGGTCGCCGTCGCCGTCTCACCGGACCTGGGCGACCGCTACCTCGACACCATTTACCAGAGCGCCTGGGTGCGCGACATCTACGGCGTCGACGCGCTTGACGCGGTCGACCGCCTCACGCCGCCCAACGCCATTGCCACGGGGGTAAGATGACGATGCGTCATACAGCGCCGTATTCTGAGTTTCCTGAACCGGGGCGGCCCGGAGAACTGCCGCTGTCCGACGCCCAGCGCGAGATGTGGTTCGCCCAGCAGCTGGACCCGGGCAACCCGGTGTTCACCATGGCGGACCTCCTGGAGCTGACCGGCCCGCTGGACCACGAGCGGCTGCGGGCCGCCTGGCAGCGCGTGCTGAACCGCACCGAGTGCCTGCGGGTGCGCTTCGCCGAGCGCGACGGCCTGCCGGTGCAGATCGTCGAGCCGCCCCGCGAGCGTCCCCTCCCGGTGCTCGACCTGACCGGTGAGACCGACCCGCTCGCCGCTGCCGAAACGTTTCTGGAGTCCGAGGGACACCGTCCGTCCACCCTCGGCCCCGACGCCTTCGCCGCCACCCTCGTCCTGATCGGCCCCGAACTGGCCTGGCTGTACGTCCGGGCCAACCACATCCTGGTCGACGGGTTCAGCCGCGCCCTGGTCTACCGCCGGCTCGCCGCCGAGTACGACCTGCCCGACGCCGAGCCCGCCCTCGACCCGACCCTCGCCGAACTGCTCGCCGAGGAGCGCGACTACCTCGCCTCCCCCGCCCACCAGCGCGACCGCGCCTACTGGGCCGAGCGGCTGGCCGACGGCATCGAACCCACCGTGCTCTCCGGCCACCTCGGCTCCCCCGCCCGTGCCACCCTGCGCAGCACCGGCCTGATCCCCGCCGCCACCGTCACCAGGCTGCAGGACGCCGCCTGGGCCGAGCGGGTCACCTGGCAGACCCTGCTGATCGGCGCCACCGCCGGCTGCCTCGCCCAACTCTGCGGCACCGACCGGGTCGTGCTCACCCTCCCGGTCGCCGCCCGCACCACCCCGCTCGCCCAGTCCGTCCCCGGCATGCGCGCCAACTTCCTGCCGCTGCCGCTCACCGCCCACCCCGCGCTCGGCCGCGACGGCCTGCTCACCCAGGTCGCCGCGGCTCTGCGCGGCACGCTGCGCCACCAGCGCCACCGGCACGACGCGATCCGCCGCGAGCTCGGGCTCACCGGCGACGCCGGCCGCACCTTCGGCCCCACCGTCAACGTGCTCCAGACCGGCGGCGAGTTCGCCCTCGGCGCCTGCCGCGCCCTGGTCCGCAACCTGTCCACCGGCCCCGTCCCGGACCTCCAGATCCTCTTCCTGGACAGCGGCGAGGACGGCTGCGAGCTGCGCGTCGACGGCGACGCCGACCGCTACCCGCAGGACCGGCTCGACCTCTTCCGGGACGCCCTGCTCGGCTACCTCGAGGAGTTCGCCACCGTCTCCACCGAGCTGCCGGTCGGCCGGATCACCGCGCTGCCCGCCGCCGAGCGCGAGCGCGTCCTGGTCGAGTGGAACAGCTACGGGCAGCAGCCCGAGGCCTTCACCGACGTGCTGCCCCGGATCCGCGCCCTCGCCCAGGCCCGTCCCGGCGCCGTCGCCGTCCAGGACGACGCCGGCCGGCTCGACTACGCCGAGCTGGTCGCCCGGGCCAGCGCCCTGTCCCGCCGGCTGCTCGCCGCCGGCGCCGGACCGGACCGGCTGGTGGCGATCGCCGCCGCCCCCGGCACCGGCTTCGTCACCGCCGTCCTCGGCGTGCTCGGTGCCGGCGCCGCCTGGCTCCCGCTGGACGTCCAGGCCCCGGCCGCCCGCGGCGCGGCGCTGGTCGAGGCCGCGGGCGCCGCCGTCCTGCTGCACGGCGAGGACCAGCGGCCGTACGCCGACACCCTGCTCGGCGCCCTGCCGCAGCAGCCCGCCGTGCTCGCCCTCGACGACGCCCGCGACGAGGAGCTGCTGGCGCCCGCCGGCGGCCCCGCCGAACTGGCCTACGTCATCTACACCTCGGGCTCCACCGGCCGCCCCAAGGGCGCCATGGTGCACCGCGACGGCATGGTCAACCACCTGCTCGCCAAGCACGCCGACCTGGAGCTGTCCGAGGCCGACACCGTGGTGCACAACGCCCCGGTCACCTTCGACATCTCGGTCTGGCAGATGCTCAGCCCGCTGGTCGCGGGCGGCCGGCTGCGGGTGGTCTCCCGCGAGCTCGCCGCCGACCCGGGCGCCCTGTTCGCGCTCGCCGACGCCGAGGGCGTCACCGTGCTGGAGGTCGTCCCCTCGCTGCTGCGCGCCGCCCTGGACTCCTGGGAGGCCGGCGCCCCGCTGCCCGCCCTGTCCGCGCTGCGCCGGCTGGTGGTCACCGGCGAGGCGATGCCCGCCGACCTGGCCCGCCGCTGGTTCGCGCTGCGCCCCGGCGTCCCGCTGGTCAACGCCTTCGGGCCGACCGAGTGCTCGGACGACGTCACCCACGCCCTGATCGGCTCCCCCGCGGAGCTGGACTCGGTGCGCGCCCCGATCGGCCGCCCGGTACGCGACACCCGGCTGTACGTCCTCGGCGACTCGCTCCAGCCCGTCCCGGCCGGCCAGCCCGGCGAGCTGTACGTGGGCGGGCGCGGCGTCGGCCGCGGCTACCTGAACGACCCGCGGCGCACCGCCGGGGCCTTCGTCGCCGACCCGTACGCGGCCGCGCCCGGCTCCCGGATGTACCGCACCGGCGACCGGGTGGTGCACCGCGGCGACGGGCAACTGGAGTTCCTGGAGCGGGTCGACCACCAGGTCAAGATCCGCGGCCACCGGATCGAGCCCGGCGAGGTCGAGGCCGCGCTGCGCGCCGTTCCCGGCGTCGTCGACGCGGTGGTCACCGTCGCCCGCGACCCCTCCGGCGGCGCCCGGCTGGTCGCCCACCTGACCGGCGGCGCCGACCCGGCCGCCGTCCGCACCGAACTCGCCCGGGTGCTGCCCGACTACATGGTCCCGGCCGTGCTGGTGCCGCTGGCGGCGCTTCCGCTGACCCCCAACGGCAAGGTGGACCGCAAGGCCCTGCCCGTCCCGGACTTCGGCGCGCTGCGCGGCGAGCGGCGGGCCCCGGCCACCGAGCGCGAGGCGCTGCTGTGCGCGCTGTTCGCCGAGGTGCTGGAGCTGGACGGGGTCGGCGCCGACGACGACTTCTTCGCGCTCGGCGGGCACTCGCTGCTGGCCGGCCGGGTGGTCACCGGGCTGCGTGCCCGGCTCGGCGTCGAACTGCCGATCCGCACCCTGTTCGAGGCGCCCACCCCGGCCGCGCTGGCCCTCGCCCTGGACGGCGCCGCGCCGGCCCGGGAGGAGCTCACCGCCGGCCCGCGGCCGGAGCGGATCCCGCTCTCTCCCGGGCAGCAACGGCTCTGGTTCCTCAGCCAGTTGGACGCGGCCGGTGCCACCTACCACCTGTCCCACGCGGTCCGGCTGACCGGCCCGCTGGAGCGGGCGGCGCTCGCCGAGGCACTGGCCGACGTGGTCGCCCGGCACGAGAGCCTGCGCACCGTCTTCCCCGCCGAGGACGGGCGCCCGCACCAGCTGGTGCTGCCGGTCGGCGAGGCCTGCCCCGAGCTGCCCGTGGTGCCGTTCACCGGCCGCCCGGCCGAGGAGCTGGACGCCGAACTGGCCGCCCGGGCCGGCGCCCCCTTCGACCTGGCCGTCGAACCGCCGCTGCGCGCGGTGCTGTTCGAGACCGGCGTCGAGGAGCACGTGCTGCTGCTGGTGCAGCACCACATCGCGGCCGACGGCTGGTCGGTGCGCCCGCTGGTCGAGGGCCTGCAAGCCGCCTACCGCGCCCGGCTGGCCGGGCGCGCCCCGGCCTGGGCCGAACTGCCCGTCCAGTACGCCGACTACACCCTCTGGCAGCGCCGCCTGCTCGGCGAGCCGGACGACCCGACGAGCCTGATGAACCGTCAGCTCGACTACTGGGCAACCCAGTTGGCCGAGCTCCCGGAGGAACTGGCACTGCCGGCGGACTTCCCCCGCCCGGCCGTGCCCAGCTACCGGGGCGCCACCGTGCCGCTGCGACTGGACGCCGGGGCGCACCGCGCCCTGGCCGAGCTGGCCCGCTCCACCGGCGCCAGCCCGTTCATGGTGGTGCAGGCGGCGCTGGCCGTCCTGCTCGGCAAGCTCGGCGCCGGCACCGACATCCCGCTCGGCACCCCGGTCGCCGGACGCACCGACGACGCCCTGGACGACCTGGTCGGCTTCTTCGTCAACACCCTGGTGCTGCGCACCGACCTGTCCGGCGACCCGACCTTCCGCGAACTGGTCGGCCGGGCCCGGGAGACCGTGCTGGCCGCCCTGGCCCACCAGGACGTGCCCTTCGAGAAGCTGGTCGACCGGCTCGGCGCCGGGCGCTCGCTGGCCCGCCAGCCGCTCTTCCAGGTGATGCTCGCCTTCCAGAACAACGCCGGGGCCCGCCCCGAGCTGCCCGGGATCACCGCCGAGGTCAGCCCGGTCGGCAATGGCACGGCCAAGTTCGACCTGGCCTTCGAACTGGTCGAGCGGTACGGCGCCGCCGGCGAGCCGGACGGCCTCACCGGCACCCTGGAGTACAGCACCGACCTGTTCACCGAACGGACGGCCCAGGGCCTGGCGGACCGCCTGACCCACCTGCTCGGCCTGCTGGCCGGCGAGCCCGACCGGCCGCTGAGCGGCCTGGACGCCCTGCTGCCCGAGGAGCGCGAGCGGCTGCTCGGCTCCTGGAGCGGGGCCGCCACCCCGACCACCGTCGGCGCGGTCCAGCTGCCGGCGCTGTTCCAGGAGCGGGCCCACCGCGCGCCCGAGCGGCCCGCGCTGCGCTGGTTCGAGGACGGCGCCGTGCGCGCCGAGGTCGGCTACGGCGAGCTCAACGAGCGCGCCAACCGGCTCGCCCACCACCTGATCGCCCTGGGCGCGGGCCCCGGACGGATCGTCGCCCTGGCGCTGCCGCGCACGGTCGACGCGGTCGTCGCGGTGCTCGCGGTCCTCAAGACGGGCGCGGCCTACCTGCCGGTCGACCCGGCGTACCCGCGCGAGCGGATCGCCTACCTGCTGACCGACTCCGCCCCGCTGGCCGTGCTCGGCCACGGCTCGGTGGCCGGGCGGCTGCCGGAGCAGCAGGACGCGCCGGTGCTGCTGCTGGACGACCCGGCGGTCGCCGCCGCGATCGCCGCCGCCCCCGCGCACGACCCGACGGACGCCGAACGGACCACCCCGCTGGGGCCGGACCACCCGGCGTACGTGATCTACACCTCCGGCTCCACCGGCCGCCCCAAGGGCGTGCTGGTGCCGCACCGGGCGGTGGCCGCGCTGGCCGCCGAGCACGACCGGTTCGGCGTCGGCGAGGGCACCCGGCTGCTCCAGTTCGCCTCGTTCAGCTTCGACGCCGCCGCCTGGGAGCTGCTCACCGCGCTGCTGAACGGCGCCGTCCTGGTGCTGGCCGCGGAGGCCGACCGGGCGCCCGGCGAGCCGCTCGCCGAGCTGGTCGCGACGGCCGGCATCGAGGTGGTCTGCCTGCCGCCGACGGTGCTCGCCGCCTGGCCCGCCCGGCTGCCGATGCCCGAGGGGCTGACCCTGATCACGGCCGGCGAGGCCTGCCCGCCCGAGCTGGTCGAGCGCTGGTCCGCGGGCCGGCGGATGCTCAACGCGTACGGCCCGACCGAGACCACGGTCTGCGCCACGGTCAGCGAGCCGCTGGCCGGAGCGGTCAAGCCGCCGATCGGCCGGCCGCTGGCCGGCGCCCGGGTGTACGTGCTGGACGAGGCCCTGCGGCCGGTCCCGCCGGGCGTGATCGGCGAACTGTACGTGGCCGGCGCCGGGGTGGCCCTGGGCTACCTGCACCGGCCGGAGCTCACCGCCCAGCGCTTCACCGCCGACCCGTACGCGGGCTCGTACGGCGACCCGAACGACCGGATGTACCGCACCGGGGACCTGGTGCGCTGGACGGCCGACGGCCAGCTGGACTACGTCGGCCGGGTCGACGAGCAGGTCAAGCTGCGCGGCTTCCGGATCGAGCTCGGCGAGATCGAGACCGCCCTGCTCGCCCGGCCGGGCGTCGAGCAGGCCGCCGCGATCGTCCGCGAGGACCGCCCCGGCGACAAGCGGCTGGTCGCCTACGTGACCCCGGCCGGCCTGCCGGTCGGCGAGCTGCGGGCCGCGCTCGCCGCGGAGCTGCCCGACTACCTGGTGCCCTCCGCGTTCGTCCCGCTGGACACCCTGCCGCTGACCGGCAACGGCAAGCTGGACCGCCGGGCGCTGCCCGCGCCCGACTACGCCGCCGCCTCCACCGGCCGGGCCCCGGCCGACGCCCGGGAGGCCGCGTTCTGCGCGGTCTTCGCCGAGGTGCTCGGACTGCCCGAGGTCGGCGCCGACGACGGGTTCTTCGACCTGGGCGGCGACAGCATCGTCTCCATCCAGCTGGTCAGCCGGGCCCGCGCGGCCGGGCTGGTGGTCACCGCGCAGGACGTCTTCACCCACCGGACCCCGGCGGCGCTGGCCCTGGTGGCCCGCGACGGCGAGGACCCGGAGGCGGTCGCCACGGTCGGCACCGAGGACGGCGTCGGCCCGCTGGGCCAGCTGCCGATCGGGCACTGGCTGCGCGAACTCGGCGGGCCGGTGGACGGCTTCCACCAGGCCGTGCTGGTCCGCACCCCCGCCGACGCCACCCGGGAGTCGCTCACCGCGGCCCTCCAGGCCCTGCTGGACCACCACGACGGGCTGCGGCTGCGGCTGCTGCCGGACTGGTCGCTGCTGATCGGCGAACCCGGCACGGTCGACGCGGGCCCGCTGCTGTCCGTCCTGGACGGCCCGGCGGCCGACTGGCCCGCCGAGGCGGTCGTCAACCGCGAGCGGCTGGCGCCGTACCAGGGCGGGATGGTCCGGGCGCTGTGGCACCCGGCCGGCGGCGAGCTGCTGCTCACCCTGCACCACCTGGTGGTCGACGGGGTGTCCTGGCGGGTGCTGCTGCCCGACCTGGCCCGCGCCCACGCGGCCGTACGGGCCGGCGAGCCGGTCCGGCTGCAGCCGGTCGGCACCTCGCTGCGGCACTGGTCCGGGCTGCTGGAGCGGACCGCGGGCACGCCCGAGCTGCGCGCCCAACTCGACTGGTGGCGCGCCGAGTCGGCCGGCGGGCAGGCCCCGCTCGGCCACCGGGCCGCCGACCCGGCGGTGGACACCGTCGCCACCGCCCGGACGCTGCACCGCGTCCTGGACACCGACACCACGGCGGCGCTGCTCACCGAGGTCACCGGGGCGTTCCACGCCGAGGTGAACGACGTGCTGCTGACCGCCCTGGCGCTGGCCGTCGCCGACTGGCGGCGGCGCACCGGACGGCCCGAGGGCGCCGTCCCGGTGGAGCTGGAGGGCCACGGGCGCGAGGAGTTCGCCCCCGGCGTGGACCTGTCCCGCACGGTCGGCTGGTTCACCACCGCCTACCCGCTGCGGCTCGACCCGGGCCCGGTGGACCTGGCGGAGGCGCTGGCCGGCGGCCCGGCCGCCGGACACAGCCTCAAGCTGGTCAAGGAGCACCTGCGGATGGTGCCCGGACACGGGCTCGGCTGGGGCCTGCTGCGCTATCTGGACAAGCCCGGCCTGGACGGGCCCGGCCTGGACGGGCACGGCGCCGGTGAGCTGTCCGGCGCCGCCCGGCCGCAGCTCGGCTTCAACTACCTGGGCCGGCTGCCCGCGCCCACCGGCGAGGACTGGTCGCTGACCGAGCAGTCCGCCGCGCTGGCCGCCGGGTCCGATCCGGGGATGCCGCTGCCGCACGTCCTGGACGTCAACGCGGTGACCGAGGACGGCCCGGACGGGCCGCGGCTGAACGCCCGCTGGACCTGGGCCGGCCAGGCCCTGGCTCAGGCCGACGCCGAGGCCGTGGCGGACGGCTGGTTCACCGCCCTGCGGGCCCTGGTGCGGCACACCCGGGAGCCCGGCGCCGGCGGCTGGACACCGTCCGACCTCGACCTGGTGGCACTCAGCCAGGACGAGATCGACGAATTCGAGGACGAGATGGACGACTGGGGGGACGAGCTGTGACCACGGCCTCGGCCGAGCCCCGCACCGGGCGACGCCCCGGACGGAGCTCCAATCTGAGCGACATCCTGCCGGTGGCACCGCTGCAGGAAGGACTGATGTTCCACGCGCAGTACCACCGCGAGGAACTCGACGTCTACACCGTGCAGTTGGTGCTGGACCTGGCCGGCGAGCTGGACCCGGCCCGGCTCCGCGGGGCGGTCACCGCCCTGCTGGAGCGGCACCCCAACCTGCGGGCCGCGTTCCGCTACCGCAAGAACGGCGACCCGGTGCAGATCGTGCCGCGCGAGGTCGCACTGGACTGGCGCGAGGTCGACCTGCGGGACACGCCCGCCGCGGCCGACGAGCTGGCCGAAGCCGACCGGCTGCGCCCCTTCGACCTGGCCCGCCCGCCGCTGCTGCGGTTCAGCCTGCTGCGGCTGGGCGACCGGGAGCACCGGCTGGTGCTGACCTCCCACCAGATCCTGTTCGACGGCTGGTCCATGCCGGTCGTGGTGCGCGAACTGTTCGCCTGCTACGCCGACGGCGGCGTCTCACTGCCCCGCCCCGCCCCGTACAAGTCCTACCTGGCCCACCTGGCCCGGCAGGACCGGGCGGCGGCCGAGGCGGCCTGGACGGCCGCGCTGGACGGCTTCACCGAGCCCACCCGGCTCGCCGGCACGGCCGCCGCCGATCCCGGCCGGACCGGCATGCCCGGCGAGCACGCCGTCGAGCTGGACGCGCGGGAGTTCGCCGCGCTCACCGGCTGGGCCCGCACCCGCGGGCTGACCGTCAACACCGTGGTGCAGGGCGCCTGGGCGACCGTGCTGGGCTCCCTCACCGGGCTGCGCGACATCGTCTTCGGCGGCACCGTCTCCGGCCGCCCGCCGGAGCTGCCCGGCGTCGAGGGCATGGTCGGCCTGTTCATCAACACCCTGCCGGTCCGGGTCGACCTGGACCCGGCGCAGAGCTTCACCGAGCTGCTGTCCGCACTCCAGGACCGCCAGTCCCTGCTGCTCCCGCACCAGCACCTGGGCCTCGACACCATCCAGCGCAACGCCGGGGTCGGCGACCTCTTCGACACCGTGCTGGTCTTCGAGAACTACCCGCTCGACCCGCAGGCGCTGGCCGGCGAGGTCGCCGGACTACGGCTCACCGGCCTCAAGGCCGGCGACGCCAACCACTACCCGCTCAGCCTGATGGCGCTGCCCGGCGAGCGGCTGCGCCTCCAGGTCGGCTACGACGCCGCCCGGTTCACCCCGGCCGAGGCCGCCGTCGTCGCCGAGCGGCTGCTGCACGTGCTGCGCACCGCCCAGGCCGAGCCGGACCGCCCGCTCGGGCGGCTGGACCTGCTGCTGCCCGGCGAGCGCGCCCGGCTGGCCGTCCCCGCCCCGGAGCCGGCCGAGACCGACCCGTGGACGGACGTGGTGGCGCGGGTCCAGGAGTTCGCCCGGACCACCCCGGACGCCGTCGCCGTCTCCGACGGCACCGAACGGCTCGGCTACCGCGAACTGGCCGCCCGGGCCGGCGCCGTGTCCCGGGCCCTGTCCCGGGCCCTGTCCCGGACGGGCGCCGCGACCGGACCGGTCGGGGTGCTGGCCCCGCCCGGCTGCGGCTTCGTCACCGCCGTCCTCGGCGTGCTCGGCGCCGGCGCCGCCTGGCTGCCGCTGGACGTCGCCGCGCCGGTCGGACGCGCCGCCGTGCTGGCCGCCGAGGCCCGGATCGGCGCCCTGCTGGTCGGCCCCGGCGAGCGCGCCATGGCCGCCCGGCTGCTGGCCGAGGCCGGGCTGGACGTCCCGGTGCTGGAACTCGGAACGGACACCGCCAAGCGGCCGCCCGCCCCGCGCGGCGCCGGCGACGACCTGGCGTACGTCATCTTCACCTCGGGCTCCACCGGCCGCCCCAAGGGCGCCATGGTGCACCGGGCGGGCATGGTCAACCACCTGCTCGCCAAGGTCGCCGACCTGGAGCTGGACGGGCACACCGTGCTGGTCCACAACGCCCCGGTCACCTTCGACATCTCGGTCTGGCAGATGCTCGCCGCGCTGGTCGTCGGCGGGCGGCTGCGGGTCACCGGCCGCGAGCTCGCCGCCGACCCGCAGGCCCTGTTCGGCCTGGTCGCCCCCGAGGGCGTCACCGTGCTGGAGGTCGTCCCCTCGCTGCTGCGCACCGCCCTGGACAGCTGGGACGACGGCGCCGAGCCGCCCGTCCTGGACGGGCTGCGCAAGCTGGTCGTCACCGGCGAGGCGCTGCCCGCCGACCTGGCGCACCGCTGGTTCGCCCGCTACCCGGCGATCCCGCTGGTCAACGCGTACGGGCCGACCGAGTGCTCGGACGACGTCACCCACGCCGTGATCGGCTCCCCGGCCGAGCTGGACTCGGTGCGCGCCCCGATCGGCCGGGCCGTGCGCGGCACCGGACTGTACGTCCTGGACGACGCCCTGCGCCCCGTCCCGGACGGCGTCCCCGGCGAGCTGTACGTGGGCGGGCGCGGCGTCGGCCGCGGCTACCTCGACCAGCCCGGCCGCACCGCCGCGGTGTTCGTCGCCGACCCGTTCAGCCCGCTGCCGGGCGCCCGGATGTACCGCACCGGCGACCGGGTGATCCGGCGCCCGGACGGGCAGCTGGAGTTCCTGGAGCGGGTCGACCACCAGGTCAAGATCCGCGGCCACCGGATCGAGCCCGGCGAGGTCGAGGCCGCGCTGCGCTCGATCGAGCAGGTCGGCGACGCCGTGGTGGTGGTCCGCCGCGGCGGGGCCGGCGACGCCCGGCTGGTCGGCTACCTGACCGGCCCGGTCGACCCGGCCCGGTGCCGGGCCGCGGCCGCCGCGCTGCTGCCCGAGTACATGGTGCCCTCCGCCCTGGTGGTGCTGGACGCCCTGCCGCTCACCCCCAACGGCAAGGTGGACCGCAAGGCGCTGCCCGAGGTCGACCTCACCGCCCCGACCGGCCGCGGCCCGCGCACCCCGCAGGAGGAGGTGCTCTGCGCCGCCTTCGCCGAGGTCCTCGACCGGCCCGCGGTCGGCATCGACGAGGACTTCTTCCAGCTCGGCGGCCACTCGCTGCTCGCCACCCGGCTGGTCAGCCGGGTGCGCACGCTGCTCGGCGCCGAACTGGCGCTGCGCACCGTCTTCGAGGCGCCCACCGTGGCCGCCCTGGCCGGCCGGCTCACCCAGGACGCCGTCCGCCCCGCGCTGACCGCCGGGGCCCGCCCGGAGCTGCTGCCGCTGTCGTACGCCCAGCAGCGGCTCTGGTTCCTGGACCGGCTGGAGGGCCCCTCCGCCACCTACAACCTGCCGTGGACGCTGCGGCTGCGCGGCCCGCTGGACCGCGCCGCGCTGGCCGCCGCGCTGACCGACGTGGTCGGCCGGCACGAGAGCCTGCGCACCGTCTTCCCGGACCGCGACGGCCTGCCGCACCAGCTGGTCCTCCCGGTCGAGCGGGCCGCCGTCGACCTGCCCGTCCGCGAGCTGCCCGAGGCGGAACTCGCTGAGGCCGCCGAGGAGTTCGCCACCGGCAGCTTCGACCTGGCGAACCTGCCGCCGATCCGCGCCACCCTGCTCGCGGCCGGTCCCGAGGACCACCTGCTGGTCGTGGTGATCCACCACATCGCCGGGGACGGCTGGTCCAACGGGCCGCTCGCCCGCGACCTCTCCACCGCCTACGCCGCCCGGCTGGCCGGCCGCGCGCCCGCCTGGACGCCGCTGCCGGTGCAGTACGCCGACTACGCGCTCTGGCAGCGCGAACTGCTCGGCGCCGAGGACGACGAGGAGTCCCTGCTCACCCGGCAGACCGCCTACTGGAAGGAGCAGCTGGCCGGGCTGCCGGAGGAGCTCCAGCTCCCGGTGGAGACCGCCCGCCGGGCCACCGCGGCCTACCGCGGCGCCGCCGTCCGCTTCACCGTCCCCGCCGACCTGCACCACCGGGCGGCCGCCCTGGCCCGGCAGAGCGGGGCCAGCCTGTTCATGGTGCTCCAGGCCGCGCTGGCCACCCTGTACGGCAAGCTCGGCGCGGGCCAGGACATCCCGCTCGGCACCCCGATCGCGGGCCGCACCGACGACGCCCTGGACGACCTGGTCGGCATGTTCGTCAACACCCTGGTGCTGCGCACCGACCTGTCCGGCGACCCGACCTTCCGCGAACTGCTGGACCGGGTGAAGGCCGTCGACCTGGCCGCCTACGCCCACCAGGACCTGCCGTTCGAGAAGCTGGTCGACGCCCTCGGCCCGGAGCGCGCCCACGGCCGCAACCCGCTGTTCCAGACCCTGCTGGCACTGCACAACAACGCCGCCGCCCGGCTGGAGCTGCCCGGTGTCACGGCCGAGGCGGGCGCGGCCGAGCTCGGCGTGGCCCGGCTCGACCTCTGCTTCGAACTCGCCGAGCTCACCGGCCCGGACGGCCCCGGCGGCCTGACCGGCCGGCTGGAGTACAGCACCGACCTGTTCGGCGCGGCCGGCGCCCAGCGGCTGGCCGAGCGGCTGGTGCACCTGCTGGGCGAGCTGGTCGACCGACCGGACCGTCCGATCGGCGCCGCCCCGGCGCTGCTGCCCGGCGAGCGGGAGGAGCTGCTCGCCCTCGGCGACGGCGCCGCCGCCCTCGGCGAGGGGCAGTCGCTGGCCGCCCTGCTGGAGGCCGCCGCGGACGCCCACCCGGACGCGATCGCGCTCGAATTCCCGGGCCTGCGGCTCGACTTCGCCGAGCTGCACCGGCGGGCCAACCGGCTCGCCCGCACCCTGGTCGCCCAGGGCGCGGAGCCGGACCGGCTGGTGGCGATCGCGCTGCCGCGCTCGGCCGACCTGGTGGTCGCCGCGCTCGCGGTGGTCAAGAGCGGCGCCGCCTACCTGCCGATCGACCCGACCTACCCGGCCGACCGGATCGCCGGGATGGTCAAGGACGCCCAGCCGGTGCTCACCGTCAGCACCGCCGCGGTGGCCGCCGCCGTCCCCGGCCTGGAGGCCGGCCGGCTCCTGCTGCTGGACGACCCGGCCACCCGCGCCCGGGTCGACGAGCAGCCCCCGGAGCACCTGCGCCCGGCCGAACTGGCCGGCCCGGTGCGGCCCGAGCACGGCGCCTACGTCATCTACACCTCGGGCTCCACCGGCCGCCCCAAGGGCGTCGTGGTGCCGCGCGGCGCCCTGGTCAACCACCTGCTGGACGTCACCGAACGGATCGGCCTGGCCCCCGGGCGGACCCTGCTGGCGGTCACCACCTTCGGGTTCGACATCGCCAACCTGGAACTGTTCTGCCCGCTGCTCGGCGGCGCCCGGCTGGTGGTCGCCCCGCACGACACCGTCCGCGACCCGGACCTGCTCGCCGACCTCGCCCTGGCCACCGGGGCGGACGTCATGCAGGCCACCCCGACGCTGTGGCACGCCCTGGTCACCGCCCGGCCCGAAGCGCTCACCGGGATGCACGTGCTCACCGGCGGCGAGGCCCTCGACCCGGCCCTGGCCGCCGCGCTGACCGGTGCCGCGGCGAAGGTCAGCAACCTGTACGGCCCGACCGAGACCACCATCTACTCGCTCATCGCCGACCTGCCGCCCGACCACACCGGCACCCCGTCGATCGGCCGCGCCCTGGCCGGCAACCGGGTCCGGCTGCTGGACGCCGCACTGCGCCCGGTGCCACCGGGGGTGGTCGGCGAGCTGTACCTGGCCGGCACCGGCCTCGCCCGCGGCTACCTGGACCGCCCCGGCCTGACCGCCGAGCGCTTCACCGCCGACCCGTACGGGCCGCCCGGGTCCCGGATGTACCGCACCGGGGACCTCGCCCGCTGGCGGCCGGACGGCACGGTCGACTACCTCGGCCGGGTCGACCACCAGGTGAAGATCCGCGGCTTCCGGATCGAACTCGGCGAGATCGAGGCCGTCCTGACGGACCATCCACTGGTCGAACGGGCCTCGGTGGCCGACCGGGAGGACTCGCCCGGCGTCCGCCGGCTGGTCGCCTACCTCGTCCCGGCCGGTCCGGAACGGCCCGAACCGGCCACACTGCGAGCCCACTTGGCCGCCGTACTGCCGGAGTACATGCTCCCGTCCGCCTACGTCCAGCTGGACGCCCTGCCGCTCACCCCGAACGGCAAGGTGGACCGCAAGGCGCTGCCCGCGCCCGCGGCCGACGACCGGGCGGTGGCCCGCTCGGACGGCCGCGCGCCCGACGGGCCGGTCGAACGCGCCCTCGCCCGGGTCTTCGCCGAGGTGCTCGGCCTGGACCGGGTCGGGGCCGAGGACGGCTTCTTCGAGCTGGGCGGCGACAGCCTGAAATCGATCCAACTGGTCAGCCGCGCCCGCGCGGCCGGGCTCTCGCTCACCCCCGCCGACGTCTTCGCCCACCGCACCGTGGCCGGCCTGGCCCTGGTGGCCGGCACGGGCGACGGCACCGGTGCGCCCGAGGACCCGTTCGCGCCCGTCCTGGCGGTCCGGCCGACCGGCGGCAGCCGCCCGCTGTTCTGCGTGCACGGCGCGGTCGGTCTCGGCTGGCCGTTCCTGACGCTCGCCGCGGAAATTGACACGGACATTCCCGTGTACGCTTTCCAGACCGGCGCGCTACGCTCCCCGGAAAAGACCCCGGAGTCCGTCCGGGAAATCGCCGGAAAATATCTCGGCGAAATGCTGGAAATCCAGCCGGCCGGGCCCTATCGTATTCTCGGCTGGTCGTTCGGAGGGCTCGTCGCCCACGAGATCGCGGTCCAGCTGCAGGCCCGCGGCGAGCAGGTCGAACTGCTCGCCGACCTGGACGGCTACCCCGGGACCGGCGCGCCGGCCGAGGACCTGCCGGACGACCGGGCCGTCCTCGCCGAACTGCTCGAACGGGCCGGCCTCCCCGGCGAAGGCCCGCTCGACCCCGGCACCGCACGCCGGCGCCTGGCCGAGGCCGGCAACGCGCTCGCGGAGCTGGACGAAACCGAGCTGGTCCGACTGCTCGGGGTGATCCGCACCCACAGCGCACTGGGCGAGACCCACCGCCCCGGCCGCTTCCAGGGGGACCTCCTCCTGTTCGCGGCCACCCGCGGCCGTGCCCCGGGCGACCCGGACGAGGAGTCCTGGCGGGCGCACGTGACCGGCCGGATCCTCCGGCACCCGGTCGACAGCGACCACGACTCGATGCTCGAACCGGCGCCGGCCGAATCCATCGGAAAGATCCTCTCCGCCGCTCTCCGCAACAAATCCTGAAACACCGCACCGACATACCGGTGGCCGCCCCGGAAATTCCATCCCGGGGGCACTGCGCCCGAGAACCGGACGATTTCCGGGATTTCCGAAAGGACCGAGAAATCATGAGCAACCCGTTCGACGACGAGCAGGGCACCTTCCTCGTCCTCGCCAACCACGAGAACCAGCACAGCCTCTGGCCCGCCTTCGCCGAGGTCCCGGCCGGCTGGCGGACCGTCAAGGGCGCGAGCACCCGGCAGGAGGCGCTGGACCACATCGAGCGCACCTGGACCGACCTGCGCCCGCAGAGCCTGATCGACGCCACCGCCTGACCCGGCCGGGCACCACGACCCGGACGGCACCGACCGGAGCACCACCGACCGGAGCACGACCGACCGGAGCACCACCGACCAGAGCACCACCGACCAGAGCACCACCTGAGGAGCACCCCATGAGCAGCGTCGCCATCGACGAGTCCAAGGTCCGCGAGATCGTCGCCGACTGCCTCGACCTGGAGCTGGACGAACTGACCCTCACCGACCACTTCATCGACCACTACGGCGCCGACTCGCTGAACGCCATCGAGGTCCTCGCCCGCCTGGAGAAGGAGTTTCACGTCACCATCCCGCAGGAGGAACTGCCCAACATGGTCAACCTGGGCGCCGTGCTGGAGGTCCTGTCCCGGGCGACCGCCCGATGACCGCGCCGCAGCGCGTGGTGGTGACCGGCATCGGCGTCCTGTCGAGCATCGGCAACGGGGTCGAGGACTTCACCTCGGCCCTGCGCGAGGGCCGCTGCGGCGCCGGTCCGATCACCAGCTTCGACACCACCGGGTTCCTGCGCACCTCCGGCCACGAGGTCGCCGGCTTCGAGCCGGAGCAGTGGATCCACCGCCTCCCCGTCGAGGAGCTCGGCCGCGCCACCCAGTTCGCCGTCGCGGCGGCCCGGATGGCCGTCCGGGACGCCGGGCTCGACGAGCAGGAGCTCGCCGGGCTCCGCGCCCAGATCACCATCGGCACCACCGACGGCGAGGCGCCCGAGCTGGACAAGCTGATGGCGGAGTCGGTCGCCAACGGTCCGGAGCACCCGGTCGACCAGCTGGTGGCCGGCCGCCTGCCGGCCCACCAGCTGGCCCTGGCGATCGCCCGGGAGCTGCGGCTCCCCCGGGTCGTCCCGGCCGTCCTCGGCACCGCCTGCGCGGCCGGGAACTACGCGATCGGCGACGGCTTCGACGCCGTGCGCACCGGCGAGGCGGACATCGCCGTCGTCGGCGGCGCGGACGCGATCTGCCGCCGCACCTTCGCCGGGTTCAGCCGGCTCGGCCTGGTCTCCTCCGACGTCTGCCGTCCGTTCGACGCGCACCGCGAAGGGCTCCTCACGGCCGAGGGCGCGGGGGTCCTCGTCCTGGAGACGCTCGACTCCGCCCGGCGCCGCGGCGCCCGGATCTACGCCGAACTGCTCGGCTACGGGCTCAACTGCGACGCCCACCACCCCACCGCCCCCGACCAGTCGAGCGTCGCCCGCTGCATGGAGCTGGCGCTCCACGACGCCGGGGTCAAGGCGGCCGAGGTGGACCTGGTCTCCGCCCACGGCACCGGCACCCCCACCAACGACATCACCGAGACCCGCGCGATCCGCGAGGTCTTCGGCGACACCCCGCCGCGCACCGTCGCCCTCAAGGCGATGCTCGGCCACTCGATGGGCGCGGCGAGCGCGCTGGGCGCGGCCGCCTCGGCGCTCGCGCTGGCCCACGGCTTCGTCCCGCCCACCGTCAACCACCGCACCACCGACCCCCAGTGCCAGATCGACTGCGTGCCCAACCACTCCGTCCCCGCGGACCTCCGGGTGGTGGTCAACAACGGACTGGCCTTCGGCGGCAACAACGCCTCCGTCGTCCTGGGGCGCCACGAGGAGGAGCCCAGCCGATGAGCGAGCGCACCAGCTCGACCACGATCCATCGGGACCGGCCGCTGATCACCGCATGGTCCGCGGTCTCCCCCTTCGGCCTCGGCCGCGACGCGTTCGCGGCCGGGGTCGGCCGGGGGGAACCGGCCCACGAGGTACCCGACTTCGAGACCCGCAAGGTGCTCGGCAAGGCCGGCACCCGCACCTACGACCGGGCCACCGGCCTGGCCGTCACCGCCGTCCGCGAACTGCTCGGCGAGGCCGAGGCCGCACAGAGCCCGATCGCCACCGGCGGCGGCACCGCCCTGGTCCTCGGCACCACCCTCGGCAGCGCCCACAGCGCCGCCGGGTTCAGCCGGGCCTCCTTCGAGGGCGACAAGCCCTACGACGTGCCCGCCCAGCTGATGCCGAACGTGCTGATGAACGGCCCGGCTGCGGCCACCGCCATCCGCTTCGACCTCAAGGGCCCCAACACCACCCTGGCCGGCGGCGCCGCGGGCGGCCTGCTCGCCCTCGGCTACGCCCGCCGCCTGCTGGCGGCCGGCCGCGCCGACCGCGCCCTGGTCGGCGCGGTGGAGGAGCAGTCCGAGACCCGTGACTGGCTGGCCGGGGAGAGCGGCCGGCCCAGCGGCGAGGGCGGCGCCGTCCTGCTGATGGAGACCGAGCGGACCCTGCCGCCCGGCCGCCGGGTGCTGGCCGAACTGCTCGCCCTGGACGTCCGGTTGGACATCGACGACGACCCGCAGGCGGCCCTGGCCGCCACCGTCCGGGACGCCCTCGCCCAGGCCGGCGCGACCCCCGACCAGGTCTGGGCCGCGGCCGTCACCGGGCAGCCGGCCCGCGACCGACTCGCCGAGCTGGTCGGCGCCGAGGCCGTCGAACGGGTCCCCGACCTGCTCGGCGACACCGGCTCCGCCGCGACCGTCTTCTCCCTCGCCACCGTCCTGTCCCTGGCCGAGCACGACCCCGCGGCCGCCGGCCGGCTCGCCGTGATCGCCTCGCTCGACCACCAGGGCCTGGCCGCCTGCGCCGTCCTACGCCTCACCGGCGGTGACCGATGAGCACTCCCGGCACCGTCCTGATCAGCGGCGGCTCCCGCGGCATCGGCAAGGCCGCCGCCCTGCGGCTCGCCGCCGAGGGGCACGCGGTCAGCTTCTGCTACCAGTCCGACCGGCAGGCCGCCGACCTCCTGGCCAAGGAGCTCGACGCCCTCGGCGCCACCGTCCTGGCCGCGAAGGTCGACGTCACCGACGCCGCCGCCGTCCGCGCCTGGGTCACCCGCACCGAGGAGGAACTCGGCCCGATCACCGTCGCCGTCGCGAGTGCCGGAATCACCCGCGACAAGCCGCTCCTCCTGATGTCCGACGACGACTGGCAGTCCGTCACCGACACCAACCTGACCGGCACCGCGAACCTCTGCCGCGCGGTGGCCTTCCCGATGGTCAAGCGCCGCGGCGGCTCGATCATCACCCTCAGCTCCGTCTCCGGCGTCTACGGCAACCCCGGCCAGAGCAACTACGCGGCCTCCAAGGCCGGCATCATCGCGCTCACCCGGGCCCTGGCCAAGGAGGTCGGCCGGTACGGGGTCCGGGTCAACGCGGTCGCCCCCGGCATGATCGAGACCGACATGACCTCGGTGCTCACCGACGCCCAACGCACCGACGCCCTCAAGCACATCCCGCTCGGCCGCTTCGGCACGGCGGACGAGGTGGCCGACTCGGTCGCCTTCCTGGCGGGCCCGCAATCCGCCTACCTCACCGGCTCGGTCCTGCAGATCGACGGCGGAATCGTCCTGTGACCAGACGCACCAGACGCACCGTCCACCTCGACTAGGAGAAACGACCATGACCATCCCCGCCGTGCGCACCTTCGACAACCACACCCCGCTCGTCGACACCGAGCTGCTCCCCGGCCGCGGCACCGGCGTCAACGCCGCCCACCGGATGTACGAGCACCTCATCGGCATCTGGGCCACCGGCGTCATCGAGGCCGCCCACGACCTCGGCGCCTTCACCGCCCTGATCGCCGCCCCGGCCACCGCCGGCGAGCTCTCCAGCCGGCTCGGCACCGACCTGCGCGCCACCCGCGTCCTGCTGGACGGCCTGGCCGCCTACGACGTGGTCGAGCGCAGCCGCGCGGCGGACGGCCAGGCGGTCTACACCCTGCCACCGGAGATGCACGACGTCTTCGCCCCCGAGGGCCTGTACAGCCTGGTCGGCAAGATCCGGCACGACCGCAACGTCGCCTGGGGCGCCTGGCGCAACCTCGCCACCAACGTCCGTACCGGCGCCCGCAACTCCGAGGGCTCCCAGCAGCTCAACCAGATCTCCGAGGAGGACTACACCTCCCTCGTCCGCGGCATCAACTTCTGGGCCCCGCCGATCGCCGCCACCCTCGCCGACGCCCTCCGCGAGCAGGGCTGGACCGACGGCACCGGCCGCACCCTGCTCGACGTCGGCTGCGGCACCGGCATCTACAGCCAGCTGCTGCTCCAGGAGTTCAGCGGCCTCAACGCCCGGGCCCTGGACGCCGAGCGGATCGTCCCGATCGCCAACGCCCAGGCCCACCGCCTCGGCGTCGCCGAGCGCTTCAACCCGGAGATCGCCGACTTCTGGGCCGACGACTGGGGCACCGGCGTCGACGTCGCCCTCTTCGTCAACATCTTCCACCTCCAGACCCCCGAGTCGGCCCGCGAGCTCCTCCTGCGCTCCGCCAAGGCCCTCACCGAGGACGGCGTCATCGCCATCGCCGACCACATCGTCGACGAGGACAGCACCGACGGGAACACCCAGAACCGCTTCTTCCGCCTCTTCGCCGCCTCCATGCTCGCCACCGGCGGCGGTGACGCCTTCACCGTCCACGACTACGACCAGTGGCTCGCCGACGCCGGCCTGCGCCGGGTCGCCCTGCTCGACACCCCCATGCACCGCCTCCTCCTGGTCAAGCACGCCTGACCCACCCACCCCCCTCGACGGCCCCGACGCCCCGCGTCGGGGCCGTCGGGGTTCCCTCGCCCGGAGGCTCCCGTGACCGACCGCCCCGCCCTCTTCCGCACCGACCAGGACCTCACTCCCGAGGAGGTCGCCACCCTCACCGTCCTGCTCCTCCGGCACCGCGCCACCCGCACCGCGGGATCCGCCACCGCCCCGCCCACCCGGCGCACCGTCCGCTGGCACGACGTCTCCCTCCGCCCGCCCGTGCCCACCACCTCCTGGCAGATCGTCGCCTGACGCCCAACGGCCCCCGGCTCGCCGCCGGGGGCCGTGGCCGTCCTCTCCCACCTCACCCGATCAGATCCAAGGAGCCCGCCAAGTGCCCGGTCCCGATGAGGTCGTAGCCCCCGGCCAGCACCAGGAACAGCACCGCCGCCACCGCCACCACCGTGTAGTGCAGCCGGCCGAACACCCCCCACCAGCCCCGCGTCCAGGCGAGGACCGCGCAGACCACCGTCAGCAGGGTCAGCCCCAGGGCCCCGAGGTACATCGCCGGCACCACCGTCAGCAGCGCCGAATCGCCCAGGAACAGCGTCTGGTTGAGAGCGTTGGAGTCCGAGGTCAGCAGCGCGAAGCAGCCGGTCGCCACGACCAGCAGCAGCCCCGTCACCCACCCCAGCAGTCGTGCCGCCGGCGCCCCGGCCCGCCCCTTGCCCCGCACCGACCGCACCACCGCGGCGACCAGCCACCCGATCACCGTGAGCCCCAGCAGCACCAGGCTCCCGAGCGCCACCCGCTGGTGCAGTTCCGGCGCCTGGTACCAGGCCAGCGGCTGGTACGCGACGGTCGGGTCGCTGTCGGTCAGCATGGAGACGACGTCCCCGTCCCCGTTCAGCTCGAAGGCGATCCGGGCGCTCCCGCCCACCTGCTGGAACAGCCCCGGCTCCACCTGCTGCCACCGGGTCTCGTCCACCTGCGGATCCCGGCTCACCGGGCCGCTCACGACCAGCTCCGCGCCCCGCGCGGCCACGTGCACGGACCCCATCAGCGCCGACGCCCTGGTCAGGTTGGACTGACTGACCCGGGTCGACCGGTAGTCCCCGGTGAACTTCCCCAGGTCCCCGCCCACCACCGCCGCAGCGGCGGCGGCCGGGGCCGGGTAGAAGCGGTCCACGAAGGCGTTGAGCACCTGCTGCGTCGTCCATCCCCCGGTGGAGTCCTCCCCGTCCCCGTTGACGGTCACGTACAGCCCGACGCCCCGCTCCGGCAGCAGCGCCAGGTTGCTGTGGAATCCCGGCACGTCGCCGTCCTTGACCAGCAGCTGCTGCCCGTTGCGGTTGCGCTGTTCCAGCAGGTAGGCCATCCCGGGCATCCGCTGGTCGGGCCCGAAGTGCCGGGCGAGCAGCTGCGCGGTGCCGTCCCGGTCCAGGACCGAACGCCCCTCCAGGGAGCCGCCGTTCAGCAGGGCGAGCAGCAGCCGCCCCGTGTCGGTGACGGTGGTGACGGCGGCCGCGCCGGTCGGGGTGAGCGGCCCGTACAGGCCCTTGGTCTCGGTCTGGCCGTCGCCCTCGGGCCGGTAGCCGTGGGCGAGTTCGGCGTCGACGGCGGCCGGGTGGGGCTGGGTGAAGGTGGTGCGCTCCATGCCGAGCGGCTGCAGCACGTGCTGCGCGACGTACTGGTCGAAGGACTGTCCGGAGACCACCTCGACCAGGTAACCGGCGAGCGCGACGCCGTAGTTGTCGTACGCGGCGACCACCCCGGGCGCCCGGACCCGGTCCGGCTGGTGGGCGGCCAGCGCGTCGCCCAGGCTCCCGACGTGCTGCGGCCCGGCCTCGGCCAGCCCCATGAAGGTGTCGTCGAAGCCGCCGGTGTGGGTGAGCAGGTTCTCGACGGTGACCGGGTGTCCCGGGTAGCTGTCCTTGATCCTGAACGTGCCCAGGTAGGTGTTGACGTCCGCGTGCAGGTCCAACTTCCCGGCCCGGACCTGCTGGAGGACGGCGACGGCGGTGAACACCTTCGCGTCGGAGCCCATGAAGAACGCGGTCCGGTCGGGGTCGACGGCCTTGTGTCCGGGCACGTCGGAGACGCCGTAGCCGCCGGCGAAGACCTGCTTGCCGCCGGCCACCACGCTGACCGCCGCGCCGGGGATCTTGTGCTCGGCGAGCAGCTTCGGCACGATCTCGTCGAACAGCCGCTTCACCGATCCGGGGTCGGGTGGTGCCGTCGAGCCGCCCGCAGCCGCCGAACTCCCGCTGCCCGCCGTCGTGGTGGCCGCGTGGGCACGGTCCGGCGTGAGCCCGTACAGGAACAGGCCGATCGCCGCGAGCACCAGGACCAGTCGCACCCAGCCCCGCCGGACCAGCGGCCGGTTCCCCTCGACGCGTCGCACGCTCATGATGAACTCCCGTTCGATACAAGTGATTTGCGGAAGCTCCGGCGCCCTTGCGGCGGGCCGCTCCCCGACACCCGTAACACTAGGCCGGGCACCGTTTCCGGGACATGGCCTCTGGGCGTCGATCGGGGGGTGTACCCAGGTACCACCAACAGGGGTCCAGGGCCCAGTGATCGGAGCGGCGGCGGACGGCAGTCTGGATGTCGTCAGCAAGCAACGGGTAGGGATACCGGCCGCGAGGCCGTCACGGAAAGGGCCGAGCGGTCATGACCAGCAGCATCACCACGGGAGTTGTGAACAACGTGCAGAACACCGACACCACGGGCGGCCGCAGCCGGCGCAACCCGCTCGGCATGCTGGGCAACGCGGTCCGGTCCCTGCTGCGGGGCCCCGCGCTGGCCGCGTTCGCCGTGCCGCAGCTGCTGCTGCTGGTCGGCGCCTCGGTCGCCGCCTCGCTGATGGGCCTCGCGGTCGGCGCGCTGCTGGTGCCGCCCACGATCCTGGCGGTCCGCGGCCTGGCCGGGCTGCGGCGCCGGCTCGCCGCCCGCTGGGCCGGCGTCGAGATCCGTGACCCCTACCAGCCGCTGCCGGAGACCGCGCCCGGCCTCCAGGGGGCCTGGAAGCGCTGCCAGGCGATGCTGTCGGACCAGGCCACCTGGCGCGATCTGCTCTGGCTGCTGGTCGACCCGGTGATCGGCTTCACGGTGGCGCTGTTCCCGCTCCTGGTGGTCGGCTACGGCGTCTTCGGCCTGGTGCTGCCGCAGGTCTGGCAGTCGATCGCCGACAACGGCGGCAACACCTGGTACCTGTGGATCCACGTCACCGACTCGGGTGCCGCCGGCACCGCCGCCCTGTTCGGCGTCCCGGTGATGCTGGCCGGCCTGGCGCTCGCCCCGGCCGCCCTGCGCGGCCACACCGCGCTCGCCAAGGCGCTGCTGGGCCCGACCGCCCGGGCCGAGGCGCTGGCCGCCGAGCGCAAGGTCGCCCACCTCACCGAGACCCGACGCGACGCGCTGACCACTCAGGCCGCCGAACTGCGCCGGATCGAGCGGGACCTGCACGACGGTGCGCAGGCCCGGCTGGTGGCCATGGGCATGAACCTGGGCGTCGCCGAGCGGCTGGTCGAGCGTGACCCGGAGGCCGCCAAGCAGCTGCTCGCCGAGACCCGTCAGGCCTCCGCCTCCGCCCTGAACGAGCTGCGCGACCTGGTCCGCGGCATCCACCCGCCGGTGCTGGCCGACCGCGGCCTGGCCGACGCCGTCCGGGCCCTCGGCATGGACAGCCCGCTGAACGTGACGGTCTCCGCCGAACTGCCCGGCCGCCCCGAGGCCCCGGTCGAGTCCGCCGTCTACTTCGCGGTCTCCGAGGCGCTCACCAACGCCGCCAAGCACTCCGGTGCGAGCCACGTCGACGTCCAACTCTGGTACGAGAACGGCACCCTGAAGGCGCAGATCACGGACGACGGCACCGGCGGCGCCGACCCCTCGCGCGGCACCGGCCTGCGCGGCCTGGAGCGCCGGCTTGCTACCTTCGACGGAGTCCTGGCCGTCCGCAGCCCGCTCGGCGGCCCCACGACCCTGACGATGGAGCTGCCGTGCGAGTTGTACTCGCGGAGGACCTCTTCCTCCTGAGGGACGGCCTGGTCCGGATGCTGCAGGCCTACGACTTCGAGGTCGTGGCCGCGGTGGACACCGGACCGGACCTGTTGCAGGCCCTCCTCACCGAACGGCCGGACGTGGCAGTCGTCGACGTACGACTCCCCCCGACGTTCACCGACGAGGGCCTGCAGGCGGCTCTGGAAGCGCGCCGGCAGATCCCCGGTCTGCCGGTGCTCGTGCTTTCCCAGTACGTGGAGCAGCTCTACGCCAAGGAGTTGCTCGCCGACGGCAGCGGCGCGATCGGCTACCTGCTCAAGGACCGGGTCTTCGACCCCGACGAGTTCGTGGCCACGGTCCACCGGGTGGCGGCGGGCGGCACCGCGCTGGACCCGCAGGTGATCGCGATGCTGGTCAACAACACCAGCCGCAGCAAGCCGCTGGAGCGCCTGACCCCGCGGGAGCGCGAAGTCCTGGAACTCATGGCGGAGGGACGCTCGAACGGGGCCATCGCCGAGCGGATGGTGATCACCGAGCGGGCCGTGAAGAAGCACACCGCGAACATCTTCCTCAAGCTCGACCTGCCCCCCTCCGAGGAGGACCACCGCCGGGTCCTGGCCGTCCTGGCCTTCCTCCAGGTCGCCCCCTGACCCAGCCGGATCCGCCCCGGCCCCGCGCGGCGGCCCGCTCAGACCCTGCGCCCGGTGTGCACCGTCATCGCCGACAGGTAGAAGGCGTCCGCCCGCCGCAGGATCCCGGTCGGCGCGTCCTCGTCGATCAGCGCCTCCAGGGTCGCCCGGTCCCGCGGGTCGATCGCCTCGGCCAGCTGGTCGTGGCGCCGGACCAGCTGGGTGTGCAGGTACTCGCGGACCGGGCGGGCCAGCGGCGCCGGGTGGTCGACCAGGAAGGTCCGGGTGCCGCTGGGTTCGAGTCCGGCCCGCCGGAGCATGGCCGGCCAGTCCTCGATCTCCTCGGTGGCGTCGGGCAGTTCGGCCCGCATGGCGGCGAAGCCGTCCTCGTGGGCGGCGTCCAGCCGGGCCTGGAAGCCGGGCCGGCCGAGGCCGAAGTCGCGGGGCAGGAAGCGCGGCGGCAGCCCGCTCTCCGCGACGGCGAGCAGGCCGCCGGGGCGCAGCCGTCCGGCCAGCGCGGTGAGCGCGGCCTGCTGGTCGCCGAGGTGGTGGATCGCGTTGCCGGACCAGATCAGGTCGGCCTCGCCGAGCTTGTCGAACTCGGCGGGCAGGTCGGCCTGTCGGGTGGCCAGCCGGCCGCCGGAGCGGGTCCGGGCGCGCTCCAGCAGGGCGGCCGACCGGTCGACGGCGACCACCTCGGCGGCCGGGAAGACGGCCGCGAGCTGCTGGGCGATCACCCCGGGCCCGGCGCCGACGTCGAGGACCCGGCGGACCGTACCGCCCCCGGCGAGGCCGGACAGCCACTGCCCGGCCGCGGTGACGGCGTCGGCCCGCAGGTCGGCCTCCCGCTCCAGGTGCGCCGCGAGCGCGTCCCAGTCGAGGTCGGCGGCGGGCACCTGGCCGTGGCCGTGGCCGTGCCAGTGCTGCCCGTGCTGCGGGTGCTGGTGCTGGTGTGCAGACATGGTGTTGCCTCTCCGGTGAAGGGGTCGGTGGGTCGGTGGTGGCTTCCCCGCTCAGGTCGTCGCCTTCTCGCGCATCGTCGCTCACCTCCACCGCCAGGCTGCGACCGACCATCCCGTGTCGGCAAGCTTTGTTGCCATCTCAGCAAACACCTCCCTCCCGTCCCCGCCCCGCTCACGCCCCGGTCCGCCGCCAGTACGAGCGGGTGGCCACCGCCAGCGCCACCCCGTACCCGGCGAAGGCGCACATCCCGACCCACCCGATCTGCATCGCCTGCTCCGGCGTCCCCAGCGCGCCCACGCGCATCCCGATCACCCCGGCCGCGCACAGCGACAGGTAGCCGATCCCGAGCAGCCCGTACGGCGCCAGCGTGACCGCGCCGATCAGCGCCGGGGTGAGCGGCAGCCAGCGCGGTACCGGCCGGCCGCGCAGCGGCAGGGTCCAGCGCGGGAACACCTGCCCCCACGGCCGCACCAGCCCCCACAGCAGGAACACCCCGACCGCCGCCAGCAGCACGGTGCCGTCCAGCCCCCAGCGCTCCAGGGCGAGCCAGAGCCCCGAGGAGCCGTTGCGCACGTAGTCGGCGTACATCCGGTCGCCGCTGATCCCCGCGAAGCTGCCGCCGAAGGCCCAGACCAGCTTCATCACCACGTACGGCACGAAGGCCAAGGTCCCCGCCCAGGCGGCGAGTTGGACGGCGGCCGGGGCCGCCGAGGGCGGCGGCCGGAAGGCCGCCCGAACCGGGACCGGCCCCCGGGCCCGCGCGGTGCGCGCCAGCAGCAGCGCCCCGGCCGCCGCCAGCACCTTGTGCACCGCGTCCGGGACGCTGTCCACGGCCTGCCCGAACAGCAGCGTCACCACGTCCATCAGCAGGCTCCAGGACGCCACCGCGGCCAGCCCGCACAGCAGCCAGAGCCCCCCGGTCAGCCACCGCCCCGGCCGCCCCCGCGCCGCCGCCCACCCCGCGCCGACCGCCACCGCCCCGACCCCGGCGACCGCCCACCCGACCCAGCCGGTCCCCCACAGCGCCGTCCCGCTCAGCCCGCAGCCCGCCCCGAACCCCGCGTACCCGAGGCCCCAGCCGACCACCGCCCGACCGTCCCGCACCCACTCCCCGATCACCATGGCCCCAGGCTCACCCGCCCGTCCCGGCCCCGGCCTCCCCCGGCATGACCATCCCCCTCCCCCCGCCGGGGGATCTCCGCGCCTTCGAGCGCGCTCCCACTCCTGGCCTCTGAGCCACCACCCCGCACCGAGCCGCTACACGCTGCATTACGCCGCAATACAATGGCTCCCATGAAGACCATCACGCAGCGCGAACTCGCGGCGCGGTCCAAGGCCGTACTCGACGACGTCGAAGCCGGAGAGATCTACCACGTCACCCGAAACGGCACCGAGATCGCCGAGGTCCGGCCGATCAGCAGTCGCCGCCGGTTCGTCCCCGTCGAAGAGCTCCAACGGAAGTGGCAGAACGCACCCGTGATCGACGCAGCAGAGATGCGTGCCGAAGCCGATGCCTTCTACGGCGACGAGGACCGGGTCGGCGACGACGACCCGTGGGAGCAGGCGTGACCGGGCGACACCAACGCGGGCTGCTCGACACCGGCGTCGTGATCGACCTGCCTCGGATCGACCCGCGGCTCCTGCCGGTCGAAGCCGCAGTGGCATCCATCGTGCTGGCCGAACTCACCCAAGGCGTCGCGATGGCCAAGGATCCCGTGCAGGTGCTGGCCAGGGCACAGCGGCTCGCGGACGTGGAGGCGGAGTTCACCGCGCTCCCGTTCGACCGGGAGGCAGCTCGGAGGTTCGGCACGCTGACCGCGCTCACCATCCAGGCCAAGCGCGATCCCCGGCCTCGCCGCATGGATCTGATGATCGCGGCAACGGCGGCCGCCCACGGCTTGCCGCTCTACACCCGGAACGCGGACGACTTCATCGGCCTGGAGCAGGGCGTCGAGGTCATCGGGCTCTGACGTCCGGCGGCCCGACCGTCCGAGCCGCCGGAGCCACCCGATCCGCACCCGCCGGCCCTACCCCCGCGGCGCGGCGAAGCAGTGCACGTCGACCGTGCGGCCGGAGGCCCAGCGCTGTTCGCCGCTGCCGAGCAGGGTCCAGCCGAGGCGGCGGTAGAGGGCCAGGGCGGCGGTGTCGGTGGCGAGCACGTCGAGCACGGGGTGCAGGCCGAGGGTCCGGGCGTGCACCACGGCGTGGGCGAGCAGCCCGGTGCCGGCCCCGCGGCCGCGGGCGGCCGGGGCCACGTACAGGCGGCCGATCAGGGCGGTGAGCTCCGGTCTGCCGCCGGTGCGCAGGCTCCACAGCCCGGGGGCGAGGTCGCCGGGGCCGCTGCGGACCAGGCCGACGTGGCCGACGATCCGGCCGTCCGCCTCGGCGACCCAGGCGGCCAGCAGGCCGTCCGGGCTCAGCCAGGCGGCGGGCCGCTCGGGCCACTCGGCGGGGTAGCCGTCGGTGGTGTGGACGTCGCCCAGGGCCCGTACGCAGTCGGCGAGATCGGCGGCGCGGCGCCGGCGGACGCCCACCCCCGCACCGGTCTGCCGGGGGCCGGACGCGACGACATTGGCGCGTTCTTCAAGGTCAGCCATGCCGGTACGTTACCGGCCGGCCCTCACCGCCGCAGCAGGTCGACCACCCCGGTGAGGTCCTCGGCGCCGCTGCCGAGCGCCAACCGGTGTTCCATCAGCCGGAAGTACGGGGACAGCAGTTCGACGCTCACCCCCTGCTCCTCGGCGGTGCGCAGCAGCGTCCCCTTGCCCGCGACCTGCATCGCCAGGTTGGAGACCACGCCGGTGGTGTGGTCCCCGCTCTCCAGCTGCGCCGCCGTCCGTTCGACCGACCCGGCCATCGCGGTCAGCCAGTCCCGCAGCAGCGGCGCCAGCTCCCCCGGCGCCACCGCCTCGCCCCGGACCAGCGCGAAAGCGTGAGCGATCCCGGCGAACATCCCGTACATCGCGCTGAGCAGCGCCACGTCGTGCAGCGCCGCGTGCCCGGCGTCCGCGCCGACGTACCGGGCCCCGGCCGGGGCGGTCAGCGCGTCCCGGTGCTCCGCGAAGAGGTCCGCCGAGCCGCTGTAGAAGACGTACGCCCCGGCCGCCGGGACGCCGATCATCGGCGGGACGGCCATGATCCCGCCGTCCAGGTAGCGGGCCCCGCGCGCCTCGGCCCGGGCGGCCCGGGCGCGGGCCTGGCCGGGGGTGCTGGTGACCAGGTCGACCAGGTCCTTCCCGGCCAGCTCGACCCCGTCCAGCGCCTGTTCGACGGAGTCGTCGTCGAGCAGGCAGACCACCACCAGCCGCCCGGCGGCGATGGCCTCGGCGGCGCTGGCCGCCACCACGGCTCCCTCGGCGGCGAGCGGTTCGGCGCGGGCGGCGGTGCGGTTCCAGACGGTCAGCGGGTGCCCGGCGGCGAGCCAGGCGCGGGCCAGCGCGGTGCCCATCGCGCCGAGGCCGAGCAGGGTGACGTGGGTCTTGGGCGAGGTCTCAACTGTGTTCTGTGCCATGCCGATCAGCCTCGGCCCGGCCGCATCCGTGATCAAGTACGCACTTCGGAGTGGGTGGTTACCCTGGGGTGAGCGACGAGGTCGGAAGGGGTGGGCATGGCGACCGTGCCGAGGCCGGGGGCGCACGTCTGCGGGATCGACGCCGCGATGGACGTGATCGGCGGCAAGTGGAAGGTGCTGATCCTGTGGGCCCTCGGCGAGCGACCGCACTGCCGCTTCGGCGAGCTGCGCCGGCTGGTGCCGGGGATCACCGAGAAGGTGCTGGCCGCCCACCTGCGCGAACTGGAGGCGGACGGCATCGTGCGCCGGGAGGCCCATGACGAGGTGCCGCCCCGGGTCGAGTACGCGCTGACCGACGCGGGACGGCGGCTGAACGCGGCCCTGGCCCCGCTGGGCGCCTGGGGCCGGGACCACGTCCTGAACCGGTGACTCAGTGCTCCTCCGCCACCAGGTGGTCGACGCAGGCCGCGATCGCGAGCAGCAGCCCGGTGTCCGCCCCGTCGGCGACCTCCACCCCGTAGGTGTCACGGACCCGGAACCACTTGCGGGAGATCCGGGCGAGCTGGTCGCCGTGGTGGTTCTCGACCCGGTAGTCCTTGTCGATCAGGTTGCCATGGATCCTGAGCTCGCCGCCGGAGGCCAGCTCCACCAGGTACTTGTCGCGGAACGGGGTGAACAGCTTCTCCCGTACGGTCGCGACCACTTCGCCGTCGGCGTCCTCGATCTTCATCGCGTCGCGGACGGTCAGCATCTTCTCCTTCACCACCGCGACCACGTGCCCGTGCGCGTCCTTGAGCTCGAAGGTGTGCCGCAGCCGCAGCACCTTGCCGTCCACCAGGTAGGCCTTGTGCCCCCGGTCGTCCTCGATCCAGTAGTCGTCACCGACCGCGAACAGCTTCTCCCTGACCAGGTACCGCACGTGGGCCTCCTCCGTCGTCGGACTCGAACCACCCATTCGACCCTCCCCCGCACCCGCCGGGAAGCACCGCCGCGCCGAGCCCACCACCGCCTCCACACCACCCGCTTGAATACCGCCATGCTGATCACCCCCCTGCACAGCGAGCACCTCGACCTCCTCCCCCTCGCCCCCGAGCACGCCGACGAACTCGCCGCCGCCCTCGCCGACCCGGCCCTGCACGCCTTCACCGGCGGCAGCCCCGCCACCCCCGCGCAGTGGCACGCCCGCTGCACCCGGCTCGCCGCCGGCTCCCCCGACCCGGCCGAGGTCTGGGGCAACTGGGTGCTGCGGCTGCGCGCCGACGGCGCCCTGACCGGCTACGTCCAGGCCACCGTCCACCCCGCGGCCGCCGAGGCCGAACTCGCCTGGGTGGTCGGCACCCCCTGGCAGGGCCGCGGCCTGGCCACCGAGGCCGCCCGCACCCTGCTCGCCCACCTCACCGCCGCCGGCATCACCACCGCCGTCGCCCACGTCCACCCCGACCACCACGCCTCCGCCCGCATCGCCCGCGCCCTCGGCCTGCACCCCACCCCGCACACCGTGGACGGCGAAATCCGCTGGCAGGCCGATCTTCCGCACCCGTAGCATCCGAGCGGACCCCGCCCGGCAGCCCCAGGAGCACCCCGTGTCCGTCGACGCCGACCTCCACCTGCGCTGGCCCGCGGGCCGCGCCCCCACCACCGGCGAACTGGCCGCCCTGCTCGGCCTCCGGTACGGGGCGGACGGCGGGCCCTGGGGCGAGGCCACCGCCCCGGACGGCGGCAGCACCATGCGGGTCCGCCTCTCCACCGACCCCGCCGACCTCCTCGGCCCCCGCCCCGGCCGCGCCGCCGAACACCGCTACGACCACTGGCTGGTCCTCACCCCCGCCCGGCGCGAGCCCCACCCGCTGGACACCTACGCGGTGCTCCGCGCCCACGCCCGCGAGACGGTCGCCCTGCTGCGCCGCCACGGCCTGGTGGAGGCCGCCTTCGGCATCGACTCCTCCGGCGCCGACGGCTACTGGACGGCCGCCCGCACCCTCCTCGGCCCGGAGCCCGCAGACGTCGACCTGACCCTCTGGTGGGGCACCGAGACCCCCACCACCCCGGCCACCCCCACCGCCCCCTTCCCGGCCCCGGGCCCCGACGGGATCACCCGCGCCCTCACCGCCCGCGCCGCCGAACTCCCCACCCAGCACACCACCCGCTACACCGCCCGCCGAGTCACCCCCGACCAGCTCGACGCCTTCGCCGACCACCTCACCGCCACCCTCACCCGCCCCGGCGAACAGATCGACCTCGCCCTCTGGCTCGGCCCCCACCTCCTCCGCCACCAGACCGCCACCCAACCCACCACCGACCTCCGCCTCCTCCCCTGACCCCACCCCCAACCCCCCAACCCCAACCCCAACCCACTCACACCAACCACCCCCACCACCCACCTCCCCCCACCCGACCAAGGCGAGAGGGACGCGCTGCGGGAGGGGGCGGTGGAGGGGGTGGGTGCGGAAGGGGCCGTGACGGGTGATTTTCAGACCGCCAACGGCGCCCAACACCCCCCGATGAGGGTCGGCGGTCTGAAAATCATCCAGCCCCCGGAGCGCCCACCCCCGGAACCGCCCCCGGACCCACCCACCCTCCCGAAAGCCCACCCCCACACCCCAGCCCCGCGCAGCGGCCCCCCACCCCCGGAACACCCCCGCCCCCGATGGGGTTGGATACACCCATGGCATCTCGTGCACGCGTACGCGCCCCCGAACTGGTCGGGGCAGGCGGCTGGCTGAACACCGGCGGCAAGGACCTCACCCTCGCCGACTTCCGGGGCAAGATCACCGTCCTGGACTTCTGGACCTTCTGCTGCATCAACTGTCTGCACGTCCTGGACGAACTCCGCGAGCTGGAGGAGCGGCACCGCGACACCGTGGTGATCGTCGGGGTGCACTCGCCCAAGTTCGTGCACGAGGCCGACCACCAGGCCGTGGTGGACGCCGTCGCCCGGTACGAGGTGCACCACCCGGTGCTGGACGACCCGGCGCTGGCGACCTGGAAGCAGTACGCCGTGCGGGCCTGGCCGACGCTCGTGGTGATCGACCCCGAGGGCTACGTGGTGGCCCAGCACGCCGGTGAGGGCCACGCGCACGCGATCGCCCGGCTGGTGGCCGAGCTGGAGGCGGAGCACGAGGCCAAGGGCACGCTGCGGCGCGGCGACGGCCCGTACGTGCCGCCGGAGCCGAGCAGCGAGGACCTCAAGTTCCCCGGCAAGGCGGTGCGGCTGCCGAACGGCCACTTCCTGGTGGCCGACTCCGGCCACCACTCGCTGGTCGAGCTGGCCGAGGACGGCGAGACGGTGGTGCGCCGGATCGGCGACGGGCAGCGCGGCCTGGTGGACGGCACCAGCCCGCGGTTCAGCGAGCCGCAGGGCCTGGCGCTGCTGCCGGAGGGCCACGACTACGACGTGGTCGTCGCGGACACCGTGAACCACGCGCTGCGCGGCGTGCGGCTGGCCGACGGCAGCGTGACCACCCTGGCGGGCACCGGCCGCCAGTGGTGGCAGGGCTCGCCGACCGAGGGCCCGGCCCGCGAGGTGGACCTCTCCTCGCCGTGGGACGTCGCCTGGTTCGACGGCAAGGTGTGGATCGCGATGGCGGGCGTGCACCAGCTGTGGGCGTACGACCCGGCGGCCGGCACGGTCGGCGTGGCGGCCGGCACCACCAACGAGGGCCTGGTGGACGGCCCGGTCGCCGAGGCCTGGTTCGCCCAGCCGTCCGGCCTCGCGGTCTCCGCGGACGGCGAGCGGCTCTGGGTCGCCGACTCGGAGACCTCCGCGCTGCGCTTCGTTTCACGTGAAACGGGGACGGTCGAAACGGCGGTCGGGACCGGCCTGTTCGACTTCGGCCACCGGGACGGCGCCGCCGACCAGGCCCTGTTCCAGCACCCGCTGGGCGTCACCGTGCTGCCGGACGGCTCGGTGGCCGTCAGCGACACCTACAACCACGCGCTGCGCCGCTTCGACCCGGCAAGCGGCGAGGTCACCACCCTGGCCACCGACCTGCGGGAGCCCTCCGGGGCGGTGCTGGTCGACGGCGACATCGTGGTGGTCGAGTCGGCCCGGCACCGGCTGACCAGGCTGCGGCTGCCGGAGGAGGCGGTGCGGGTGGAGTCGGTGGCGCACCGCACCCGGCGCGCGGCCACCGAGGTCGCCCCGGGCGCCCTGCGGCTGGACGTGGTGTTCGAGGCGCCGAGCGGCCAGAAGCTGGACGAGCGCTACGGCCCGTCCACCCGGCTGCTGGTCAGCTCGACCCCGCCGGAGCTGCTGGTCTCCGGTGCGGGCGCGGACTCCGCCCTCTCCCGCGAGCTGGTGCTCTCCGCCGAGGTGACCGAGGGCGTGCTGCACGTCTCGGCGATGGCCGCCTCCTGCGACGACGACCCGGAGATCGAGTACCCGGCCTGCCACGTGCACCAGCAGGACTGGGGCGTGCCGGTGAAGCTGGTCGCCGACGGCGTGCGCCGCCTCCCGCTGGTCCTGGCGGGCATGGAGTAGCCGGGCGAGGGGGGGGGGGGGGGGGGGGGGGGGGGGAAGGGGGAGAGAATAGCCCCCACCCCCCCCTCCCGCCCCCCCCCACACCCCCC
>NZ_JBVIWC010000046.1:5216-6304 GCF_055594965.1 Kitasatospora sp. NPDC040550 | reverse complement strand
CGCAGAGGGTTGACCCCCCCCCCCTCTGTTCTTGTCGGGAGGGGAGGGGCGGGACGACGCGCGGGGGCCCGCCGGCGAACCGGCGGGCCCCCGCGCGTCACACCGTCCGTGCTCAGCCCTCCAGGAAGGCCTTGATCGCGCTGGCCAGCAGGTACGGGTCCTCGGCCCCGCACAGCTCGCGCGCGGAGTGCATGGACAGCGCCGCGATGCCGCAGTCCACCGTCTTGATGCCCAGCCGGGCCGCGGTGATCGGACCGATCGTCGTCCCGCAGGGCATCGCGTTGTTGGAGACGAAGCTCTGCCACGGCACGCCGGCCTTCTCGCAGGCGGCCGCGAACACCGCCCGGCCGACCCCGTCGGTCGCGTAGCGGTTGTTGACGTTGACCTTGAGGATCGGCCCGTTGTTCGGCAGCGGGTGGTGGCCCGGCTCGTGCCGCTCGGAGTAGTTCGGGTGGACGGCGTGGCCCATGTCCGAGGACAGGCAGACGGTGCCGGCCAGCGCCCGGGCGCGGTCCTCCGGGGAGCCGCCGCGGGCGTACACCGTGCGGTCCAGCACGTTGCCGAGCAGCGGGCTCTGCGCGCCGGTGTCCGACTCGCTGCCGGTCTCCTCGTGGTCGAAGGCGGCCAGCACCGGGATGTACGGCAGCGCCACCTCGCCCTCGGCGGCGGCGACGGCCACGGCGGCCAGCGCGGCGGTGGCGGCGTGCACCGAGAGCAGGTTGTCCAGCCGCGGGCCGGCCAGCAGCTCGCGGTCACGGCCCAGGTACGAGGCGGGCTGGACGTCGTGGGTCATCAGGTCCCACCCGGCCACGTCCTCGGCGGCCAGCCCGGCCCGCTCGGCGACGTAGCCGATCAGCGAGCCCTCGTCGACCGGGCCGAGGCCCCAGATCGGGGTGATGTGCCGCTGCCGGTCCAGCTTCATGCCGTCGTTGACCTGGCGGTCCAGGTGGATGGCGAGCTGGGGCACGCGCAGCAGCGGGGGGGGGGGGGGGGGGAGGAGCGGGCTGCCTTTCTTTCTACCTAAGCTTTCTGACACGCCGAAGGCGCCGTCCCCCCAAATTTTTGCCAGCCCCCCCCCCCCCCCCTCT
>NZ_JBVIWC010000046.1:0-5206 GCF_055594965.1 Kitasatospora sp. NPDC040550 | reverse complement strand
GGGGTGGTGTTCTGTTATCGTTCCATCTTCGTTTCGTTGTTGACTTGGTGGTCCGGGGGGGTGGGGAGTGGGGACACGCGAAGAAGCGGCTCGTCCAGCGGGACGACCCCCGCGCTGCCGTCCTTCAACGCGAGTCTGCCGGACAGGCCGAGGTCACGGTCCAGCCAGGTGTTCAGCGGCACCCCGCCGTAGATCTCCACCGCGACCTGCCGCCAGCCGGCGGAGCCGGTGTCGGGGGCCGGCTTCACCCGCAGGTTGGGCGAGTCGGTGTGGGTGCCGACGATCCGGAACGGCGTCTCCGGCCCCGCGCCCTCCGGCAGGTACCAGGCGATCAGCGCACCGCCGCGGATCAGGTAGCGCCCGCCGGCCGCCGCGTCCCAGGCGTCCGCCTCCGCGACCTGACGGAACCCCGCCTTCTCCAGGCGCTCGGCGGCGCTCGCGACCGCGTGGTACGGGGACGGCGAGGTGCCGAGGAACGCGATCAGATCGTCGGTGTGCGTCCGGTCGAAGAAGGCCCGGCGGTCGGCGGTCGACATACTGCTCCAGGGTCGAGGGAGGGCCGAAGCCGGATGGGGGATCGGCTTCGCACCTTGAGCATATGCCCGTACACGGACATGGCATTCGGGCCCCGGCAACGGTTTCGGAACACCGGCACGATCCCGAACCCGCCTCCCACCGGCCCTTCTTCACACCCTGGTCGCTCCCGGTCGCACACCGTCAGCGGACTGCGGAGCGGGGTCGCACCGACTCCGTCCGGGCCCGGCGCGGCGCCTGAGGCCCCGGCAGGGGAACGCCGAAGGGCCCGGTGGCAGCCGGGCCCTTCGGTGTGAGGGTGTCGTCAGGCAGTCAGAAGAGAGCGCGGGCCTTAGAAGGCCTCCTCCGCCAGCTCCATGATCTCGTTGTCGATGCCCTCGGCGATCGCCCGCTGCGGGGCGATGGTCGGGAGGACGTTCTTGGCGAAGAAGCGGGCGGCCGCGACCTTGCCCTGGTAGAACGGCACGTCCTTCTCGGAGGCGCCGGCCTCCAGCTTGGCCAGGGCCACCGCGGCCTGGCGCAGCAGCAGCCAGCCGACCACGACGTCGCCGGAGACCATCAGCAGGCGGGTGGTGTTGAGGCCCACCTTGTACATGTTCTTGACGTCCTGCTCGACCGAGGTCAGGTCGGCGATGAGCTTGCCGACGATGGCCTCCAGGTCGCCGGCGGCCTTGGCGAGCAGCTCGCGCTCGGCGGCCAGGGCGTCGCCGCCCTCGGCGGAGCCGAGGAACTTCTGGATCTGCTCGTTGAGGGCGGTGAGCGCCTGGCCACCGTCCTTGACGATCTTGCGGAAGAAGAAGTCCTGGCCCTGGATCGCGGTGGTGCCCTCGTACAGGGTGTCGATCTTGGCGTCGCGGATGTACTGCTCGATCGGGTACTCCTGCAGGTAGCCGGAGCCACCGAAGGTCTGCAGGGACTGGGCGAGCTGCTCGTAGGACTTCTCCGAGCCGTAGCCCTTGACGATCGGGAGCAGGAAGTCGTTGAGGCGCTCGGCGGCCTCGTCCTTCTCGCCGCGCAGCTTGGCGGCCATCATGTCGTCCTGGACGGACGCGGTGAACAGGACCAGCGCACGCATGCCCTCGGCGTAGGCCTTCTGGGTCAGCAGCGAGCGGCGCACGTCCGGGTGGTGGGTGATGGTGACGCGCGGGGCGGTCTTGTCCAGGAACTGGGAGATGTCGGCGCCCTGCACGCGCTCCTTGGCGTACTCCAGGGCGTTCAGGTAGCCGGTGGAGAGGGTGGCGATGGCCTTCGTGCCGACCATCATCCGGGCGAACTCGATGATCTTGAACATCTGGCGGATGCCGTCGACCTTCTCGCCCAGCAGCCAGCCCTTGGCCGGGTGCTTGGCACCGAAGGTCATCTCGCAGGTGTTCGAGGCCTTGAGGCCCATCTTGTGCTCGACGTTGGTGGCGTAGACGCCGTTGCGCTCGCCGAGCTCGCCGGTCTGCCAGTCGAAGTCGAACTTGGGGACGATGAACAGACCGAGGCCCTTGGTGCCCGGCTTACCGCCCTCGGGGCGGGCCAGCACCATGTGGATGATGTTCTCGGACATGTCGTGCTCGCCCGAGGTGATGAAGCGCTTGACGCCCTCGATGTGCCAGGAGCCGTCCTCCTGCTGGATCGCCTTGGTGCGGCCGGCGCCCACGTCGGAGCCCGCGTCGGGCTCGGTGAGGACCATGGTGGAGCCCCACAGGCGGTCGGTCATCCGCTTGGCGACCTCGAGCTGCTCCTCGGTGCCCTCCTCGGCGATGACGCCGGCGAAGGCCGGGCCGGAGGAGTACATCCAGATGGCGGGGTTGGAGCCCAGGATCTGCTCGGCGAAGGCCCAGATCAGCGAGTTCGGGGTGACCTGGCCGCCGATGGACTCCGGGATGCCCAGGCGCCACCACTCGGCGTCCATGAAGGTCTGGTAGCTCTTCTTGAACGTGGCCGGGATCGGGGCGGTGTTGGTCTCCGGGTCGAAGACCGGCGGGTTGCGGTCGGTGTCGGTGAAGGACGCGGCGAGGTCGTTCTCGGCGAGGCGGGCGATCTCGCTGAGGATGTTCTTCGCGGTCTCGACGTCCATGTCCGCGAACGGCCCGGTGCCGTACACCTGGTCGCGACCGAACACCTCGAAGAGGTTGAACTCCACGTCCCGCAGGTTGGACTTGTAGTGACCCATGGCCGTTTTCTCCGGTTCGTCGCTTCCGGGAGACCGCCGCGTTTCGGGCGTCCCGTACCCACCAGTAGGCATCATGATGCTACCCAGCGGTAACTTGGGCAAGCCCCCGGCGGTGAATCCGGTATGAACGTGGTCACGTCCCACAAGCCGGGGCGACCACTCCTTGTCAGGATCGACGCCAGCGCGGGCGGGTGCGCTCCCGCTAGCCTGTCCGTGTGTACGGATATGACCAGAACGCATACCCGGGTGACCCCTACCAGCAGCAGGCGGGTCCGCAGCCGGGCATGAACGGCATGCCCGGACCGGACGCGTACGGCGCCCAGGGGCAGGCGCCCCAGCAGTCGCTGTACCCGGAGCCCTCCCCGCCGTCCCTGGCGGACGCGGTGCGCGCCTTCACCACGGGTTCGATGGCGGTCGAGGACTTCCAGGCCATCTTCATCACCTCGAAGGTGCACTGCCCGCGCGGCGAGCGCCCCGGCTTCCTGGCGCTGCACAACACCCCGACGCCGGTGATCCCGATGTTCAGCTCGCTCAAGGAGCTGCGCCGCTACGCCGGCAAGGACTCCAAGCACTTCACCGTCACCGGCGCCGAGGTGCTGGACCTGCTGCCGACCGGCTACGGCTTCGCACTGGACATGGAGGGCGAGCACCGGATGGTGTTCGACGCCAAGGCGGTCGAGCAGATGGTCGACTTCACCATGCGCCGCATGTACGGCTGACGTCCGCCCGTACGGCCGACCCGTCCCGCGTGCGGCTGACCCGTCCCCGAAGAGGAGCTCGCGCTCCTTCGTCAGCACATAGTTCAACTTTCAACTTGCCTGTTGTTGAGGATTGAACTATTCTGGTGGACGTAGGCCAGAGAACCCCCCTCGAAGGAGGCCGACATGCCCGCCGTGACCGTCGACAACCCGCTGACCCTCCCGCGCGTCACCACGCCGGACCCGGCCGTCGCCACCCCGCGGCCGGTGCTCACCGTCGCCACCGCCCCGGAGGGCTTCGAGGGCGAGGGCTTCCCGGTCCGCCGCGCCTTCGCCAAGATCAACACCAAGTACCTCGACCCGTTCATCATGATGGACCAGATGGGCGAGGTGGACTACGCGGCCGGCGAGCCCAAGGGCACCCCCTGGCACCCGCACCGCGGCTTCGAGACGGTCACGTACATCATCGACGGAACGTTCATCCACCAGGACTCGCACGGCGGCGGCGGCACCATCACCGACGGCGACACCCAGTGGATGACGGCCGGCTCCGGTCTGCTGCACATCGAGACCCCGCCGGAGTCGCTGGTGATGTCCGGCGGCCTGTTCCACGGCCTCCAGCTGTGGGTCAACCTGCCCGCCTCGGACAAGATGATCGCCCCGAAGTACCAGGACATCCGCGGCGGCAGCGTCAAGCTGCTCGCCTCCGCGGACGGCGGCGCCCTGATCCGCGTCATCGCCGGCGAGATCGACGGCCACCAGGGCCCCGGCGTGACCCACACCCCGATCACCATGACCCACATCTCGGTGAACCCCGGCGCCCAGGTCACCCTGCCCTGGCGGGCCGACTTCAACGCCCTCGCCTACGGTCTGGCCGGCAGCGGCTCGGCCGGCCAGGAGCGCCGCCCCTTCCACATGGGCCAGGCGGTCGTCTTCGGCGACGGCGACTCCCTCACCATCCGCGCCGACGAGAAGCAGGACTCCCGCAACGCCAACTTCGAGGTCGTCCTCCTCGGCGGCCTGCCGATCCGCGAGCCCGTCGCCTGGTACGGCCCGTTCGTGATGAACAGCCACCGCGAACTCCAGCAGGCCATGGAGGACTTCCAGGCCGGCCGGCTCGGCACCATCCCCACCGACGCCCACTGACGTCCATCGACGCCTACTGACGTCGGCACACCCGAAGGGCCCGGACCGCACGGTCCGGGCCCTTCGCCATGTTCGTACCGAAAGCCTCCGGAGTCCCATCCTCCCCTTGTCGCACGGGTGTTGACACCCGCTCCGGGCGTCTCGCGATAATGTCGATTGGTCTGAACCATTGGCCAAATTGGTCGAGACCACAACGGGAGGAACCCCACCATGCGCCGTGCCGTCCGGCGGCTCGCCGTACTCGCCGCAGCCCCGCTGATCGCCCTGACCGGTGCCACCGCGGCCCAGGCCCTGCCGACCATCGACACCAGCTCGTACTCCGTCACCGACGGGACGGGCACCTGCTCGATCAACGTGCACTTCTACTACAGCTCGCACTGGTACGTGCAGTACGACCTGGTCAACTGGGGGAACGGCACCCAGGGTTGCGAGGCCGGCGCGTACACCAGCGACCAGGGCTGGGTCGGCCACATCACCAGCGGCAGCTTCTCCACCAGCGACGACCCCTCCCGCTACGTGCGGCCGTGGGTGCAGAAGGTCGGCGACCCGTCCAGCTTCCGCTGGGGCAACAACCGCTGACAGTGAGGATGTTCATGAGCGTCTCCCGGCGGGGCCTGACCCACCCTCTGACTGACCTCGGGTCCTCAACGGGATCTGTCGGCCCCGT
>NZ_JBVIWC010000045.1:44275-47104 GCF_055594965.1 Kitasatospora sp. NPDC040550 | reverse complement strand
GCGCGCCGTCTCCTCCGGAGACATGACGCGCCGTCACTACCGTGACGGAATGCTGCGGCGTCGCTCCGCGACACCAGCTGGCTGGGGCGGCGCGGGTCGGACAGCTCGACGCAGTGGGTGGTGGCGGTCACCGCCGGCCCGATTCCGATCTCTGTAATGCGAACCAGGTTCCTCGGGCGGATGGTTCGCTCAGAGCTGGCTCTGACCTTCTAGTTTCATGGGGACCGGCTTGGGCCGGGTGTTCCGTGGCTGCTGTGCGGCCTCATTCTAGCGTTCTCAGCGCCCTCCGGGCTCGTTCCGCCTCCGGCGGCACAAGCGGTCTGTGAGGGGCAGCCAGGCGATGCCGTTTCCTCTGCTGCAGAGGTTTTCGTGACCCTTGGTTAGGCTCAAGTCAGGTCTAAACCTTTCCCTTTGGTTTAGACCACGTTACTTGGCAACTAGAGAATGAGAGTTGGTCGGCCGATGTTATGTAACGGGATGTCGACGGCTTGCGGGTACGCATGTGTAATGCCACTGAGGCAAGGTTTCGGCGATACAGAACTGATCGACCAGGCGGGTTCTGTATCGCACACGGCTGCCCGGCCGTGATGAACTCGTGCGCAGTTGCTTGGCGTTGAGGGCTGACGCGGGCTCAGCCAGTGGGCGCGCCTGGCCCAGGTTCCCGGCCGGGTTCGGGCGTCAGGTGTTGGGGCTCCGCTGGCGGGATGGTGAGGTTGTGGTGGGTGAAGAGGGTGGTGAAGAACTGCTCGAGGAGGAGGCCAGCGTGGTGTCGGTTGCTGAGTTCGGTGGAACTGAATCGGTAGACCTCGTAGCCGCGGAGCTTGAGGTCGCGGTCGCCGCAGACGGTGTCCTCGTACGCCTTGGCGGTCGCGTAGTGGTGGCGGCCGTCGACTTCCAGGACGGCGCGGTGGCCGCCCGGTAGGAGCATGAGGAAGTCCATACGGTGGTTCAGCAGGGCTTCAACACCGCGCTGTTGGACGGTCTTGTGATCCCAGTGCAGCCAGACCTCGGGGAGCAGGGCGGGCAGGGTCCAGGCACGGGCGCCGTAGATGCGGTGGTAGAGCCGGTAGAGGTCGCGCTGGGGAGAGACGTCCTCGCTGGGCATGGAGACCAGCAGGCGGTTGTAGAGGTCCTTCTTGGCCTGCTCGGTGTCGTCGGTGCCGGTCTTCTCCTGCCACCACTGCTGCAGATCGCACCAGCGGATGCCGTCCGGGCCGATGGGCCGGTCGTAGACGAGGATCTGGTCTGTCCCCTGCAGGACTTCGAGATCGTTGTCGACGACGCTCAGGAAGCGGATGTCGGGTTTGACGATGGTGGCGAAGATCAGGGTCTTCGGCCGACGGGCGGCGCCGGGGCCGGTGCGCAGGAGCTGGAAGTGTGGGTAGCCGTCGCGCTCGCCGGTCTGCTCAAGGCGGATTGCGGTCGGTGCCAGCGCCGTGTTGACCGTCTCGACGAGGCGGCCTTGGGCGCCAGCGTCTGGGAGGGTTGCCGGGTCGACCAGGGCTTCGAGGAAGCGGGTAAACCTGGCGGGGCCGGCCTCGAAGACCCCAAGCTGCTCGAACAGCTCCTCCGCCGACCAGTCCTCTCGGTTGCGGAACACGTGCTGGTGGATCCGGGCCCGCAGGCTCGTCGTCGACGATCCCGTCCACAGCGCCATCGGGTCGTCGTCCAGGTTCCAGAACCGTTCCAGTGCGCGCTCGAACCTGTCCTGACGGTAGAGCATCTCGTCGAGGTTGATCGCGGCGGCCAGCTCGCGCCGCACCCGGCCCGGGATCTCGATGACCGTTCCGGCGTCCCAGACGGCGTCCTCGAGGGCGAACCGCTCCTTCCCGCGGACGGACACCTGCGGGGAGTCGAGGAGGCGCTGCGCGGCCTGGAGGAGGCCGCCGTCGTCCGGGAGTGCCTTGAGGCAGGCTTCCAGGCGCTGGCTCTTCGAGCCTGTGTCTGCCGCGGGGATCGGTAGCCTGAGCTCGGACCCCAGCTCGGTCAACTCCCGGTGGGACCAGGAATGGAGCCCCCACACGACAGTGCTGACCGCTTCTCGCAGCTTCTTCGGATCCACCGCCACGGGCCGAGTGTGGCAGACCGCTCGGACAGCTGTCCCAGAAGCGGCGCAGCCGCCGTCCCAGCAGGCTCCGGGGTGCTGCACCGGAGCGCCGGCCGGGGCAGGTCGGGGCAGCGGGGGTACGCGGAGGGCGGCGTTCTGGCCTTCCCTGAAAGGGGCGGTGCAGCGGGGTGTGGGGCGCAGCGGCAGGGTGGGACGAGGTGGGGCGTTGGCGCCGGATGGGCCCGTCTGTCCGGCTGGGACGTGCGGTGCTTGGTGGGAAGATCGTCAAGGCGCTCGGGGTCGCAGCATCTAAATGATCTTGAGTGCTTCGTCCCACACGTTGCCTCCGTCCGCCCAGGTCCACAGCCATTGGCGCAGTGACGGTGCGGCGTAGCACAGGCCGTCGTGGGGGTTTTCGCCCCAGTCGGGTTCCCAGCCGTCGGCGTCCCAGAGCAGGACGGGGTTGTCGATCGCGATCAGCGAGACGTGCCACTGCATGCTGCAGCCGCCGCCTGTCAGGAAGAGCCATGACGGCGGCCGCCCGTACTTTGGCCCTCGCGTGTGGAGGGAGGTTGCGCAGGGCCAGTCCGGTCTGTGCCGGTAAGGGATGTGGCGCGGTGTCAGCGAGGCGAGGCCGCCTTCTGGGCCGAATCCCCCGTCGCCGATCTCGGTGTAGATGCGTCGGAGCAGTGGCGGGGGGGGGGGGGGGGGGGGGGACTCGCCCCCCCCCCCCCCCCCCGGACTTTTTAGGAGGGGGGAAAGATGGGTTCGGGGAAAAACAA
>NZ_JBVIWC010000045.1:0-44265 GCF_055594965.1 Kitasatospora sp. NPDC040550 | reverse complement strand
GGTCGGGGGGGGGGGGGGGGTGGGTGGGAGGGGGGGAGGGCTCTTTTTTGGACCAAACCCCCCTTCCCCGGCTTGGGGGGGGGGTGGGGGGGGGGGGGGGGGGGTTTTTCCCCCCCCCCCCCCCCTCCACTTGCTCGACCTCGGCGTTCGTGAGCGGGGGAAACGGCTGGTCCGGGAGACAGCCGTGGGGATCGCCTGTGGTTCCGGTGCCCCACGCGAGGTTGTGCAGCCGTTCCAGGAGTGCGTCGTTGTCTGCAGCGGTGCGGCGGAGGGCATCGGTCACGGGGCGGAACTGTAAGTGGGGTGGATACCTGGGGCTCCGTAGTGGAGGTGACCGTTCGGGGATTGTCATCAGTGCTTGAGGTGGTGGTGTTCAGGCGCCGAGGCCGATGTGGGAGACGTAGGTGTAGGCGCCCCAGTCGGAGTCGAGGTCGGCAATGACGTCGTCCCAGATCTCCTCCAGCTTCGTCTCGTCGCCGTCGACCATGGCGTCGACGGCCTCGTCCCAGACGTAGCGGACCTGGATGGTGCGCAGGCGGAGGTTGTCGCGGCGGCGGGGCTGGTCGACGAGGTCCTGGTTGACGGGGTGGATCTCGACTCGGGTGCCGCGGCCGGCGTTGTTGAGGTGCTGCTTGAAGCCGCCGGGGTTGGTGAGGACGTTGTGGGCGCGCAGGTTCCAGTAGGCGGTGTCGATGGCTTCGAGATTGTGGGGGCGGGGGCGCTGGGTGCCGTGGGTCCAGGCTCGGATGGTGCGGGGGGTGGCGGTGATGCCGGCGTCGCTAAGGGCCTGGGTGCCGCCGGTGGTGGTGGTGAGATAGCGCATCCGGGCGAGCAGGCCACGGCGGGTGGTGGGCGGGGATTTGATGCCGCCTTCGATGATCATGCGCTCGAGGGCGTCTTCGAGGGCGCGGCCGAGGGCGATCTTGCCGTGGACGTTGCCGGGGTCCAGATGGGCGCCGTACTTGCCGAAGTTCTTCCATCCGTCGGTCGACACGTTCAGGCGGCCTTTCGGGTGCGCGGGAGGGTGTACTGGTCCTTGAGCTTCATCTGGGTGGTGAGGCGGCCCTCGGTGAACACGGTGCGCCAGTCGGTGCTGTCGTTGGTGGTGTGGAGTTCATCGGTGCCGCGCAGGGCGACGATGGTCAGGCCGTGGGTGTGGGCGCGGTGGGCCTTGTACCAGAGGTTGGCGAATGCCTGGGAGCGGATGATGTGCATCCAGTCCGGGCGACGCAGGTCGCGGTTGTGGGTGGATTCGCCGATGGTGGAGACGAACTTGGCGTAGATCGCCTTCACGTAGGCCTCGGTGACGGTGTCGGCGGTGGTGATGGCGTTCTCGCGGGCGAGGGTCAGGACGCGGCGGTACTTCTCCAGCAGGCTTTCGCTGGCGCCGGAGGTCCAGGCTTCGGTGATGTGGGGGGCGTCGGCGAGGCCGAGCTTGTGGCAGCGGATCAGCAGGCGAACGGTGGCGTCGTCGAGAAGCACCGGGCCACTCTCGCGGCGGTTTCCGATCGGGTCGGGCAGGTGAGGGTGCTGCCAGATGGGGCGTTTGGGCAGCAGGTAGATACCGGAGCGCTTCGGGTCGAAACCACCGTCGGGCTGATGCTGCAGGGCGCCGATCGGAAGGTGGGTCTTCAGGGCGGTGCAGTAGGCGGCGTTGGTGTCCAGGACATCGACCGCCACCGGCAGCAATCGGCCCTTGCGCAGGTCGTCGAGCAGGACGACGTTCTCCCACTTGTGGCGGCCCTCCCAGATGTCGTCGGCGCCGTTGCGGGACTTCTTGCGCAGGAAGTCCAGGGTCTCGGGATAGACGGTGTGTTCGTAGGTGGCGCCGACGCGGGTCGCGTCGAAGAGTTCCATCCCGTTCGGGATGGCCTTGTTCTCCAGCGCGACGATCGCGGCCTCGGTGTCGCGGCCGTGCTCCTCCAGGGCCTGGTCAACCGCCGAGCTGATCATGTCGAGGTAGTAGCTGTAGTCCCGGTCCGAGTAGCCGGCGCCGCGGGCGGCGGCCGCCCGGGCGCTGCCGGACCGGGCGGGGCGCAGCGGCTGGTTGCCGGTCTCGAAGGTGGCAGGAACATCCGCGGCAGGGCTCTGCACGGCGGGCACGTGGGACGAGCCGTGGGCGCCCTCGGCAGCCAGGGTCGTGCCAGGAAGCGGCGTAGCGGGCTCCGGGAGGCCTTCGGTGGTCGTGTCGGGTGTCTGGGGAACCTCCGTTGCCTGAGCGGGTCCGGTTGCGGGCGCGGCGGGGTCCGGATGGGCCTGCTGGGAGGACGCGGCGGGGCCGGCAGAGGGCGCGGCGGGAGCGCCAGATGCAGCGGCCAGGGTCGCGGAGGACGCGCCGGGCGCGGCCTCGTGGTCGGGGGTGGGGTCGGTGAGGCGGGCGTGGGCCGGGTCGGCTGCCAGGGTGAGGGTGGCGAGGCGGCCGAGGTCGCGTTCGGCAACAACGAGGCGGACACGGCCGCCGCCGGTGCCGAAGGTGGTGGGGGCCCTGTCGGGGGTGAGGGTGAGGGTGACGTCAGCGGCCAGGGCGTGGATCAGGTCGGGGTTGTCGGTGTCGAGGGCGGCGAGCACCGGGAGGTGGTGGGTGCGGGCGAGGTGGGCCAGGGCCTGGCCGGCGTCGGCGAGGGCGGGCGCACCGGACAGCGGCAGGCGGGGGTCGGGGGCGGTCTGGAGGCGGTCGACCACGACGAGGGCCAGCTCGGGGACGTCCGCGGCGGTGGTGGTGATCGCCTCCGCGTCCAGGCCGGTACCGTCGTCGATCAGCAGCGGGGCCGCGGCAAGGAGTTCGGCGGTCTGGGCAACGGCCTGGCGCTCGGTGTCGTCGAGGGTCTGGGCGCGCAGGCGGCGGTAGTCGACCGGGGTGTGCGCGGCGATCACTCGGGCGGCGATGTCGGCCCGGGTCAGCCCGGAGGCCGCGTACAGGACGGTGCGCTGCTGGTCGAGCGCGGTGGCACGGGCTGCGCTGATCGCCAGCAGGCTCGCCCCGGCGCCGGGGGCACCGGCGACCAGGTAGAACCGGCCCAGCTGCAGACCGCCCAGCGCGGTATCCAGGGTGGGGATGCCGGTCGGCAGACCCACCGACGAAGCCTGCTCGCCGCCCCCGGCCGTAGCCGTGGCGGGGAGCAGGGTGTCCAGGGCCGCCCCCAGCGGGGCAAGCCGACGGCGCGGGGCCGACGGCACCACGGCGGCGGGCGCGGACGCAGGCGCAGCGGCCGCAGCTGACGGACCGTCGGACGAGGCGGGTTCGGTGGCTGCAGCGGGCCCAGCAACTGGAGCGAGAGAGGCGGCAGCGGGCCCGGTGGCCGTTGCGAGGGGGGCGCTCGCGGGGCGAGACCCGGCGGCCGGGGTCTGCACGGCCATGGCCTCCGGTGAGGCGGCGGGAGCGGTGATCGGCGGGGCGGGTGCGATGACCGCTGCAGTGGGAGGCACCGCGGACGCACTGGACGGTGGCGGTGTCGCAGTGGCCGGGAAGAGGGCAGTGGCATAGGCCAGAACGGCTACAGGCCGCTTGTGGCGCAGTAGCACCTGCGGGGTACCGGCGGCGGCCTGGGCGACCAGGTCGCCCAGGACGGGGCGGGCCTCGGCGATACCGAAGGCCGGCGAGTCGGCCGTGGCCAGGCCTGCCGTAGTGGCCAGGTGGGCGGAGACGAGCAGGGCCCGTTCCCCCTCGCCCCGGGTGAGTTCGGTGATGGTGCCTTGCTCGGCGTCCCGGATGAGCTGAGGTAGCAGCGACCGGGCCTTGTGCACGCCCAGCGACATGGCTGGCACTCCCGGACCGGCGGTGATGGGATCGGGCGGCGGAACGGACGCGGCAGGCACCAGAGACTCCAAACGGCGCAGCAGGAACAGCAGCCAAGAATGTAACGCAAACCCTAGCATGTGCGATACATAAAATAGGGTGTGCGGTGAGCTGCGGGATTCGAGCAGGTCGTCTGTGGTTCCGGTGTGCTGTCTGCCGATCAGATATGTAATGGTACATCGTCGCCGGAACGCAGAAAGGTCCGTGCAAGGACGCGAGTGGGAGGTTGCGGCGGCTGTCAGCGGGTCGGGAGCGGACGGGCGGAGTCGCCGGGTTTCGACGTCGACGAGCCTGCGGCTCGGTCTGCCCGACTGAGGGCCCGTAGGCGAAACGGGGCGACTGGTTCCAGTAGTCATACGAGAGCGAGTGCGTGGATGTCGCGCTGTTCCGCAGCCCGACGGCCGGTCCTGGCACCTGGCCGACGCGTGCGAGACCTGTGCCAGCGCCATCCCGCACGCCGCGCGCGTGCCCACGCGCCCGACGACGGCGGCACCGGCACCCGGATCGGCATGCAGGCGGCCGCGCGGTGGGGAGGCCCGCACCGCCGCCGAGCAACGGCTCGCCGCCCGGGCCGCAGTCGCCTACACCGATGCCTCCCTGCCGTCCGGGACGAGCGGCGAGGCACGGGTGCTCGCCGTGCTGTGCGCGCTGCGCGTACGGCCCACCGGCCTCGCTCCCCCACCGCCCGGAATCACCAGGTCGCTGCGCCTGCACGCGCCCGCCGGAGCGCTGGCCGAGCTGCAGGAGGCCCGGTGGCTGCACTACCTCGGCAGGCCCTGCGGCGGCCCGGCCGTGTTCGTCCCCGAACTCGCTGGCAGCCGCGGCCGCACACGAGCCGGCCAGTGGGCCCTGCATGTTCTCTCCGACCGCAGAGCAGCGACGCTCAGGGTTTCCGTGCGACTGGCCGCGCTGACGGTCGCGGCCTAGGCGGAGCCCTCCGGCACGTCGCACCTTCTGGAGCCGGAATCCGCCGCCCGTGGCTGCGGACTGAGCGGGCAGGCCTTCCGGCATGCTCTGGACGAGGTCGGCGCCGCTGGCCTCCTCGACAGCTGGCAGCTGCTTCCAAATGGGTTGGTCCGCTGCTCCCCCACAGTTCTGCCCCCGGCCCCAGGTGGGTTTGAGCTCGGCTGCGGCGAGAGTCCGCAATGACGGCTCCGCCCGGGCTTCGTGAGCGGTGTCGCTTCCGGACTTGTCGCTGCTCAGATACCCACTGGTGCCAGCTGTGGTGGCGTGGCCGGGGATTCAGCGTCTGTCCGACCAGCCGCCTCGTAGACCTCAGCCCATATTTCGGCCTCGGAGATGGCCCGGAGCGAGACCGTCTCCTTGTATCCGTTGTAGGCGAGGCCGTTGTCCAGGACCGGCATCCAACCGCGGGCCCGCCAGGACTTCACCGTGGCTTGCTCCAGCACGTTCGCATCCCGCCCGACGGGAAACCCCATGGTCTTAAGGAGTGTCCAGCCGTTGCGACGGTGCTCATACAGTCGGTTGTTCTTCGGGTGGTCCTCGCATATGCCGATCTTGGCCGCACCGAGATCGAGCTTGACCACCAGGTAGAGTAAGGCTGGCCTGTCGGGCTTAAATCCGTACTCAGCACACGCAGCGCACGGTCCGCTTTGGAATCGCATGTTCAGGTTGGGCGCACAGAAGTGCCCCTTGGCAAGGCATGTGCCGGGCCACTTGGCGGCGTCGTTCTCGTAGGGGATGGCAGGATCCGGCTCGTAGCCCCATGATCGGGCCAGCTTCCGCGCCTTCTCGTCCGGGAACTTCATCTTCCCGCTGCAGTACTCGCATCCGCGCTGGCCGGAGCGGATGTTGTCTAGCCTCGGTTTGTCGACCACGTTCCAGCAACGCATGCACCATCCACGAACTGGCTGCTTCACATCGCGAATGATCTCCATCGGAAGGATCAGGCCCCTGGAGATCATGTCGGCACGGCGCTCGTTCGCCCTGCGGCGGTCCCGGCAGTACTGACAGGCAGAGTCGCCGCGCAACGCACGCACCTGGCTGAGGTAGGTCGGGAAGGGCGTCTCCCGCCCTGAACACCCCTCGATGAGGCATCGGACATTGAACGGTTTCGATGTCACGCCCGGGTACTGGTCTACCGGCTCGCAGCCGGCCTCGGCGAGCTCTGCGGTCGCCCCAGCATGGTCGGTCTTGGATCGCTTGGCCATCCCGCCATCATGGCGCCCTCCCCTGACAGATCGTCAGTCCCTGATTACACAATCAGCCCGTCGAAAAGCGACTGGGCATGGACTGAATCCGGTCATGTTGGGGCCGCCGCCAGCGGCTCACAGTGGGACGGCGTGAACCACGGCGGACAACCATGAACCTCCACGGACAACGAAGGGGCCTGGCCGAACCCGTGCGGGCCGGGAGCACCTGTCGTTTCGTCAGGGTCGGCTCGCGCCACACTTCCAGCATGCCGAGCTTTCATGACAGGAAGGCGATCGGTGACGCCCACGAGCGACGCGTCACCGAGGAACTCAACCATCGCGGCTGGGATGTCAGCCCCTGGGGCCAGGGAGTCATGGGCGAACCCGTCCGCCTGGCCCTCCGCAACACCGACAGCTTCCTTCGTTGGACACCCGACCTCATCGCGGCCCGTGACAGGCAGGTCGTCATGATCGACTGCAAGAGCCGAATGACCAGCCGGACCAGCAGTCGGCACGCCATTGAGAACGCCGCCGTCACCGCCCATCTCCAGCTCGTCGCCTGGACCCGGCTGCCGCTGTACTACGCCTTCGACAACCTCGACCTCCTCACCCCCAGCGACGCCCTCGGCACGGGCATCCACGGACCGCGGACCACCGCCGGCTCCGGCGCGCCCTACCTCCTCGTCCCCACCGACCGTGCCCTCGCCTTCGACCACGTTTTCGGCCCGACCCGGCGCAGCTCGCTTCCGGACGCAGCCTGAGCCCGTACCCGCCCCGACCGCCAGTTGGCTCGCCCAACCTTGCCCGCGACTCTCCCGGACTGTCAAAGCACAGTGAGACTCCCACGACGGAGCATCCAGATCAGCGGGCTGGGCAACCGGAATGCCATCACTGGATCACTGCCCGAAGTTGCAGGTTCATGACTGATCAGCGTTCTCCTCATCGGTTGGTCCCTGGTCAGTGAAAGTGGCTCCCCGGTACTCGGCGTGATTCCGATCCACGCATCCGGCAACGTGGAGGGGGGCGGGGTGGCGGGTTCGGGAGTCCCAGACCAGGGACTGGTGGCACAGGGCGGCAGCAAGAGCGGCGAGTTTCTCCGCCGGGTACGGTCCAGGCTCGGGGACGGTGATCTGGATGGCTGTGAAGCTGCTCCAGTCTTTGGCCAGGAGCGCGGTGCGCTGGTGCTCGGGGATAGTGAACCGCGTGTGCTGGGACCCGTTGACGGAGGTCTGCCCAAATCCGCTGTAGGTCCGGGATGCCTGGGCCAGGTACCAGCTGGTGACGCCGGTGGTGGTCGTGCGCTGGTGCAGCCACTCGTCCGGTGTTGCGGGGCGGTGGGGGTCTCGGCGCCGGCCGTCCGCGCGGTCGACGGGGGTGGGGACTTCGCTGTAGGAGGTGTTGACGCAGACGGTGGCAGCGACGCGGCCCTCCTCTTGGAGGGTGTCGCTCGGCAGGGCGCCCTCGCCGAGGCGGGCGTGCTGGAGTCCCGGCCAGATCGTGCGGCAGGCCTCGGCGTCGACGAAGACCACGACAGGGGTGGTGCCGGGGAGGATCCTGAGGGCGGCACGGATCTCCTCGCGCACGAGTTGGGCGCCGTCCTGGTGGCGGGCGTGCCCGTCGATGCCGATCGGTCCTGAGCCGAAGGCCGCTTCCGCATCGGGAACGGGCAGCCATGCGTGGTGTCGGCGGCTGTACATCTCCAGGCGCCACGGCACGTCGGGGTCGGGGTGTGTGTGCAGGGCGGTGAGGACTTCGACCATCTGGGTCTTGTCGGCGGAGCCGAGCGTGCGGGTGCTGCTGCGTTGCTGGCGCAGGTGCAGTCCCACGAGGACGGCGGGGTGGTCCAGGCCGACGGCGTCGGCCATGCGCCGGTCGACGGCTCCGAGTCGCAGCAGGAGGTCGCTCAGCCCGTTGATGGCGGGGTAGTCCAGGCGCGGCCGCGCGCGGGAGGCCTTGGCAGGCTCTGCCTGGTCGAGGCCTGTGTCGGTGTGGCCGGTGCTGTCGGTGTGGAGGCTGTCCTCAGTGGTGTCGTCCTTGGGCTTGGGACGCTCCTTCTGCGCGATGAACTGGGAGACCATGCCGCGTTGGTGGAAGTGCCGGCGCAGGTCGCGCTTGGGGTCGTAATCGGCGCCCTGGTCGCGGCGGGTGGTCTTCTTCTTGGGGTTCCAGAGGGTTTCGACCCAGACGCCGCTCAGTCCTGCGGCGGGCAGGTCATCGAGGAAGGCCAGTTCGCGGTCCCAATCGGGGCGGGTGGTGGCGGTGAGCGCGGGCAGCCGGCGCAGCCGGACGCTGACCCTTCCGGTCAGAGGGCAGTCCTGTTCGTCTTGCCAGTGTTCGATGTCGTCTGGGGTGTCCGCGTAGGGGGTGAGGGCTGCGGTCATCCGGTCGCGGGTGTATTCGTGGTCGTAGAGAGCGAGGATGCGCACGTGCTGGTGCCCGGTGCCGGCGAGTGCCTTATCGAGATCCTCGCGCAGGACGGGGCCTTTGGCTGTGCGGGTGACCTGGTGGCCGGTTCGGGTGTAGGTGACCTGCTCGAAGCCGTACTTGGCGCCGAGGGCGGCGTTGATGTGCCGGGCGAGGGCGAGATTGAAACGGGTTCCTGTTCCCTTGCCGAGGGGGTGGTCGGTGGGTGCGGGGACGAGTGCGCGGACGGGGCCGCCGATGGCCGCGAGTTCTGCGTTGCTGCACAGGGTGATGCCTTCGAGTTCGCAGGCGTCGACGACCTGGGCGGTGTAGCCGCGGATGTAGGGCTGCCATCTGTCTTCAGTACGGCGGTGGCCGACGGGCAGGCGGAGCACGGTGCTCTTGCCTCGGGCGACGAAGGCGGTGCGGGTGCTGGCCCAGTGGGTGGCCAGGCGGCTGGAGGTGGGCAGGATGTGGACGGCGATGCGGGATTCGCCGGGCAGGGTGACGACGCGGAAGTCGAGTTTGTGCATGGCGGCGCCGGTGGTCTGGCGGCGCCCGGCGGTGTTGGTCAGGACGTGGTTCCAGGCCAGGAGGCTGCCGTTGGTGTCCATGAGCCACTCCAGGTGCGGCCCGGGCGATGCAGGGGTGTCCGGCTGGGGGTCTTCGCCAGTTGCTGATGACGCAGCGGTATCAGGTTCCTCCTCCGGTTCTGTTTCCTCGCCGACGGAGGTCTTCAGCCGGGGTGGGGGCGGGGGGAGGTGGAAGCGGTGCTTGGCGAGGGCCGCGGCGAGGTTCCAAGCTGCGACGCGGAAGAACCATTGGGGGGCCAGGGGGCGACCGGTTGAAGCGTCAGTGATGAAGTCGGCGAGGTTCCTTCGGACTTCTTCGCATTGTCCGAGCAGCGGAGCGAGGGTGTTGGCGTCGTCTCCGCCGCGGATGTGCCGCTCCCAAGCGCGGACCGCGCGGTGAAGCAGGCGGCGGTCGATGGGCTTGGTCGTGGCGAGCATCGTCGGTACGGCGGTTTCGGCGTCGGGCTGTCCGAGCGCGTCCGGCATGATCACCACGGGCTGGTTGGTGACTGCGGACAGGGCCGTGGCGAGGGCTGCGTAGGCAGGGCGGACGGGCCGGGCGCCGTCGTGGTCGCGGTAGCTGGGAAGGTGGCTCCAGGCGACGGCGAAGTCCTCGCTGAGGGAGTAGAGCACGACCTTTCCCAGGCGCTTGGGGTCCAGGGTGTAGGCGAGGGTCGTCAGCATACGGTGTCCAGGTCTGCGCGGTGGATGGCGTGTTGGTCGGCGAAGGTGAAGAACCCGTCGGTCGATGCCTTGTTGGTGGCGACGACGGTGCCGAGTTCACCGCTGCGCCTCCATGCAGTTCGCAGCTCGCGCAGGAGGGTCGGCAGGTCGGAGTTCCCCTTGCCGTCGACGAACGCGGCGTCTACGAGGTGCAGGCGTCCTGGGGTTCCTCCCCGTCGGGCGCGGCCGACCAGTTGGATGATGGAGGCTACGAGTTCTGCGGTGATGGCGAGCTTGGCGCGTTTCGGCAGTGCCTTGAAGTAGCGTTCCCCTGCCAGGAGTTCGTCGAAGTAGGCGCTGGCAGTGGCTTTGGCCTCGGCGAGGACGGTCCAGGGCTGGTGGTGGGCCCTGCGGTCGTCGAGGGCACGGGCTCCGACGTGGGCGAGCAGTTCGTCGGGTTCGTCGACGATGGACATGGGGCGCACCGCGAGCCAGATCGATCCGATGCGGGAGCGGTGTTCGCCGGGGGCGAGGATGTTCAGGCTGCGCTCGGCCCGTTGGATCGGCGCGATGAGGATGCGGGCCTGCGGCATGCCGCCGAAGTCCTCCAACTGGCCTGCCGGGATCTCGGTCCAGTGGCGCTGGCGGACTGTCGTGGCGATGTTCGGATCTGGGTCGGGGCGGACGGCTACGGCGAGGAGGCCCGGGGATGCCCCTGCGTCAGTCAGGCCGTCGGCGAGGTCGTGGCAGCTGACGTAGGAGGTGGTGGCGAGCAGGATGGTGTCCTGGATGCCTTTGGGGTTCGTGGCCTGGAGTTGCTCGAGTTCGCGTTTGAGTTCGCTCCAGAGGCGTTTGCCGAGTTCATAGGTGGCCTGGCGTCGTTTCTTCCCGGAGAGGCCGGAGATCCGCAGGAGTTCGGCGGTGTTCTCTCCGGGGATCGCCCTGAGGTCGATGACGACTTCGCTGCCCTCGTCGGGGACGACGAAGGACGGCTTGGTGTGGACGTGGTGGCGGTGTGCGCCGGGCAGGTAAGCGGTGGCGGAAAGGCCGAGCACGATGCGGCGGTGTCCGGCGTGTGCCAGTGCGGTGGTCTGCCCAATGTCGGTGATGTAGCGGTGGGGGTCGCCGCCGAAGGCGACGGCGGACAGGCGGGTGTTCTGCGGGGCGTCGGTGTTGACGTCCTCGGTGAAGGCGAAGACCAGTCGGCCGAGCGGGCCGTGCGGGACAGCACGCCAGGCGTCGTATCCACCGAGGGCGGAGGCGATCTCTTCCGCTGCGCTCACTCCGGCGAGTTTGAGCTGGGGGGCGTCGTAGACGAATCGGTAGAGCATGTCTCTCAGCGGGATCAGGAACATGCGGCGGACCAGCCGGTCGATGGCGTCGAGGCGGGTTTTCGCTGAGGGAATCCAGGTCCGCAGGAGGTCGTCGAGGCGCTGGCGGGCGTTATCGAGGGCGCCGGCTTCGTCCTGGTGGCCGACGATGGCGCGGGCGGCGGTGGCGAGGTCGCGGAGGTGTTCGGGCAGCAGGTGGGTGTCGGTCTTCCCCCACACCGCTTCGAGGAGGACCGTGTGGCTGCTCGTGCCGGCGGGCAGCGGGGTGGACCCGATCTGTGCGGGGTCGTTGTCGAGGAGGGGGGCGAGCGTCGAGGCCAGCCAGGAATCCCACCGCTGCGGCACGATCCACCGGCGGCCGGCGTCGCGCCGCAGGCGGCGGCTGGGTCGCGCGGTGGGCTCGTCCGGGACGTGGTCGCTGCGGCCGAGGTCGCCTCTGGCCAGGTGCATGGAGTACGTCTCGGCCAGTCTGCGGCATCCGGAGACGTTCAGCCGGGCGCGTTCCTCCAGTGCTCCGGGCAGGCGGTGGAACGCGGCGACCAGTTGCCCGTCCATGTCGAGGAGCGGCCGGTCGTGCGAGCGGTCCCCCCAGGCGAGGGTCAGGCCCCGGCCCGCGTGGGCGAGGACGGTCGACTGGAACGCGTCCAGTTCGTCGATCACCACGATCTGGCAGCGGCGCAGGATGAGTTCCTCGACCGAAACGCGTTCGCTGACCGTTCCGTCGGCGAGCTCCAGGGGGATGTGCATCCGCCCTTGGTGGAGGTTCGCGTGGGTGGTGACGATGATGCGGGCGGTGGTCGCCGTGCGGGTGAGCCGGAACTTGCCGCAATCCTGACGGAAGGGGCACACCTTCGGCTGCGGCATGGTGCGGTAGTCGTCCTGCCGGGGCGGACGCACCGGGGTGAGGTTTCGGCATGGTTCGCTGCCGGGCGACCAGGTGTCCACCTCCTCGTCCACGGCTGCCAGTGCGGGCAGTTGGCAGGAGTATCCGATCCGGGCGAACACCCAGTCGACGTAGTCGCGGTCCTTGGAGTTGCGGACCGTACGCTCCAGTTCGCGGGCGAGGCTGTTGGGCGACATGAGCGGAACGACGGCCTCACCGGGCTCGAGGCCGAGTTTGGTGAGGGCGCCGGACGCCTCGAGGTCCTCCTCGATCTGTCGTGTGATCTTGAGGGCGGCCGAGTTGGTGTCGACGACGATGGCGAGTGTGAGTCCCGATTCCAGCGCCCAGGTGGCGGTGCCTCGCATCATGACACTCTTGCCGGAGCCTGTAGGCGCGCTCAGCACCTGGGTAGGGCCGGCCCGCAGTTCGAGTTTCCCTTCCAGGCGCCGGCCGTTGCGGTCGCGCATGCGCTTGAAGAACGGCCTGAGGGTCTGTTCCCGGAACGCGGTGCGGGACTTGTCGTCCAGGCGGCTGCTGAGGCTGAGGAACTCGGAGATGTCCAGGACGGCTTCGGGCAGGTCCTCTGCTGTGGCGAGGGGCAGGGCGGGCGGCCGGTGTTCCGGGACGTGCTCGTCGCCGAAGGTATAGGAGGCCAGGATCGGGGCTCTGAGGCCCTGGGCCATTGGGACGTTCAGGGTATTGGTGTGTTCGCCGGCCAGGGCGATGGGTTGCGGGCGCAGCCCCTCGGCCGCGATGGTGTCCATCTCGTCGAGGAGTCGGTCGGCGAACGCGCGGGGCGCGATGCCGTGGTGGAAGCGGACGTGTTCGCGGTCGTCAAGGAGCCGGACCCCGGGCACTTTGTCCTGTTCGAGCTGCTCGACGGCGTGGGAGCGGAAGGAGCTGTCGTTCGCGACGTCGTTGTCCCGGTGGCGCAGCATCCTGGCAAGGCGCCGCTGGTCGTCGGTCTTCAGGGCGGGGTAGCCGCTCCAAGCGTCGTACTTTCCCGTGAGCAGGTAGTGGGCGGCGGTGAGGGTCGCGGCGTCGGGTGCGCGGAAGTGGGCCTGGGCGCAGGCGAGTGCGCAGGCGAGGAGTCGGGGAAGAAGGTGTTCCTGGCGCTTCGTCTGCTGGGGTGCGGTGGTGGTCACGTGGCCTTCTTCCGCGCTCGTGCCAGTTGCTTGGCGACTTCCCTGTTGACGTCTTCGACGAGCCACACGGTGTAGTCGGGCAGGAGGTCCTGCAGTTCGATCTTCTGGCCGTGGCCGCGGTGGTCGGGGATCACGATGGTTTTCGCGGCCAGGGGCTTGTCCCTGATCTTGTCGGCCAGTGCGCTTGCGCTGGCCACGTCCTTGAGGTCGACCGCCAGCGACCAGCCGAGGCAGGCGATGGTGAATTCGACGTCGTAGAGGTCGCGGCCGGGCCACAGGGCGACTTCCAGCGGTTCCTTGCCGTGCCATTTGAGGTAGAGGCGGAGTTCCTCAACTCCGGGGACGACGATGAACCGCCAGACCGCGTGCTCGACGCACACGGTCCGCTGCGGTCCTTGAGTGCGGCGTTCGCGTGCGGCCGGGGTCCTCGGTACGCGCGGGTCACGGCGCTGCAGCCTGGGCCGACCGTCGGCGGTCGTGCCGGTGCGGATACTGTAGTGGGCCTGGTGGTACTGGTAGGTGCAGCGGACCTGGGAGCCATTGACGCGCATCGGCCATTTGCACACGGGGCACGGCCACCACCAGCGGCCATCGTGGACGCGGTCTGCGGGCAGCGGGGTGTACGGGACGGGCATGTCGATGCCAGCTTCCACGCACAGGTCGGCGATCTCCCCCACTCCCCCGACCGGGTGCTCGACGACGAATCGGCGGCGGGCCACGTACAGGCGGTCGTCGGCTCCGGTCTTGATCGCGAGGAAGGCCTCGTTCTGCACGGCCTCCTGCCGGGTCCAGGTCCAGCTCGGCAGCCAGCCACGTCCCTGGTCGCCCTTGTGCAGGAGTTCCATGATGGCGGTGCAGCCGTCGGACCAGACGTCGTCGCTGAGCTCGTCCCACTCCAGGACGGTCAGGCTCCCCAGCGGGTCGTTCTCGAAGACGTCCGGAGCCAGCCGACTCATCGGCCGACTCAGACAGTCGACGAACTCCGCCGGGGTCAGCGCCCGCTGCTGCGGGCACAGGGAGTTGACTACTCCCGTCATACTCATGATTTCACGCCAGGCACGGGATTCCTCGTGCCGGACCGTCCACGCGTGAGCCGCGCGAATAGCCGCGGTCAGGATCTTCGTCCTGCGCCGGCTCAAGGCAGTATCGAGCACCGCCGCATCTCCTCCATCACACTTTACTGAGTGTCCTTGACAGAGCGCACTAAGTGACGAGAGAGATCATGCGGGACGGGTGAGGCGTGCGAGCAACACACGCACTCCGGGCGTGTCGCATCTGCGAAGCCCTCCGAAGAGACGCTGACCTGCGATGCTTCCGCGGTTGGAGCTCCGAGCAGACACCTGAACCAATCACACCATCGGGTGAACGCGCCTACAGCAGGTCGACACCGCCCGGAGACGAAACGCGACAGCTCATCGATGCCAGGCGGACGGCTTTCCTCCCCGGGCGAGTTCAGACGAGGTTCTGCGGCGCCGGCCCTCGTAGACGCGCCCCCAGAGGACGGCGCAGCGGCGTCCGCCCCGCCGTCAACAATGTCCTGACCGACCTCGTCGCGCTTTCCGGTCCCGCGGTCTCCCCCACGGCGCGGGCCGACCGCCACCACGGTCGGACGAGGGCTCAGCCGTGCGGAACCGGAGCGCTGGGGCGAGGCCGGAAGCCGCAAGAACAGGCACGTGCCCTTGAGGCTTCCAGTGCCTGTTCCGAAGTCGCAGTGGGCTGGGGTTGCATCCTGCAACACTGGGCGGTTACAGGGGCGGATGGCGATGCAGGGCTCAAGACCGGTGGAGTGCATGGGGCTGTGGTTCGAACGCATGGCGGCGATTCCCGGCGTGGGTTTCGCTGGTAGCCCGGGGGTTTTTCGCGCATCGATTCCCGGAGTGAATGATCGCCCGGACGAGTCGTACGGCTCACCGATGTGGCTGACCGCCTTAGGTCGCACGTCGGCGACACCTGCCAGTCGGCACGTTCCAGCCGAGGCGCAGGGCACCGAGTTGGCCGTGCGGGTCTGGGAAGCACTGGAGGTTCCAGGGTCCGCGATGGACTACCACTTCGTCCTGCAGGACGCGGTCAGTCGGCTGTGGGGTTCGCGCCGGTCGAACCCTGACGGACTGGAGTTGCTTGAAGTATTCGCGCTGCTCGACTTGGAGTTGATGGAGGCCGCTCCTCAGGCTGTGTCGTTCGACGTCGCCAGCGCTGAGAGATCGTTCGTGCATGTGACTTCTGTACCTAGGCTGATCGATTTGCTCGAACGTGAGGGCGCCGTCGTGGAAGCGCTCGGACTGGCACAGCGGCTGACCCAGTTCGATCAGGGTGAGGATCTGGTGACACGGCTGTCGGAGAAGGTCGGCGCGCTCGATGCGGAGACTGCCGTGGACGGCGGCATGGCATGAGCGCGGGACTGGAGCAGTTGATCCCCGCGACTTCGTTCCTCGAGGAGGCGTTCCTACGATGGGTTCTCACTCCGGCTGCGGAACGGGGCATCGTCGCGAGGGTGCGCAGCCAGCACCCCGTCACTGTCAATGAGCGCAACTACCGGCTGGACTATTTGATCGCGGGGGACGTCCTGCAGGTGGCCGTGGAGCTGGACGGCTTCACGTTCCACAGCGACCGGGCCGCGTTCACCTATGACCGCTTGCGGCAGAACGACCTGGCCGCCACCGGGTTGACGGTACTGCGGTTCTCCTACGATGCGGTGCGCACGGACACTGCGCGCTGTGTTGCGCAGCTTCAGGCGATGCTGCGCCAGGATCCTTTACTGGCACCGTTTGTGACTGACGATCCCCGTGTCGAGGTTCCGGACATGGTGGGTGATCCGATGCGGGCAGCGGATCCGCCCGGGTGGTCGTCTCCGCCCAAAGACGGGTCCTATTTCGACGGTGTGCGTGCGCGGGTGGACCGCGGGCCGTTGCGGGCGTGCCAGGACGAGGCGCTGGCGGCACTGGCGAACTACTACGCATCCGGCGGAAGGCACGCGGCCGCGGTGATGGCGGTCGGGGCCGGCAAGACCGCTCTGGGGGTTGCGGCCGCGCTGTCGTTCAGCAGGCGGCGGGTGCTGGTGGTGACGCCGGGCTCGGTCATCCGCGGCACGTTCGCCAGAGCTCTCGACGCGGCTGCGCCGGGCAATGTCCTGTATGGGCTGGCCGGTGGTCCGATGTTGCCCGGCGCTCCCCCTCCGGCAACTCTGGTACTGGACTCGGACGACGAGCAGATCAGCCTGGTAAGCCGCGAGCGACTGCTGGCCGCCGATGTCCTGGTCACCAACTTCCATGCCCTGGGAACCGGCGAGGACAACACGGATCTGCTGGCCAAGCTGGAGCCGGGCGATGTGGACTTCATCGTCGTCGACGAGGCGCACATCGCGGCCAGTGCCTCCTACCAGCGGTTGTTCGCTCATTTCCAGGGCGCCCGGACACTGCTGATGTCAGCTTGCTTCAGGCGTCTGGATGGCAAGCCGATCGACGCCGACGTCGTCTACCGGTACCGCCTGGTGGACTCCGTCGCGGATGGTTCGGCGAAGAATCTGCGGGTCCACCGGTTCGCACCGGACGTGGAGGCGACCGTCTACGAGGCGGCGTGGCCCGACGGGCGGCGGGAACAGATCGTGGGCCGTGATGCGCTGCTGGCTGCCCTGGGGGACGAGCGGAGGATGGCGCGGATAACCGCACAGTCCGAAGCCCCGATCCATCATGTGATGGCGGTTACGCGGTCCTGCCTGGACGCGCAGGCCAAGCTGCTTGCACCCGTCAAGCCACGGGTGCTGTTCTCCGCCATGGGCCAGGCCCACGCAGAGCAGGTCGCGCGGATCGCCGAGGAGCACGGGATCGCCTGCGCCACGCTGCACCACAGCATGCCGCCGTCGGCGATCGCCTCCACCCTGCGGCGTTTCGAGTCAGACTCCGGGGACCTTCAGGGGATCGTGCAGTTGCGGATGCTCGGCCAGGGCTACGACTTTCCGCCCGTCACCGTTGTCGTGCCGATCCGCCCCTACGGCAGCTTCGGTGAGTTCTACCAGTTCGTCGGACGAGGTGTCCGCGTGCTGCGCCATCCTGGTGTGCCCGCCGACCGGCAGTACCTGGACGTGGTCTGCCACGCCGAGCTCAGTCTGGAGGAGCACCTGGAGGCCCTGTGTAAGGACAACGACATGGACCCCGCCCTGCTGCTCGACGCTCCCGTGGTCGAGGTCTCCGAACTCCACGCTGACGGGCGGGACGACTGCAGCCCCACGGACAGCGACGAAGGCGGGCGCCCGGGTGGGCTGGATGCGTTCGTCCTGTACGAGCGAGGACGGGTTGAGCAACGTGTCGTGCATGAGCTGGACCGGGTGGAGGCCCGGCGGGCGGAGCGGGAAATGCAGTTGATGGCCCAGCGCTACGCCGTCTATGCGCAGAGCACTGGCTCGCCAGTGCCGTTCGAGCAGTTCGTCGAGTATATGCGGAGGATGACCGGTGGTCGGTGAGTCGTCGTGGTGGTGGCTTCCAGCCGCTCAAGCCGGCCCTGATGAAGCGCTCCGCGTGGAGGCGGCAGCCGGCCAGCAGCAGCGCTTCGCCGAGGTCGACGCGCTCGCGGCCCGGCTGCTGGCCCTCGCGCTCGACGGTCGACCGGTGGCCACTGTCACCCCAGGCCAGAGGTCTCAGGCACCGGACACTGCCGAGGTGACTGCTCTCACCCGTACAGAGGCCAGCTTGTGTTCCGACGTATTCGAGGTCAAGGAGCAGCAGCGGCGCGGCGCGTGGTACTTGCCGCAGAAGCTCTCGCTGAAGGCGGGTGCAGTCAACCTGCCCCATCTGCTGCGCCAGCGGCCAGCTCACGCGCTGACGTTGGCCGCGGACGACACGGCCCGCCTCACCGTCGTGGAGGGCGGGGACACGGTGCTGCTGTGGGCTTTGCTCGTGCCGCTGTTCGAGACCTTGTTGGAGCCAGTGCGGGTGCGGGCGGCGGGGCCGACCGGTTCCCGCGAGGAGCAGCGGCAGTTATGGGCCACGATCGAGGAGCGCTACCGACTGCTGGGCATCGGCGCCGGCGCGTTGGAGGTCTTCCGTTTCGGTGGCGGCTGGAACGCGCTGGACCGCAGGGAGCAGCAGCAGGCTCGCCTGGGTTTGCTGGATGCCCTCGCTGCCGCCGATCTGGCACAGGTCGTGGCCCGTCATCGGGTCCAGCGGGTGCAGGGGTTGATGGTGGGCTTCGCCGCGAAGGCGAAGAAGGGCACTGTGCTGGCGCGGCGGGTGCTCACGCGCGCGCTGCAACCGGTCGTCTCTGCTCACTTCGCGGGCGACTGGCTGGCTGTGCTCGACTACCTCCGGGTCTCGCCGCACCCGGACGAGGAGGTCATCACCGCTCTGCCGGAGCCGCGCCTCTATGTGGGCATGTCCTCCCAAGCGGCCGGTGTGGCTGCTGAGGCGGGCATCGGTGAGGACGAGGTCCAGGCGATGCTCGCGGCGTTCCTCGGTACCGACAGCTCCGCATCTCCTGTCGAGGAGCGGGTGGCGGCTATGCGCGGCTGGTGGGCAGGCTTCGACGAGGCACACGCACGCCAGTCACCTGGAATGACCTCCTTGTGGGGCCTGCTCGACGAGGAAGTGATGTCGCTGTCTTCCACTGGATGGGGACTGACTCCGCAGCTGTACCTGCGAGCCCTGCCTCCCGAGGTTCTCGAGCAGGTGGCGCGGTTGTGGGAGACGGTGACTCTGCAGCGCCACGCTGGCAGCATCGTGAGCAACCCTCAACCTCACAGGACGATGGCGGAAGCCTTCGGTCCGGCGGCCGATTTCTGGCACGGCATCGGGCTGACCGCGTGGTTTGTGTGCGAGGGTCCGTACTCGCGCACCACCTTGTCCGATGCCGAGAGCTACTACGACCGTCAGCTCGCCGCACTCCGCACGGCCGGCTGCCCGGTCGATTCTTCGCTCTTCGAAGAGCTGCGTGCTGCCGAACCACGGCTGGGGCCATCAGAGTCGGTCTTCGACAACCGGAGCACCCCGATCGAATCCGAGGACGGGCTGGTGACCGTCACTATCGGCATGAGCCGCGGCTCTCGCCGCAAGGGCTTCGAACTGGTGCGGGACATCGTCACCCGACACCGACGAGCCTGGGCCGAGCAGCACCTCGACGCATACCTGCAGCAACGCTGGCGCTCCGAACTGGAGGAGGTCGCCCACCAGCATCATCGATCCGTCGCAGCCAAGGGACGCCCACCCACTCTGCTTCAGTTCGCCCGGTTCGCCGCTGGCGCGGCGAACCACTGGACCGGAGGCGACCTCGGGGCGCTGTACACCGCCATCGGCGAGCCGACTCCCTCCCGGCAGGAGCGGCCTGCGCGCCTGCTCACCGGCGACGGCTACGACTTCGCCCGGCGGGTGTACCGGGAACTCGGCGGCAAGCCCGTCGCCAGGGACACGTGGACCACCGACCCAGACCCGGACGGAACCCGGCGGCAGTGGGACCTCGAGCGGCTGGCGACCGAGAGCCTGCGGTACCTCCAACTGCAGGAAGCTCTCGGACAACCCCCCACAGCCAAACAGTTCGGCACCCATCGCTTTACCTGGCCCTGGCCCGGCGAGGAAGCCGAGGGCTGGCCACTCCTCCAACGCGCCATCGCCGCCCTCACCCGCACCGACCCGGCCCCGGGTCATCCTCCTGCCGCGTCGCCCGGTGAACACGCCCCCGGACAACTGACCATGGCCAAGGGCAGCAATGCACCCCTGGGGATCGAACCGACGACAGTCCGCGTCACGACCACCGGCGCACCGGTCGATGTGTCAGCGGTTCTCCTCGCCGGCAACAACAAAGTCCGGGCCGACCACGACCTGGTCTTCTACAACCACCCGAGCCAGGACGGGGTAACCGCCGCCAACGACATGATCACCACCGACCTGGTCCGGATCCCCGAGGACGTCCGCACCGTAGCTGTCGCCCTGAGCATCGACCTCCAGGCTCAGCCCACTGCAGTCTTCGACCATCACAACACTTGGCGGGCAGAAATCACCCAGCCCTCGGGCCTCACTCTCTCCTTCCAACCGCCACCCCACGACGCAGGTGAGACCGTCACGGTGGCCGTGGAGCTCTACAGGCACGGAGCAGGATGGAAGGCCCGTGCCGTAGGGCAGGGCTACGACACCGGTCTGGCCGGCCTGGCCACCGACTACGGAATCAACGTCGAAGCCTGATCCAGTTACATGCCGTCGGCGCAGGTCCCGACCCGGCAAAGCCTCTCGCTCTGGAAAGCCTCCTCCCTGACCTTGCGGCTCACCTGTGCACCCACACCATGTCCAGGGCTTCCAGTTCTGAGATCAGCAGCGCCGGGAGTTGTCCGCGGAAGACCTTGTCGCGTTGGCGGGCGATCCAGGTGCCGAGGCGGACCTTGGCGTGCTCGACGCGCTCGACGAATCCAGATGGGACGTCCAGGTGGCCCTCCCGATCCCGGAAGGCTCGTGCTGCTTCGATGTAGCAGCGATACTCGGCCGGGAGGTGGTGGATCGGGGTGAGGGCAGACCGCGGCGGTCTGGGGGCTGGCGGGTCCGTTCGGGGTGCGGGCCGTTGGAGCGGCACTGCCGGTGGTGCGGCCGTCGGCCTGGCGTGCGGGGGCCGTCCACGGCCGGCACTGCCCTGCGCCCCGCGGTGCGGCTCGGGCTCGCCCCGTGCGGGGTGGGTTCGCCAGGCTCCGAGGGCGTCCAGGAGCGCGGTCTGGTGTGTGTCGAGGTTGCCGGCGCTGGCGTGTCGGGTCTGCATGCGCAGCCACGTACCGGGCCGGAAGCGTTCGTCGCCGGCTGTCCCGGTGCGGTTCACGGGACCGGTGAGGCGGCCGCCGGCTGCCAGGTAGGCGACGAGGCGGCGGTATGAGCGCTGCCAGTCCGGCGCCATCCGCCAGAGCGGGTCGAGTGCGGTGAGCCGTGCTTCCTGGTCCGCGGTCAGGTCGGCCTTTCGCTGGCGGCGCACCCATGTGCCGAGGTTGTAGTCGTCGACCTGCTCGTCGATGGGAACGGCCAGATGGCCGGTGTGCGCGGCGAAGTGGCTTTATACGTGAGTTGTGACAGCACCTGTCGGTCAGCGACGACAGCGTCCTGTGCCACGGGAGAGTGATGTCGCTGAGTTTTGACAGCACCTGAGTGCTTGCTTCGGGACCATGGTTGTGCTCTGCACGACGAGGGGGCATGGGTGCTGCCGAAGTCCAAGGTCGATCTGTACGCGGCGATCCGCCGCGACTCCCGGGCGGGCCTGTCCGGCCGTGCGCTGGAGCGCAAGTACGGCGTCGGGTTCCGCACGGTGCAGAAGGCGTTGTCGTCGGCCTGGCCGGAGCCGCGGAAGAAGCTGCGGCCAAGGGCAACCAGGCTGGACCCGTTCAAGCCGTTGATCGACCAGATGCTGCGGGCCGACCTGGACGCGCCGCGAAAGCAGCGGCACACGGTGAAGCGGATCTTCGATCGGCTGGTGGACGAGCACGGTGCGGACGAGATCTCCTATCAGATGGTCCGCGGCTACGTGGCGTCGAGGCGCGAGGAGATCCGCATCGAGGCAGGGCGGGGCACGGTGGACGCGTTCGTGCCGCAGACCCACAAGCCGGGTGCGGAGGCGGAGGTCGACTTCGGGGACGTGACGGTGCGTCTGGCTGGTGAGCTGGTGACCTGCTACCTCTTCGCGTTCCGGCTGTCCTACTCGGGCAAGGCGGTGCACCGCATCTTCGCCTCGGCCGGCCAGGAGGCGTTCTTCGAGGGCCACGTCCACGCTCTCAACGTGCTCGGCGGGGTGCCGACCGGGAAGGTCCGCTACGACAACCTTAGGGCCGCGGTCGCCCAGGTGCTGGGCTTCTCCCGCCAGCGGGTGGAGGCCGACCGCTGGACCGCGTTCCGCTCGCACTATGCCCTCGACGCCCTCTACTGCCAGCCCGGCATCCGTGGCGCCCACGAGAAGGGCGGTGTCGAGGGCCAGATCGGTTGGTTCCGCCGCAACCACCTGGTCCCCGTCCCCGAAGTCGCCACGCTCGCCGAGCTGAACGCCATGATCGAGCAGTGGGACGAGGAGGACAACGCCCGGCGGATCCGCTCCCGGCCCCGCACCATCGGCGAGTACTTCGCCGCCGAGCAACCGCTGCTGGCGCCGCTGCCGGACGAGCCGTTCGAAACGGGACGGCTGTTCACGCTGCGGGTCGACCGCTACAGCCAGATCAGCGTCCGCACGAACCGCTACTCGGTGCCGGTGCGGTTGATCGGCCGCACCGTCCGCGTGATGCTGCACGCCTCCGAGGTGGTCGTCTATGACGGACGTGAGGAGGTCGCCCGGCACGAGCGGCTGATCGCCAAGGGCGGCACCCGCCTCGACCTGGACCACTATCTGGAGGTGCTGGTCCGCAAGCCGGGTGCACTGCCCGGGGCGACCGCGCTCGAACAGGCCCGCTCCGCGGGCAGGTTCACCCCGGTCCACGACGCCTGGTGGGCGGCGGCCCGCAAGGCCCACGGCGAGCGCGATGGCACCCGCGCGCTGATCGAGGTCCTGCTGCTGAGCCGCCACCTGCCCCACGAGCACCTCGTTGCAGGCCTCGCAGTCGCCCTGAAGGCCGGCGCGCTGACCGCGGACGCCGTCGCGTTGGAGGCCCGCAAGGCCGCTGACGCCGACACCGCAGCGGTCCCTGCCGAGCCGGAGCCGCTGGCGACGGGCCGGACGAGCGTGACGTCGCTGACCGCTCGGCGCCTGGCCCACCTGCCGCCCGACACCCGGCCGCTGCCCTCGGTGGCCCACTACGACCAGCTGCTGCGACACCGGCGGCCGGACCGCCCGACCACCACCTGAAGGAGAGCGCCGTGACCTTCCCCCGCCAGCGAGGACTCACCGAGCAGGCCGCCAACGCCGCCGTCGACCAGGCCTGCCGGATGCTGCGGCTGCCCACCATCCGCGCCCAGTTCCCCGAGCTCGCCGAGACCGCCTCGCGCGAGCAGATGTCCTACCTCGGGTTCCTCGCCGAGCTGCTGATGTCCGAGTGCGACGACCGGGCCCGGCGCCGCTCCGAGCGCCGGATCAAGGCCGCCGGGTTCCCCCGCGACAAGTCGCTGCGGAAGTTCGACTTCGACGCGAACCCGAACATCGACCCCGCGATGATCCACACCCTCGCCACCTGCGAGTGGATCAAGAAGAGCCTGCCGCTCTGCCTGATCGGTGACTCCGGAACCGGCAAGTCCCACCTGCTGATCGCGCTCGGCACCGAGGCCGCGATGGCCGGCTTCCGGGTCAAGTACGTGCTGGCCACCAAGCTCGTCAACGAGCTCGTCGAGGCCGCCGACGAGAAGCAGCTCGCCAAGACCATCGCCCGCTACGGCCGCGTCGACCTTTTGTGCATCGACGAACTCGGATACATGGAACTCGACCGCAGGGGAGCCGAGTTGCTGTTCCAGGTTCTGACCGAGCGTGAGGAGAAGAACAGCGTCGCCATCGCCTCCAACGAGTCGTTTGGCGGCTGGACTAAGACTTTCACCGACCCCCGTCTCTGCGCGGCCATCGTCGACCGACTCACCTTCGGCGGCAACATCATCGAGACTGGAACCGATTCCTACCGCCTCGCCACCACCCGCGCCCGGGCCGAACAGCAAGCGGCAGCTGCTGGCTGAGGATCGCATCAGGGTCTTCCTCGGCTGCAACCGGCAGGCGCCGAGGAAGACCCCGTCACAGGTTCGGTTCACCCGATTCGGAGGACTGACCAAACACACGGGCCACCCAGCCGTCGAGCTGGACGCCGAACTCCCGAGCTGAAGCGATATCCGAAGCCGGAAGAGCGCCAGCGTCGTCCATGCTGGCGACGAAGTCGACGTCGGCCCAGCCCCCACGGAACAGCACAACCGACAGCTCAGCCTCCGCCGGACCCGAGATGAGCACACCAACGGAGTCAGGATCGTTCACAAACGACCTGTCCGTCTCAAGTCGCTGAGGCCAGGGAGCAGCTTCATCGCGCCAGGTCACCCGGCTGACTGTCAGACCACTAGCCCGCCACCCCGGCGCCCGATCAGCTACTTCTGCAGCCGCCTCATCAAGATCAATAGATCGCTCCATGGACAGATCATGGTCCATGCCCGGCGCGATGTTCCACCGACTTCGACCAGGGCGACACGACCCAAGCGCTGCCACTTCTCGGCAACATTTCACGTCGAACAGATCGACAGCCGCTGTCGGAACTCACCGACAAGTGCTGTCAGGTCTCACCTACGCAGCCACCCGTTCCCTCCGGATCGTCCGTCCAGCCAGGGCCCTACTCGATACGCTAAGCCATCAGACGTTCTCTCTAAGTGAGGAGTCGGCATGCCGTACTCACCGCAGCTGGTCAAGACGTTCAAGGGGGAGCTGACCCAGATCGGCTTCACCGATCTGCTCACCGCCGAAGCCGTGGACAGCGCGATGGAGAAGGCCGAGACCGGTGTCACCCTGGTGGCCGTCAACTCCATGAATGGATGCGCGGCGACCTTGGCCCGGCCCGGGGCTCGCCTCGCCCTGGAGGACACCGACCACCGCCCCGACCAACTGCTCACGGTCTTCGCCGAGCAGGATCTGGAGGCAACGGCGCGGATGCGCTCCTACTTCGAGGACGTCCCGCCCTCCGACCCCTCCTTCGCCCTCTTCAAGGACGGCGAGCTCGTCTTCTTCATGCCCAAGTACCGCATCGAGAGCCGCGATGTGAGGGGGGTCGCCGCTGCTCTCCAGGACGCGTTCGACGAATTCGGCCAGTAGCCCATCCCACCCCGCGCACCCGGCACAGGAACCCGATGAAGCCCTGACCCGGAAGCAGACCTGAGAGGCCGCGCTGACTCGCTGCCACAGGACGAGGACGCGGTTGGCCAGGAGCTCGGGGCCTCCCGCGCTCCTGGCCGGTAGCACGAGGACTCTGGTCATCTACGGTGCACGTTCGCACCAGGCCAACTGCGACATGCGCGCGGAAGGTCAACGCCACCGGTAGAACGTGCCGGTCACCGCCGGGAACAGCACCGGGCCGCCCGCGGCAGTGTCGGGCCTGACGGCCTGGCCGAGGACAGCGCCGACGTCCGGGTACAGGTGGAGGGTGCCTCCAGGTACCCGACCCCGGCACGGGCGAGGAGGCCGGCGGTGGTGACGATGTCCAGGGCGTGCTCGGAGAACGCCGCTGCCCGCCCGGCGGTCCGGATCCAGCAGCGCCAGCGCCCACCGCACCGCCGCGTCGGCGAGCCGGTCGGCGGTGGCGACCTGGAGAACGCCGAGCGCGGCGAGGACATCGGCCCGCAGCACGCTGGTCGAGCCGTTCGGGTTCGCAGACCCGCGCCGGAGCCCGGCCCGGCCCAGCCGGGACGGCTGCGGCGGTTCGACCGCGTCGGCCTGGTCGAGCAGTTGATGCCCAGGCTCCAGAGCGCCTCGCCGTCGTTGACGACGTCGAAGTGCCAGCCCGCACGGCCGTGGAGCAGGTCACCCGGGTCCCTCCATGCCTCCCGGTGGTCCACGCCTCCGTGGCGGTCGAGGGCGGTGTAGAGGGGCTCGGCGCGGCGGTGCCGGCGAGGCCCGGCCCCCTGCCCGGGTCGTCACAACCGGGACGGCGGCCATCCGGCGCGGACCGGGAAGGGAGTGGAAACGGCGGGCAGGCCTGACGGTGACCCATTCTGCCTTGTGCGGCATCTCGCGGGCTCGATACCAGAGCTGCTTCGACCAGTCACCTCGAGAGCGATACGCACGGCCGTCACCCATGTGCCCAATCCCCCCGGAGACAACATCATCATGGTATGGATACTGCTCCGTCACCGCCGCCAGCAGGAACTCCAGGAAGCCGCCCTCGAAGAGGTCCCACTGCCGCATCGAGTCGAACCTGGCGGCGACCGGCCACCGGTCCGGGTCCGGGCCCCGCATCAGCCAGAAGAACTGGTCGGAGTTCCAGTTGTTGCCCCATTTCAGCAACCCGCCCTCGGCCGGGTACAGCGGATAGGGGCACTCGTCGTAGTCTCCGTCCGCGAAAGCCTGGGCCAGCATGGCGGTGTATCCATAAGGATCTGTGGTGCAGTAGAGGAATCCCTCGAAACCGAGCGGCTGCCCGGTGTCAGGACTGGGCGCCGCCGACGGTGCGTAAATGTGCAGCTCGTCGCCGATGCTGACCATCCCGTACCGGTCGGCGAACGCTCGGTAGTCCGCGGGTAGATGGAAACCAAGTACCTCGGGGCCGAGCTCCCACGGGACCGGGACCACTCCACCCGGGGGCAGCCCGATCACCGCGCTCAGCCGGTCCAGCATTTCCTCGATGTTCACGTCCACTCCTATCATCAGCCCGGTCTCGCCGTAGGCTAAGGGCTGTCCCGCAAAGGATCTGCGCCTCAGGGCCGTCGCGGGTAGGCGGGGTGATCGGCGTAGGGCGAGGCGAGGTCGACGAAGTCGTCGCATGGCCAGGTCTCGCCGTCGTACTGGCAGTCATCGCGGTTGTCCCACGGCAGTTCGGGGTCGCCGGTGGCTGGACTGAGTACATGACGGGAGAGCACGCGTCGCTTGGCTTCGACCTCCCGCAGAACACGAGCCGGGTCGTGCAGCGCGACGGGCAGGGCAATCGTGGGATGGAAGCCGGAGAGTTCTCCATGGCAGAAGTCGACCGTGTGCCCGTGAGCGGTCCACTCCCCGCAGCCGTCACCGTCGCTGCGTCGGGCCAGGTCGGCCTCCTCGTCCAGCCGTGCGTGGAGGAACGTCACAAGGTCTTGGCTCACCTGGATAGCCCCGTTCTCCGGGCTGAGCCCTCGCGCCTTCGGCAATTCGCGATAAGGTCCCCGACAAGGCGCTCATATATCCGTCGGCCGATCACGTCGAAACAAAGCTCACCTGGGCAATGCAGCGGAATGGTTAGGGATACGGGCAAGTTGGACGAAAAGCTGCCCAAGGGACCGAGGGAAAGGCCAAAGAAAGAATGATTCTTCGCCTGTCATTCGATGGGGACGAGAAATATCCTTCCGACTGGGAAGAGGTCGATCGGCTGACCTCAGAAGCCCTTCACTTTATCAGTGCGAAGGAAACCCTCAATGGAGAGCATATCGCAGGAGGTCAGGCCTCGTTCTGCTACACCGACGAATCGGGAAAACACCCCAGTACCTACTTGTTCGCAGCCGCCAGTGAACTGAGCGGTTACGGAGCCCTCACATGGTTCACAAATGGACAGCCACCTCGACAGGGCGGAATCTATGACTACGCATGGATCTCCGATAACCCTAACCCGCCAGTGACCGACTCCCGGCTCGTCTCGGAGACCTATCATCCGAGGTTCTACGACAGGGCCAGTGCTATTCCGCTTACGCAGGTTCGCGCTGCCATCGAGGAATACTGCCGATCCGGAACAGGCGAACGACCCGAATGCGTCAACTGGACCACGGGGGAAATCGACGGCCGACGACACGATCGCCCTCCGGTCGACGATGAAGCCCCCGAGGGCTACTCGGAGCCGGACTGGGACACCTTCTTCGACGGGGCTCCACGGCCGGAGTAAATATTCGGCCAGAAGGCCCGGCCCATTGCTGGCCAACTATTACTGATCAGACGATGTGCTCGGCACCACGGGGTGCCGAGCACATCGTGCTTCAAACTCATTAGACAATGCCGACCTCGGTACGAGACCGTAGCGCGCCAACGACCGCGACCCTGGAGTACAGCAGCGACCGGCAGCGCTCCACGGGCTTCCCGACCATCGACCGGTAGAACCAGGGCCCACTGCCGACGGACGGAGGGCCTGCGCGCCCCCGCCGTCAAGGCCGCCGTCTTCGAGCTCGCCGACTCCGAGACCCTCGCCGAGGTGGCACTGCCCGTGCCGGTCGTCGCCCCTCGGGCGCAAGGTGGCCGGTAGGGGCAGCGGAGAGGGAAACGGCAGGGGGAACGGAAGCGGACGGAAGCCTGGCTACGGTAACTGACCCGGTCAGAAGCGGACGGTTCGGCAATTTCAGTGAGCTAAACAAATTCCTCATGAGCCCCGAGTCACCCCCCAAGAACGCCACGTTCTTCCCCAGTGCCGAACATGCGGAGCCGAAAATCGCGTGGGAGCTCGCGGACAAGCCTGAGATGAGGAAACCACCATAGAGGTGGTCATCAATAATCGCGATTTGGTGTGCATCGGATCCGCCGAGTGCTCATTCGCCGTCCGCGCCATCCTCTATACTGACCAGAAGATGCCGGTTCGATGGATCAACACGGATACCGGAATGCTCGTACAGACCGAAGAACTTCAAGGGTTGAGGGTTCGCAAGTAATGATCCTGAAAATTCTCTTCGCAGGAAAATGTATTTCCCCCTCAAGCCCGAAAGAGATTGATGAACTGATATCCGAAGCAATTCGGTTCATCAGCCCCAAGGAAGGAAACGGCGATGTTGCCTCACGAAATGAGGCGCGGTTCAGCTTCTCCGAGCCCCAGGCCGCCTTTCCCAGCGCTTCCCTCCGCGTTGCGGCCAACGAGCCAACTGGGTTCGGTGCCCTCGTATGGTTCACCTTCGGCCGAGAAGGCGGGATCTACGATGATGCCTGGATCTCCGACAATCCCACCCCGCCCGAGATCGACTCTCGACTTGTGTGCGATCCGTCCTACCCGAGATTCCACGATCCCGCCAGCGCTGTGCCGTTGCCGCAGGTACGGGCAGCAATCAAGGAGTTCTGTGGATCCGGCACAGGGGAACGTCCTGAATCCATCATCTGGACTACCGGAGAAATCAACGGCCCGCGACACGACAGGCCGCCATTCGAAGACGATGAAGTAGTCAGCTGATGCACAAGGTGATGGGGCCCTCACTCAACAGTGAGGGCCTCACCTCTTCCCAATAGTTCGATGCGAGCCTGATTCGGCTATTCAAACAGGGCAGTCCGCCGGAGAGGGAGGCGACGGCCCGCTGATCACATAGGTGGTCGACGATTCTTCTCAACGTTCACACAGGCGGTAAGTGGCGCCGCGGAGATACTCCAGAGGAGAAATCCAGGATCGCCTCAGAGACTTTTGAAGTTCTTGCAAAAATGGGAAGTGGAGGACCGGACTGGAGGCCGGGGCCTCCCAGCCGAGCGTTTCCCGAAACCAGTTAGTCCCGGCCGCCGAAAGGCGGCCGGGACTAACTGGTTTCGGCGTCACGGCGCCGCCAGCGGGAGGTTCTAAAGCTCCATGTCCATCCAGGCAACGTCGTTGAGCTCGACGTCGAGGCCACGGCCGCGGCGCCCGGTGTCCTTGAAGTAGTGCTCGCGCAGGCCCTCGGCGAGGATCCGTTCCTGCTCGTCCTGGCCGGCTCCGGCGTCGCGGGCCTCGTACAGCCGCTGGGCGACCGAGCCGGGCATCTTCTGGGTGATCATGCGGGGGAGCAAAGCGGAACTGCCCGCAGGTCGAAGGGCCATGGTCCGGCCCCTGGCATGGGACGGGGTTTACGCCTTACAGGTGAAGGAAAATCCTTTCTGCCTGGCTTCCCAGAGTGGCCGCGCTGCAGACAGGTAGAGATTCGGATGAACCTGCTGACTGCCCCATAGCTCCCTACACATCCTGGAGAAGGTCATATGCGTTTTCGTCACGCCCTTGTCTCCGTCTGCGGCGCCTTGTTGCTTACCGCCACCCTGGGCGCGCCCGCCCACGCGGCCACCGGTGACTTCGACTACAAGTACATCGGTCTGGACGGGCGACCGCATAAGGGCAGGCTCTCCAACCCGGAGGACATCGTCTGCATCACCCTCTCGCAAGTCGCCGACCCGGACACCTCCCGTCCGGCGTTCGCCCCGCACAACAAGACCGACATGTTCGCCAGGGTGTTCACCGAGCCCGACTGCTCGGGTCTTTCCTGGACGCTCAAGCCCCACAGCAAGCCCGCCACGGACCGTCTGGAGCTGCGCTCGGTCGCCTTCTTCAGCAAGTAGGACTCGGCAATGACGCCGTGCAACTGACTCACTGCCCGCGCTCCGCGCGGGCAGTGAGTCAGTTGCACGGCCGCCTGGTGGACCGCGGCGGAACCAGACCCGTCCGAAGCAAAGCGAAGAACGGCCCGACGGGCCGTCCCGGCCCGGGGCCCACCGAACGCAACGAGGTGGGGCTTTCCCAGCGCGCAAGCGCCGGGGTTCTCCGGGTCATGGCCTCGGCCGGGCCGGACCGGCGAGCCCTTCACCGAGAACATCTCGGTCGATGACGGCGCGGACGGAGCCGGCGGGCTGACGGAGCAGGTCCAGGTCGGCCAGGGCGGTACGGGTGCGCAGGTGGCCGGGGACCTCCCCCCACCCGGTGTAGGACGGGACCGGCTTCGTGGAGTCCGGCATGGTGCCTCCCCTTTTCTGAGCTGTGCGGTTCAACGGCGGCCGCCACCAGGTGGTGACGGCCGCAGGGGCGGCCCGGTACGCGGGCCGCCCCTGGACGGTTGTGCTACTGGTCGGTGGCGCAGTCGTGGTCGGCCTCGACGTACTCGCTGTCGGCGAAGTCGGTGTCCAGGCTCCTGCCGAAGCCGGAGCACTCGGCCCGGCCCTCCCACGACACCTCACCCTCGCCCTGGTGGCAGTCGTGGTCGGCGTCCACGAAGGTGCCGTCGTCGAAGTAGGCGTCACAGCCGTCCCGGCAGGAGGCGCCGTGCCACTCTGCGCTCCAGGCGACCTGGGCGGCCGGCGGGCGGGTGGTGGACGTCGTCACGGTCACGGGCTCGTTCCCTTGTGCTGGCGGGTGGTCAGGCGCCCAGGGCGTGAGTGTGCAGGGCGTCCAAGAGCGCGGCCTGGTGGTCGGTGAGCTTGCCGTCGGTGCGGGCCTTGTCCTGCTTGCGCAGCCACGTGCCGGGACGGAAGGCGGGGTCGTCGCCGAGGCCGGTGCGGTTGGCGGGGCCGTCGAGGGTTCCGCCGGCGGCGAGGTAGGCGAGCAGGCGGCGGTAGGAGCGGTTCCAGTCCGGTTCCAGCCGCCACAGCTCGTCCAGCGCGTCGAGCTTCGCGACCTGGTCCTCGGTGAGGTTGTCGGCCTTGCGCTGGCGGCGCATCCACGCCCCCACCGCGTAGCCGTCCAGCTTCGCGGTCGCCGGGATCGCGAGGTGACCGTGCTGGCGGTGGAACGCGGCGGCGTAGGCGTAGCCGCGTTCCCAGGCGTTGGCGTTCTTCGACCAGATCATCCCGAGGGCGTCCAGCTCCGAGATCCGGGCGGCGTCGAGCAGGTGCTGGCCGTGGAGGTGGCGCTGGCGGGTGAGCCAGGAGATCAGCTCGGCGTGCTTCGTCTTGTCGGTGGGGTCGAGGTGGCCGTGCTGGAGGTGGAAGACCGCCGCGACGGCGTGCATGCGCTGCCACTCGACCGCGCGCGGGTTGAACGCGCGCAGCTTGACGGTCTGGAGGATCCGGGCGGCGTGATGGCGGGCGTTGATCCGCAGCCACTCGATCGGCGACTCCACCGGGGCCGGCGGCTGCTCGCCTTCCCCGGCCTCCGCCGCCTCGCCCTCGGCGGCCGGCTTGGCCGCGGTGGTGTGCGCGGTCCCCTGCGAGCGGGAAGCGCGCAGTTCGGTGATGCGGCCGACCACCCGGGCGTCGTGCGCCGCCAGGGCCCGCAGGACCCGCCAGATGGTGCGGAGGGAGCTGGCCTCGATCTCGGCCTCGATCTCGGCGTCGGCCTCGGCCTTCACGGCCTCGCCCGCGTCGTGGACCTCGGCCGGGTCCGCGGCCGCGGTGTCGTCACCGACCTCGGGGGTGGGCAGGTAGACCGGGATGATGACCCAGGACACCTTGCCCTCGCGGTAGGACTGGCGCAGCGCCCGCCCGCCGGCCTGGACGATGTCGATCACGCTCGACCTCGGGTCCGCGAAGCAGATGGCGTCCACCGCTCGGACGTCGATGCCCTCCGTCAGGAGCCGGCTGTTGCAGAGGATGCCGCACTCCTCGCCGTCCTCACCGGTGGCGGACTTGAACGTGGTGAAGGCGGCCCGGCGGTCCTTGAGCCGGTCGGTGCCGGCCACGGCGAGCGCCGTCAGCCGCTCCGGGCGCTCCGCGTCGGGCAGCAGCTCCGAGGTGCCCGGCAGGAGGTGATCGCGGGTTCGCCGGCCATCAGGCCTTGGGCGGCGGCGGGCGTCGTGGCCCACTGCCCCCCGGTTCCGTTCAGGACCCACAGGCCGTTGTCGGTGCCGCGGGCAGCCAGCCAGACCTTGCCCTTGTGGAGGGTGAGTGAGACCCCCTCCGGAGTGCCCCAGGTGCCGGGCATGGTCAGGTCGGTGTCGTTCTCGTTGGGCCTGTCGATTGCCGGGACGCCCACAGGTGCCCCGGCACGCGGGCGTATCCGCTCCGGGATCAGAGGGTGCCGGTGATGCTGGCGGCGTAGTGGTTGCCGTAGACGCCGGCCAGGTCGATCGCGGTGGCGTTCTGCCAGGTTCCGTCGGTGTGGCGGATGGCGTGCAGGATGCGGTTGTCCGTCGTGACGAATGTGGCCTGGAACTCGCCGGCGACCGTTGCGGCACTCACGGAGGTTGTGGTGAACGAGCCCGCCACCGGGGCCAGGTCGGTCAGCGGCATCCACTGGCCGCCGGCGAGCCGGGCACCGTGGTACTGCTTCGTCCCTCCGTTCGACGCGATGATGATCTGCATGTCCGCACCGGAGCCGGTCATCGCGACGTCGGTTGCCGCGCCCGCGTCTCCGGCCATCGAGTACACGTCGCCCCAGGCGCTCCACGTGCCGTCGGCAGCGCGGGTCGAGTGGTACACGCGGCCTCCGGCGACGGCCGCCACCTGCAGCTGCCCGTTCACGGAGGCCTCGGACGCACTGGTGACCGCTGCCGGCAGCGAACCGGCCTGGGACTGGACGTCACCGAACGCCGTCCACGTCCCGTCCGCGTGCCGCACGGTGTGGAACAGTCGCCCGTTCGCGACCGCCAGCACGTTCAGCTCCGCACCGATGGATGCCGCCGATACCTTGGTCACCGAACTCAGCGCCCCGGCCTGGGAGCTGACGTCGCCGAAGGCGCCCCACTGGCCGTCGGCGAAGCGGACGGCATGGTAGATGTCGCCGTTGCCGCCGACCGCAACCACGTGGGTGTCGCCGTTGATACCGGCGTCCGCGAGCGAGCCGACGGGGCCGATGTCCCCGGTCTGGGCGTTGACGTTGGCGAAGCCGGACCAGTTGCCGGAGGCGTCGCGGGTCGCGTGGAAGATTCCGCCACCTCCGTTCACCAGTACCTGCGCCGTCCAGCTCGGCGCGGGAGCCGGGGTGGTTGCGGGGTAGGGGTCCGTGTGATCGGAGGCGAGGCCGGTGCCCGGCGCGCACGACCAAGCCCGGGCCCCCTGGTCGGCGAGGAGCTTCTCGGCGATGAGGATCTGCTGCTGCTTGCGGGAGCAGGGGGTCGTTCATGGTGTGTGTGCTGTCAGACTCCGGTCAGGGTGAACGTACCCGTGCCGTCCTGCCTGCCGCTGGAGTACTGGCGGATCAGTTCCCCGTCCGCGTAGCGGTCGTAGCCGATCATGGAGCCGGTGTACTTGTTCTGCAGGCCGATCTTCGAGCTGCCGGGGACGTCGCGGTAGATGTAGAACCGCTGGAGGTCGTCCTCCCCGCAGGTGGCTGTCGTCAGGTAGGCCTGTTCCTGGTTGGCGATGTTCGCCGGGATGGTCGCGCATCCGCCGTTGCCCCAGTTCCACAGGGACGCCTCGATGACGCCGTTGTTTTCCGTCACGTTGCACAGCCGCCAGTTGTCCACGTGGGCGCTGAAGAAGGTGGATTCGCGCAGGCGGATGCCGTCGTTGGCCAGGAGCGGTGCGCTCCAGTTCAACACCCTGCCGGGGACGTCGATCCTGTAGACGGCGGACTCGCAGTTGAGAGCGGCGGCGGACGTGGCGCTGACGGTGGAGGCCGGCTGCTGTGCGAGATGGTCCTGCGTCTGCTCCGTGGTCGGCGCCATCGCATCAGCCGGGTGCTTGGCCTTCGCGGCGGGCGAGCCGCAGTCGAGGAGGTCCTGCGACTTGCGCATGATGCTGGTGGCGGGGACCTTGTCCTCGCAGCGCACCGCGCCCTCCTCGAGGGTGGTGTAGGTGGTGAAGCCGCCGCTGCCGGGCCCCTCGATCCACTTCAGTCCGTAGGTGCCGCTGCCCAGGTCGACACGGTTGCAGTTGAGGCTGCCATACGTGCCGGTGACCTTTTTCGTCCCCTCGTAGAGGCCGTAGTAGCCGGGCTTGCGGAAGTCACATGTGATCGACTTCGACTCGCTGCTGGTGTGGGTGTAGTTCACCTGCACGTTCAGGCCCAGGCTCGCGCCAACCATGCCGAGGGTCTCGACCTGGAAACTGCCCTGGACACTGCCGTTGAGGCCGACCGACACCGAGATGGTCTCCGTGGTGCTGGTGTTGACGGTCTGGGAGCCCAGCGAGCCGTCTGTGACTTACCAGCTGGATGGTTCCGGAACTCAGTGACCGCGACTTGGACGCGATGCTGACGATGCTCATCGAGGACGACTCCAGCAGTCAGGTCCCTGGGCCTCGCCACGTCCTGTAGCCAGGCGTGGGCCGCTGAACTAATTGCCGATCTGAGCGAGTTGAAGAACGTCTTCGGTGCGGCCGCGGCTGCGGGCGACGTGATGGTCAAGTTCGAGTCGGCTTGAGCTGGTCCCCGGCCAGGCTGCCTCGGAATCCCAGTCGATTCAGCGTCGCGCGGAGAACTGCATGGCGTCGGCCCATTCCCAGAACGCTCGGCCCTCCGTCACCTCGCGTTCCATAGTCTCGAACAGCCGGGAGGTATCCATACTGGGCGGAATGTCGACGGCAACGTGACGGTCACCGCTCCATTCGCTCGGCAGTTCCGCTGTACTGATCTCGTTCTTAATGCAATCGGCTGCCCGGGCCAGTTGTGCCGGGGCCAGTCCAGGGAGGAAGAGCAACCGCAGAACACGGTGCCAGGAGAGAGCGACCACCTCAGTGACCTCGTCGTCGTCCGACAGGACGACTCGGTCGCCGAGGGCCAGTCCGTAGGTGCGAAACGGGATGCAGGCGATCGAGAAGGTCCCGTCGTTGAGCGGCTTCAGCCACAACTGCTCCTTCTGCCCGTCCAGCTCGAAGGGGGCGAGGTCGGCGTGAGCGGTGTAGTTGCTGTGAGCGCGCCCGACAGGGTCGTCGTGGACGATGAACTCGATCACATGCTCTCCCCGGTTGATGTCGCTGGGGTGCCATGATGTCGTGCCGGCCCGCTGGAGGTGGTCCGGGTGGAAGCGCCACTCCTCGATGCCCCCGACCTCCATGTCCACCGCGGTGGCGTCGATGGCGTCCGGGTAGATCCACAAGCTGCTGATCCAGTAGGGGTCTTCGCCTTCCTCGTCGTCCCAGAGTTCCTTGTCGTGGAAGAACACGGTGGCGCTGCCCTCGGCCGGGTCGAAGGCGAGTGCGTAGAGGGTGATCGGCCTCGGGACTGGTGAGCTCGCATGTTGATGTGTCACGTATGCGTGGATGTCATCAGTCGACCGTGACCGTGCGTCAGTGTTCTGCGGCATGATGCTCGCCATGAACACCGAGATACTCGTCGACGTCTGGAAGCGCCTTCTCACCGATCCCCGCAAGTCGTGGGTGCTGTTCGAACATGGCACCTGTGTCGTGCTGACCGTCCCCGATGGTGACCTTGCCGAGCAGGCTACGAAGATCCTTGGTGAGTTCGGTCCTGTTCATGCAGGCTCTGCGGCGGGCGATTTCGGAGTGATCAACGTCAAGGATGCCGACGGGTGGGTAGTCACTGGTCACCACCAGGACGTCCTCACGTATGTCGGGCCCGATGAACCCAGTGGTCAGGAGGATTTCGCTGTCGGGCTCTGCGGACGTTCCAAGCGCCATCAGGACGGCACCGAGCTGCATGTCGTCCATGTCGAGGACAAGCGCGGCTCGTCGGATCCCGCGTAAGCACGCAACCGAGGCTTAGTGATCGCCCGGGGCGTACCGGCTCCAGGTCCCGCCGGCTTCGGTGACGAGGCGGGTGGTGGTCTTGTCGTGGTAGCCGAGGGCCCGAGCGATCACGGGCGCGGGGGCTTGGAGGACCAACTGGCGGATCGCTGAGGCCCGGCCGCGCTGGACGGGAACTCCGGCGGTCCGGAGCTGGTCGAGCAGGCTGGTCGGGTCCATCGGAAGCCCGGGCTGCCGGCCGGGGAACAGCCAGGTCGAGCTGCGGCTGCTGGCGCGGGCGAGCCGGGGCTGTTCCGCCAGGTAGGCGCGTAGCCCTCCAGACGATCCTCAGAGACGCCGGCATCGCGCCCGCTGCCGGCCGTGCCGAGGCGCTGCGCCGGTTCGTCGCGCACACTCCGCGCCCGTGGCCGCGAAGGCACTCGGCTACACCGACTTCACCACTGAGCAGGCCGCAACGGAAGTCGGGGTCACCTGGAGCCGGTACGCCGCTGGTGAGCGTCGATGACTGTCGCTGCTCGTCAGCGCCTGTGGCGCCGAGGTTGACTTGGCCCGTTGAGCGTCGGGGTGGACCGCAGGGATACCAGCTGCGGAGATCGACCGGGCAATCGTGTTCCGGGAGCGATGGGGCGGCATCGCTCGGCCCCGCTCCCCGCCTACGAGACGGGCCCGCGCGGTTTGGAGGCATCTAGACTCCGACGATGATCGAGATCCTCGAAAACATGGACCTGCTGTCCCGGCCGAACCTCGACCTCGCCAGTGTTGAGGTGAACGGCATTGCCCTGGGGGCGCCGGCCGCCGCCATTCCGCGGCAGCGCATTGTGGGCGGCTTGTCCTCCGTCATCGCCCGGTACCGTGGTGGGACCACCATCGAAAGCGAGTACTACGACGCTGATGGACGGAGGCTGACGCTGGACGAGGTCATCGAAGACGTTCTTCGGTCGGACGGAGTCCTCTACGGCGCCGACAAGATCAACTATAAAGTGCGCGCCGGAGCAGTGATCGGCTTCGCGATCAGCGGCCCGCATCTGTCCCACTTCGCGCACTTGACCTCGTACGAGGAGTTTCTGACTGCGTTCGGCCCGCCTGATCGAATACACGAGAATGAGGCATATGGCGACCTCCTGAGCTACGAGACCTATTACTGGGGCGCTCGGAAGCATGTGACGTGGGACGCCTGGGAGGACCGGGTAAGCTTTATCAACTTGGGCGACTTCGAGGGGAACAGCGGCCCCTGACCGCACAACTTGAAATCAGCTCCTCACCTCCTGGACCGGCCACGGATCAGCCACGCGGTCCGCTGACGAACCCTCGACGCCGCCTGAGCGGTGCAGTTGGCCAGGCGGGCCAACTGCACCGCTCAGTCACAACGGGGTCGCGGTTTGTTCACCCTGGGTGGCGATCAGGCTGATCAGCGCCAGCTCGGCGCCGTCCGGATCAGCAGCCTGCAGCTAGGTTGCGCGGATCACCCACCGTGCGCCTCACCGCGCTCAGCCGCGAATACGGGACACCCCAACATGCGAGCTCACCAGTCCCGAGACCGGTGATGCCGTCCGCCGCGCGGTCAGTGGCGCGGTCGAGTTCCAGTCCGAGAATGTGCTGGAAGACTTCGTCGGCGCCCGCCGGGCGCGGCTGAGGCAGGGCTGCTCGCCGTGAGGCCGCGGCATGCTTCGCCCGGTCGAGGCGTTCCTGCTCGGTCCGGCCCATCGTGTCTCCCTCATCGGTGTGCACCGGCTAATACTCCAGTGAGAGTTCTGCGTTTTCGCTGGTCAGCGGCCTGGTGGCGGCGAGTGTACTCGGGGTGCGCCGGGGGTGGTGGGCTGTTCGCGGGGATGTCGCGCGAACGAGTGGCCGCAGCGCATGTAGTGGCAGCGCCGTGCGTGTGCCTGGTGTCGGCGGCGCCATCTGGACCAGGTCAGTGTGTGATCGCGGTCCGCAGGACGGTGGCGGGGTCGAGCTGCCAGCAGACGGCGAATCTCGGCCGGTGTGAGGTCCACGAGGTCGGGCGCGTCGTCGCTGCCGCCCCCTTTTCGCGCTCCTGGGCGGCCATGACGGCCAGGAACGCGTGGGCGAGCATCGCGAGGGTGATGTGCCGGTACCAGCCCACGTAGCGGCGGACCTCGTACTGGTCCAGGCCGCACTCGTTCTTCGCGCTCTGGAAGCATTCCTCAATCTTCCAGCGGCATCCGGCGACGCGGACCAGGTCGGCGACGGTGGCATCCAGGGGCGCGCAGGCCAGGTAGTAGGCGATGTCGTCGGGCTTGGACAGGCTGCGGCGGGCGAGCATCCAGCGTTGGCGGGTGGGCCGGTCGCCGTCGAATTCCCACACGGCTGGCAGGCGCGCTGCGGCCCAGTCGTAGAGGCGCTCGCCCTTGGCCCCGGAGCCGGCGGACAGTCGCTGCCAAGCCTCGGGCGGGGCTTGGGCGATGAGGAAGTCGATCCGTGGGCCGTGCACCGGTTGGGACTTGGGAACGGCAGCGACGTAGGAGAGCCCGGCGTCTTCGAGGAAGCGCCGGAAGTGCGAGTCCTGGCCGTAGGCCGAGTCCGCTGTGACCCACGCGATCGGCAGCGGCGAGGCCAGAGCTCGCTTGATCATCGACCGTGCGAGCTCCAACTTGGTGGCGAAGCCGCGCTCGTCGGGGACACGGGCGGCCTGGCAGCGTTGCCGGTCGTCGGTCCAGGACTTGTTCGACATGCGCGCGCTGCCTCAGCGGGCGGCGTTCGGCCACGCAATCGGTACACCATTGGTGTACCAGCGGTGTACGATCGCGGTATGGCTGATGCGACGATCAAGGTTTCCCCGGATACTCGTGACCGGCTGGCCGCCCTCGCGACGGCCCGCAAGACCACGATCGGCGCCCAGGTGGCCCTCCTGGTGCAGGCGCTGCCCACCGAAGAGCAGATCGCCGAGCGCGTCACCGAAGGCCGCCGGCTGCTGCGGGAGCACTTCGGGATGACCCTCACCAACACGGAGCTGGACGAGGGCCCGGACCTGCTGCAGCGGGTCTACGACATCGCCGCGGCCGACGCCCGCGCCAAGGTCGCCCCGAGGCGCAGCGCGTGATCATTCTGGATTCCAGTGCCCTGTCCGCGCTGGCCGCCGGTCACCCGCGTCTGCACCGGATCGTCGACGCTGCCCTGGGCAGTCCGTTCCAGCACCTTCTGGTGCCGGTGCTGTGCGTGGTCGAGGCCGAGGTCAAGGACGAGGGCGCGGCGCACGCGGTCATGGCGTTGCCCGTGCTCGAGTTCGAGCCGCTGGACGCGAGCACTGCGGTGGTGGTGGCGACGATGGTGCACGACGGCTACGGCGGTGCGGACCTGGCCCACACCATCGCGACGAGCCTGCCGACCCCGGCGCGGCCCTTGCAGCACCTGATCCTGACGGCCCGTCCGGAGCTGTATCCGCCCGGGGTCTCCACCGTCGACATCAACGACCCCCGCCTGGAGCCGTAGGTACCGCTGCCGGGTGCATTGGGGGAGGAACTCGAAGCGGGTGAGGGTGCGCGCATCCTCACCGAGGAGATCCTGCCCGCCGTGCTGCGCGTCGCCGTGGCGCAGGAGCGGCCGGTGGTGCTGCTTGTGGCGGGGCCGCCGGGCAGTGGCAAGACCACCCTGGGGAACCAGCTGCACGCCGTCCTGGACATGCGGGGTGGTGCGGTGCGGGTGGGCTCCGACCTGTACAAGGCCGCGCACCCCCAGTACGGGACGCTGCTGGCCGAGGACGTGCGGACCGCCGGTGTCGGGGTTCGGGCGGACACCCGGCGGTGGCCGAGCCGGTGCGGCGCACCGCCCAGCCGGTTCCCGGGCCGCCCGGCGTCGACTACCACCGGCTGTCCCCCGACGAGCACGAGTGGACGTATCTGAACCTGATCCTCCCTGGCCTCGGGGAGATGGTGGCGCAGGAGCGGCCCGTCGTCGTGTACGCGATGGGGGCGCCCGGGGCGGGGAAGACCTCGGCCACGATGATGGTGCGCCGGGCGCTGCGGCAGCGAAGGCCGGTATGGATCACGGGCGAGCTGTTCAAGGCGGCCCACCCGGACTACTTCCGGCTGCTGCGCGAGCACCCGCGCACCGCCTCCGCCCGGATCCGCGCGGACTACAAGGCGTGGCAGGCCCGGGCCGAGAAGTTGGTGCGCCAGCGGCGCGCGGACGCCGTGATCGAGGTCGCCCCCGGCAGCGCACACGCTTTCCTCGCCGATGCCGGGGCGTGGCGGCGGGCCGGGTACCGGGTCGAGCTGCTGGTGCTGGACGTCCGCGCGGCCGACAGCCGCCAGGGCACCGCCCTGCGCTACGCCGAGGTCAGCCGGGGCGGCACCCGCCCGGGCCGCTTCACCACCGCCGCCGGTCACGACCGGTGCCGGCGCGAGAACCTCTGCGTGGTTGGGCCGTCCGGCACGGGCAAGAGCCACTTCACCGAGGCGCTCGGGCAGGCCGCCGTCGACGCCGGGATGACTGTCGCCTGGTTCACCATCGAGGACCTCGGCGCCCTGGTCCGCCGTCACCGGGTCGACGACTCCGTCTCGAAGGCCATCGCCCGGATCACCCGGACCGACCTGATCATCGTCGAGCTATGCCGAGACCGCGACTATGCCGATCTGATGCCGGGCGGGTCCTAGGATTGCTCGCGGTGCGGCAACTGGACCAGCGGAGAGGCGTTTGATGAGCCAGTACTTCTTGCTGGGGGACGTGACCCTGTGGAATCCGTCGAACGGTGTGTCGGCGCTCTTCCTCGGTCAGGCGGCGGTCTTTGCAGAGGCGGTAGGTCTGCCGTCGGGGATCGGCCCGATGGAAGAGGATGAGGCCGAAGTGGTTCCGGACTCTTTGACAGCGTTCATCGGCGCCCTGCTCGCCTGGCGCGACGGCTCGAATCATGCCGTTCTGGAGGCGCTGTCTGACGGGTTCATCGCGACGATGCTGGTGTTGGCCGAACGGGCCGGTGCCGAGGTGCGCTGGCCGGGCCAGCCTGCTTCTGCCCAGGTCGGCCTGCACGATGTCCAGGTGGCTCCGGCAACGGCTGGTTCTGGTGTCGGTTGGGCAGTCCGACTTCGTGAGCGGGCTCGGCAGCTGGATCTTGCGATGGTGCGCTGAGAAGGCGCTTCGGCATAGTCACAGGCCGTCGAGGAACGCGAGGATCTTGTCACCAGGGCGGTAGCGGCCCGGCTTCGCGCTGACTGGGGCGGTGAGCGCCAGTGCTCTCTCCCTGATGGTCATATCGGCGTGAACGTAGGCGTCGGTGGATCGGACGCCGGCATGGCCGAGCCAGAGCGCGATGACCGTGGTGTCGACACCGGTCTGCAGGAGTGACATCGCGCAGCTGTGTCGCAGGACGTGCGGGTGGATGCTTTTGTCGAGCAGGGACGGGCAGGTTTGCCCGGCGGTCTTGGCGTGGATGTTCAGGCGTTGGGCAACGGCGTCGCGGCTGAGGCGTCGTCCGGTGCGGGTGCAGAACAAGGCGTCGCTGCGTCGTCCAGCGCGTTCGTTCAGCCAGGCGCTCAGCAGGTTCTGGACGGGGCGGTCGAGGGGGACGGTTCGCTGCTTGCGTCCCTTGCCCTCGCAGCGGACGGCGGCGCCGTCGCCGAAGCTGATGTCGCCGCAGTTCAGGCTGGTGAGTTCGGAGACGCGCAGGCCGGTTTGGACGGCCAGCGCGAGCATGGCCTTGTCCCGTCGTCCTTCCCAGCGTTTCGCCGAGCCAGCCGAGACCTGGTGCACTCCCGCAGCAGGAACGCGTTCAGATCGGCCCCGGTCAGAGCATCCGGCGCGAACTTTCCGTCCGCCGTGGCCTGTTCGGCCAGGATGCGCCGGGCGGTATTCCCGTAGCGCAGCATCGTCGACGCCGACAGGCCCCGCTCGGACTCCATCCAGCACCGGTACCGCTCCAGCAGGACGTCCGCCGGCGACCGAACCACCTGCGGCGCGGGCACCACTCCGGCCTCACGCAGGAACGTCAGCAGCGGGACCATTCCGCGAAGCCCGGCCACCCGGCGACGACCAGCCTCCTGCAGGTCGGACAGGTGCTGCTTCAGCCGCCCCTCATCCAGCTCAGCAGCATCAAGGCCCTGCTCCGAAAGCCACAGGCCGACCTGCCCCAGATCCTTGAGCCGTTCCTGGCGGTCAGGGTCGTGTACCCGCGTTCCGCCAGCCAGGCCCGGTAGCCCTCGACCTGTGGCGCCAGAGCACCCGCCTTCTGACGCGAACTTCCGAACGGCATCGCCACCCCCTCGTGGGAGCACCCTGCCCCCCACGCTGACGAGGCTGCCCGGCACGGAAACTATGCAGAGCCACGAACACCCGAAACCCCACGAAGGAGCGGAACAACGCACACGGCTTCGGCATAGTCGCGGTCTCGGCATAGGTCGAGGCGGACCTGGAACTGCACCGCCTGGTCGTCCGGGCCGCGCGCAACCCGGTACTCGTCCGCCTCTTCGACTCCTTCGTCGACGCGCTGCGCGGAGCGGCCGGCCACGTGGTGACGGACCATCAACTCCACGACGGCGTAGAGCGGGAGGCCACCGCTGGCGCGCACCGCGCACTGGTCGAGGCGATCGCCGCGGGCGACCCGGACGCCACCGTCGCGGCGACCCAGGCCAACCTGGAGCGCACCCTCGACCGACTGCGCGCGGCCGGAGCCGGACCGTCGTAGATCCGGCGACCCGGCCTGCCGGGCCCGGCCTCGAAGCACGTGCCCTCCTCCGTGTCCGCGCAGGGGTGGCGCGGTGGTCGGGCATGACGAGGGGTGGGTCGTGCGGGTGGTTGATGCCGGCCGGGGCCGGGTGTCCGGAGGTCGACGGCGGGTTCACCGGTGGGGTTCACCGGAGGACGGTGCGCAGGGTGGTGAGGCAGTCCGCCGCCCGGCGGTGCGGGTCGGGGTCGGTGCTGGCCCAGGCGATGCGGGCGTCGGGGCGGATGAGGGCCGCGGTGACGTCGTGCCAGATCGGGTGTGCGGAAGGGGTGTCGACGGTGACCGCCCGCCGTTCCAGACCGTCCGCGGTGCACGGCGTGCGGCTCCCGTCGAGGTCCAGCAGCAGTGTCCGTCCGTGGTGCATCAGCGGGTGGACAGTGGGTACCTCGGGGGTGTCCAGGGTGAGGCCGGCCAGGCGGGTGCCGGTCAGCGGGTGGGCGCCGGGGGCGGTGGCGGCGGGGAGCGGGTCGTCGAAGCCGGCGATCCGGCGGGCCCACTGCCGGTTGGTGTTCGGTTGGGCCAGTGCGGCGGACCAGACCTCGCGCAGCGCGATCTGTTCAGGGCTCGCCGCGGCGAACAGGGCGAGTTGCGCGCGGGTGTTGTCGATGACGGCGCGGGCGGCCGGTCGGCGCTCCGTGTCGTAGCTGTCGAGCAGTCCGTCGGGGGCCCACCCCTGGAGGGTGGCGGCCAGCTTCCAGCCCAGGTTGGTGGCGTCCTGGATGCCGAGGTTCATGCCCTGCCCACCGGCCGGGAAGAACATGTGCGCCGCGTCCCCGGCCAGTAGCACCCGTCCGGCACGGTACCGCGCGGCCTGGCGGGTGGCGTTGCCGTAGCGCGACAACCAGCGGGGGTGGCGGATGCCGAGGTCCCGTCCCAGGAGGGCGCGGGTCTGCTCGCGCACCTCCTCCAGGGTCAGCGGTTCGCCGGTGCCGCGGTGCATGGTGGCGGTGGACAGGCCCGCCAGCCGGTGGACGCCGTCCCCGATCGGGGCTGCCAGGAACGAACCGGCCGGCCCGGTGGCGGCGAGCGGGGCGGCGGCCGGGTCGTCGAGTTCGACGTCGGCGAGCCACCCGGTCAGGGTGGTGTCCTGGCCGGGGAAGTCGATGCCGGCCGCCCGGCGCACCGCGCTGCGGGTGCCGTCGCAGCCGACCACCCAGCGGGCCCGTACGCTGCGGTGGGTGCCGCTGGCGCGGATCACCGCCTCGACGGCGTCCGGGTCCTGGGTGAGCGAGACGACCTCCTGACCGCGCAGCACGCGGGCGCCCGCGGCGATCGCGTGCTCCTCCAGGAGCTGTTCGGTGACGGACTGGCCGAGCGCCAGCATGAACGGGTGCACCGCCCCGACGGCGGAGAAGTCCAGCCGGGTAGTCGACGCGCCGAAGTGGCCGGTGGCCACCGGGGTGCCGCGTTCGATGAACCGCCGCGCGAGTGAGCGGGTGGCGAAGGTGTCCAGCGTGCCGGCCTGCATGCCGACCGCGCGTGAGCGGCCGTCCGGTGCCGCCCGGCGTTCCACGACGGTCACCTCCACCCCGTGCAGGCGCAGCTCCGCGGCCAGCCAGAGCCCCACCGGACCGGCGCCGGCGATGAGTACGTCGAGCATGACGAGCACTCCTTCTCGTTGTTGGGACGGTGCGCCACGACGGCGCGGTGCCGATGCCGCCCCGCCCCCGGGCCGGGGCTCCGGCCCGGGGCGGGCGTCGTGGCGCCGGGTGTTCGGCGGGCGCCGTGTTCAGCGGCTGCCGTGTTCGGCGGGTGCTGTGGTCAGCGGGCGCTGCCGAGGTCGCGGTCGTGGTCGGCGCCCTCCAGCAGCAGGGTGGTCTCCTCGATCCGGCGGAAGCGGCCGTCGGGGGCG
>NZ_JBVIWC010000044.1:0-48165 GCF_055594965.1 Kitasatospora sp. NPDC040550 | reverse complement strand
AAACGCTCGGCTGGGAAACCCCAGCCGAGCGCCTGCATAAACTCATCGCGGCCTAGACAACCGACCACGTGTTGCAACGACCCCTAGAAACCGCCTCTTCCGGGGAGGGCTTCTGTGTGTGCGGTTGCTCCGCCACGGCGGGCCGATAGGGCTAGTCCGCGGAACAGCCCCAGTACGCGATCTCGACCGGTTCGTCGTGTCGGTACAGCACCGTGCACCGGCCGACTCCGCGGCCAACCGGGTCCAGCAGCTGGCGCATCGAGGCCTCCCATTGCTCGTGTGTGGGTCGGCCGTCGGGAGCCCAGCTGCGGATCTCGTTCTCGGTCAATGGCCGCATCATGGCGATGTCGTCGTCGGCTTCGGCGTCGATCAGCGCGTAGAAGTCGAGCACCGTGCAGGTCCCTCCGGTCAGGATGTACTCCTGCCAGGCTTCGTCCCTCCACAGCTCCGTGATGTTCCGCCCCGGAAAGCCGTGATCGTCCGTGGCCAACTCCTGGGCTTGAGCCTGACGGAATGCCGCTTCAAGATCCTCCTGGTAGGGCCCGGTCGCTGCCCATTCGTTGCCGCCCACGCAACACCTTTCCTTGATCACTGTCCTTCGGCTGGGCCGCAGGCTAACGGCCACCGCTGACAGGGCCATGCAGCGCCTTGGCGGATCGCCCACCTTCGAGTGGCGACCGACAGCTGTCAGTTACCTCCTATGAGTGACAGGTGGGCGGCGGCCGATTTGGACAGGCTCTCCAGGATGGTCTTGCCCTTCTCGGCAGTGCCGAGGGACGGGCGGCCGATGATGCCGTTCTGGGTGTAGCCGGCCATGCCTACGGTGAGGAGGTGGGGGCGCTCCGGGGCGTCGTGGTCGTCGCTCTCGATGCCGTCGCGGACGAGGTGGGGCGCACCGTGGAGGAGGAGCGACACCTCCAGCTCCCCGCCGTGCATGTCCTCGGCGCCGCTGCTCTCCAGAGCGGCGGCTTCGCGGGCCTGGTGCCAGTCCTCACGGACCGGGAAGAGGGCGACGCGCGGGCCCTCGGTGTTGGCCTCCTGGACCACGTTCGAGAGGACGTAGTTCCCGCCATGCCCGTTCACGATCAGCAGCCCCGGGACGCCGGACGCCCGGAGGGACCTCCATGTGTCGTTGATCACGGTGTAGAGGGTGGCCGCGCTGATGCTGACGGTGCCCGGCATGTGGGCGTGCTCGTGGGAGCAGGACAGCGTGACGGGCGGCAGGAGGAACAGGTCGTAGTCGGTGGCGATCCGCTGAGCGATCATGCTGGCGACGACGGTGTCGGTGGTCAGGGGCAGGTGATCGCCGTGCTGCTCGAAGCTGCCGACCGGCAGCACGGCGACCTTGGCGCCGCGCCGGCGTTCGTCTGCGGAAGTGGCGGCCGTGATCAGTGCGTCCATGGGCTAAGCCTCTCCCATTAGACCGCCGGCGGTCGAGACCACTCCTGGGGCGCTGAGGCAGGCCGAAAGTGGGCTGGCATGCGCAGCCCCCTTCTCTTCATAGGGGCCGGAAGAAAGGGGGGCTGCGCCCAGGTTGTCTCCTTTCCTGCAATATTCTTCCAATGCGCGATCTAGGTCTCTAGCGGTGGGAATTACTGTGCGTTGACCCTATCGAAAGCCTTCCCCTGCCCTCTGCCGCGCCATCGGTTGCGCCGATATTGAGGAAGCGCGTTCCACGCCCTGGGCGGCCCATGGGTGCGCTCAAACAATCGGCCCTGTAATTCTGCGAATCGGGAGAGGGGGGCAGGGGTCAGGTGTCCGAGTTCGTTGCACCAGATCCTCGGGTGGACTGGCGGAATCTTGGACAGCCGAAACGTATGATTTTGCTTCAGAAATATTGAAGGCTGGTGCATTTCTCCGAATATGTCGAATTGCCGCCGATTTTCCTTCGGACTGGAGAATGGTCCGAACGGAATCAAGGAAGGGGTCGGGCGGCTGGGCTCCCTTGAACTGCTGGAGGTATATGGCCTGCCAGTCTGCAGTGCGGAGTGTTTCTCCCGGAATTTGAAAGACACTGCCGTCGTCACCGGCAGCGAGGTATGGGCCGCCCCCGACTACCATATTATCGGCAATTGGGTTGAGTTTATACTCCGCAGACTGCCAGGCGACTAGCCATCCCACGGGAGTCTCTGTGACTCCAATGACGACCAGTTCTAGTTTATGCTCCCACTCTTTCTGTCGTTTGGCGAGGATGGCCTCAACGAGTTGAACGGCTTGATCTTTTGATACGTTCATCAGTTGCTGCTCCAATTTCGACGCCCGGATCCTGGGGGGAGCGTCGCTCTCGCTCTGTCCATCTCGCGTGTTCGGGAGAATTTCCCATACCGGCCGCCAGTGGTTTCCGCCTCTTATCCGTCCGGAGCGGGATAAGGCGCGTGAAGATTGAATCAATTTCTATACGAGGCCGGAGCGCACTGCAGGGCTTAACTGTGAAAGGCTCGGTGGTGCACTGTGGGATTGGCCGTTGTGTGACGGAAGGCCGTAGAGCCTTCGGGAGCTCGGTATGACTCAGTGGTGAATCATGGCCAAACGGCTTGTAAATGTTTCTACTTCGGGTACGGCTCTCCAGCACTGGAGGGCTTTGCCCGCTGCGGACAGTTCCGACATGGCCCGCGCGGACTCGGTGTCGATGGCGATAGACAGCGCCCGGTCGGCAGCTGCGGCCGCCTGCTCCGGCTCGCCGGACACCGCGTAGGCGCGGGCCAGCCGGGAGAGGTAGACGCCCTGGTCGTTGCGGTAGATCGACGGCAGGATCTGGAGCTCGGCCTCGAACATGTCCACGGCCGTTCGCGGGTCGCCCAGTTCGAGCAGGCAGTTCGCGCGCTGCATCTCGATGTAGGTCGGGGTGGAGTACGCCAGATCAAGCGCGTCGTCCGCGTGGGAGTCGTCCGGTTCGGCGGCGAGTTCGTGGGCCTCGTCGAACTTGGCCTGGGCGAAGCGCTGGTTACCCGTGAAGGTGTGTCCCTGGGCCTCCTGTTGAGCGGCCAGAGCGCGGATGCGGAGAGTGGCGCCCGCCGCGCGTTGTGCGGCGCGGGCGAGGCTGATGGCCTTCTGCGCATCGCGTCGGGCGGTGGCCTGGTTGCTCTTCCGGAAGAGCACGTAGGCGGCCATGACGTCGTCGCCCGCCTCCTGCGCCCACTCCATGGCGCGGTCCGACCAGAAGAGGGCCTGGTCGAAGTCACCGAGATCCTGGTTCAGCCAGCCCAGGAACTCCGCGGTACGGGCGCCGATGATGAGGAGTTCGTCCCGGGCGCGGCCGCCGGTGTTCTGCGATCCGGTCGAGTAACTGGACGTGCCGTGTCACCGCATCGAGTGCGTGGCGGGAGCCGAGCAGGTTCGTGGCCCGGTAGTGGCCGGGCATCAGGCCGCGCAGATGACCAACGAAGAACTCGGGGTCGATTGGCGAGTTGAGACTCTGCCCGGCGGCGGATGGCTCCGGCGCGTGGCACCTGGGCGTTGGGAGGGGCGTCTCCTGCTCCCACTCCCTGGCGGCCAGGCCGAGCATGTGTCCGGGGATGTGCAGCCCCTCCGCGATCCGTTCGATGAGGTCGATCTTCTCGATCTTGCGCTTCCCAGACGCGATCTCGCCGACCCGGCTCGGGGTCATGTCACAGGCGCGGGCGATGAGCGAGGGGTAGATCCCGGCCAGCTTGAGCAGCCGGAACACGGAGGCGAAGTCCCGTCCTCGGCACGCCGCGATCATCTCCGGGTTGGAGAGCAGTCCGGCCGGGAGCCGGTCCGGAACGCGCGCATCGGTCACCACAGCCCCCGCTGTCGATCAATAGACGCTGCAAGGAAGTTGATTACCTGTGAGTTTACCCACATTGGGTAATCACCTTGGGTACGAAGTTCGCACTCCGTCTCGGCAGCCTGGTGACCAGGGCCGGAACATCCAGGCCCGATCGTCCCTGTGGGCACCGGGAGGGTGGTGCGCTTTGATCAGCTTGGGAGAAACCCAAGGCACTGCTGAATCGCCTGAAACGGGCGGCGGGATACCCGCGTTCGAGGTGAGGCTCACCCGCCACCGGCGGTCCGCCGGCATGGCCCGGCTGCACCTCCGCATCTTCCTGGCCGGCGTGCCGGGCGGGAACGCCCTCGCGCACGACGCCGCGGTGGTGCTTGACGAGTTGGTGAGCAACGCGGTGAAGCACGCTCGGGTGCCCAAGGGTCGGCGGATCTGTGTCCGCTTCGAGATGGTGCTCGATCACCTCCGGCTGGAGGTTCACGACGCGAGCAGCGAGAAGCCGGTGATCCGGCGGTCCGTGGGCGTCGACTCCGAGTCGGGCCGGGGGGCTGCGCCTGGTGGAGGCCCTGTCGGTCGAGTGGGGCGTCGTGCCTCGGCCGGAGGGCATCGGAAAGATCGTTTGGGCCTTGGTGGGCCCGGGAGGCGGTGAGTCGTGAGCAAGCGTGCGCCCGGGTCGACGGAGACCCGGTGTTTCTACTGCGGTGCGGGGCTGCTGAGGGCGGTGACCCGGGCCATCGTGGTGAACGGTCGGACGGTTCGTGTCCACGCGTGGCACCCGCGCCGTGCGGGGGAGGTGTCCGGGTGATGGAGCTTCCCGTTGCTGGGGGTACGGGTGCGCCTCCGCGCCCCGCCGACCGATTTCCGCACATCGCCATCAGCTTGGGGCAATGGCGGGTCGATGAGGCCTACTGGGCCGTGGAGCAGGTGCGCGCCGGGGTGCCTCTGGCGGAGATGGACCACGCCGAGCTGCTGTCCACGGCCGAGAGTGCGTTGAAGCACGCGGAGTCGCTGGTCTCGCTGCTGGAGGCGGTGGAGCTCGCGATCCCCATTGACTGGCCGAAGACCCTCGACGAGGTGATCGCGCCGATCCGCGAGTACTTGAAGTGGACATTGGACGCGCACAGGCCGTACGCGGGCTCGGCGGAGTACGTAGGTGAGGTGAAGCGGGTCGGCGGCTGGCCCTCGGTAAGGGTGCGCGTGGAACTGGAAGTCGTGGAAGGGGAGCCGAGCGGGTCGGTGGCCAAGAACAACGCACGGAGGAGGGGGAAGGCATGACCGACACCGTGCACACGACCTCGCTGGGTACGCCGTACCCGTTCCCGGTGGTCGTGGAAGTCCGAGGCGTGACGGCGCCCGCACGATTCAGCAGGCTGCCGGAAGCGATGGCCGCACTGCTGACGACGTTGAACGCGCTGCCGCTCAGCCCGGACCAGCAGGGCTACTTCGCCGAGCTGTTCGGCCCGTCGGCGGTGCAGTCGGTCGGACGCCGACTCGCCACGCACGGGGAGGTGCGGGCCCTGGCCTTCCTCGACCTGACCCCGACCGTGGTCCGCCTCTACCCCGCCGGTCCTGGGGCCCCGCAGTGATCCGGCGGCTGAGGGCGTGGCGGGACCGCTTCTCGACCTGGTGGTTGCTGGACGGCCAGTTCTCCTGGCCGGTGCGGGCCGTCTCGCCGGGGCACCGAGCCGCACACCGTGACGTGATGGCGTGGTGCGACGAGCCGGGTTACGCCGCAGGGCAGCGAACGCAGCTGATGCGCCGGATCCGCTGCGAGAAGTTCGGAGTCGAGGGGGCGGCCTGGGAGCGCACCTGACCTGATCAGGGACAAGTGAAGACGTGCCGGACCACCCCAAGACCTTGGCGGGAGAGGGGTGGTCCGGTGGGTTGGAACCCGGTGCCGATGGTATCGGGCTCCTCGGCATGTCTGTGCACGGATGGCCGGTTCGCTTCTTGACCAGGGGAGTTGGGGAACAGTTGGACGGGGACGACGACTTCGGTGCGGAGTTGGCGGCGAGCCTCGACCCGGACACATGGGTGTGGCTTCCAGGTGTGGATTACGCGGCTGGCTGGAGAGTCGCGCGGCGCACAGCGGACGAGCTGAACGAGTTGCTGGCTCTCTGCGGCGTCGACTGCTCCGTCCTTCGGGCGATCGCTGACACCGACGCTCAGGGCAAGCCGATGGTTCGGTTGGAGGGTGCCGCCGAAGGATGGCTGAGCCTCGAAGGGTTGCTCTGTCTCGCCGCAAAGGCACACTTGGAATCTGGTTGACAGGGCGCTTGTGCGGGGTGTCCAAGCCGATGTACGGCAGTGAGGGCCATGCTCGCTCGGGGTTCAGCCCGCAGCTCCAGCGAGCAGGTGTATTGGCATGGCGAACCCTGTGCTGATTGATCATGATTGGGCGCGCCCACCACCAATCTTGCCAAACCATGGGCAGCTCATGATTTGGGGTGGCATCATCGCAGCATGTTGGCCCGGAACCGGTCTCGGCGCGTAAAGCGGCATCGGGATGCTGCCAGTGGCGAGATCGTGGAACTCAAAAAGAGCGTAGAGATCCTTTCTCCTGGAACTGTCGTACCGCTGAGAGTTCGAAGGACTCTGCGCATCCATGACTGCACCAATCGTGCGCACTTCGTTATCACGCTGATTTATGGAATGATTGCTGGCATTTGGCTTCCAATGCCCATCGTCCTTGCTCTTGACACCAAAGAGGGCTCATTCCGAAGTGTTTTGGGGCATTTTCGTGCCGCGGCAGCGTCTCTGTTCCAGGGTGGAGACTCTGTTGCTGTGACTACGGGCGCGATGCGGCTAGGGTGGGGATTTGTCGCCCTGCTGGCATTTTATCTATTCATGGCGGTGGGGCCGCTTGTAATTGGAGTCCGCGTTGGCAATGGATATCCCGGCCTAAATATCCCTGGCCGGAAGACGGTCCTTGCGTATCGCCATTCCCTTATCGTGAGCGCTTGCGGCTCTGCCATCTTGTCTTGCGCCAAAGTGATTGGCACGACGGGTGGGCGACGTACAGGGCGACTGCAGAAGGCGGCGGACGGTGTGCAGAGAGTCCGTATGCTGATCCGAGTCCTTCCACGTTTCGAGGAAGGGCCCTGGAAGGGCAGGCGTCAGCGTCGGAGGCGTACGGCACAACACATCAAAAAGGTTTCCGTCGTTCTTGCCGAGGTAGAGATGCAGCTCGGCGATGCTTCGGATCAGCAGGTTCGGGAAGTGGCAGGAAAGCTCCTGCAGATTGCCGAGAGGGTTGCGGACCGTCGGCATCGGACGCTTATGGATCCCAGGAGGCTGCGAAATGTCTCCATTCCTGAGCGAGAGTCCCTTAGATTTGCCATGGGCGCGGTGCTTACGCTTGTTCTTTCGGGGGTGTCGATTGCTGTGATCGGCCTCATCGGTCTTCCTGGCGTGTTGGAGCCGATCGCCATCACTGCGTCAATTACAGTGTCTACTGTTATTGTTTTCAGGGGGAAGGCGATAGAAAAGCTGGAATCTCTCGGAATCCTGAAGGGTGGCTCAGGTAGGGATACAGGCTGAAATTTTCGGCACAGTCCGTCGTTGGCAAGGCGATGAGGGCGGTGGAGCGGTTTTGGCCGGTGTCCTGCCTGGGGTGGGGTCGAGCATGATCGGGGGGCCGTAAGCTGCTGCGACTCGGTCAGGGCTTTTGGGCCTGACCGCAGTTTGGCCGAGTGGCCCCCCGGTCTTGCTCGACGCGGGTCCCGGTCCGGGGAGGTGGGTAAAACCGGGGAGCCGCCCGGCCTCAGCCACGACGGGTACTGACCTCGGCGCTCTCTGGGTCGCACGTTGCGGTGGGCGCGGCCGGCCGCCGCCGGCGCGGGGCGAAGACAGGAGCGGCGGCGAGCGGCAGGGCCGCGCGCTGGCGCGCTGTGCGCGCCCTTGAGTAAGTGAAGAAGAGTTGCGACAGCCCCCGCGCCCGGTGTGGACGTGGGGGCTGGGGCGTGTTCGAGGTGGTTAGCGGGAGACCTTGGCGGCGCGGGGTGCGCGCTTGGGCTTGTGAGTGTCGATGGCGTAGGTGAGGGCGGTGGTTTCGGCGCCGAGGCGGGTCTCTTCGAGGATGAGGGGGAGGCCGGTGGCCTGGTCGCAGGTGATGCGGTGGGCGATCAGGAGGACGGCGGCCTCGGAGAGTCGGAGGGCTTCGCGCTCGTCGGGCTGGGGGACTCGGGCACTGACCCGCTCGCGCCAGGTGAGGTCGTGGCCGGCGGCGGCCAGTGTCGCGTAGGCCTCGGCCGGGGTGGCGGCGGGGTGCTGGGCGAGGGGGGTGTCCTCGATGCGTTCCATGGGGAGCAGGAGGCGGTGGAGGGCGCGGCCGTCGCCGGTGGGGTCGGCGAGAAGGCGGTCGCAGCCGAGCATCAGTTCGTCCTGATCCATCTCCAGCAGCGGCGCCGTGACGGCATCGGTGCGGGTGCGGTAGACCGTGGGCTCCTCGGCGCGGTCGAACCAGGCGTCGAAGGGCGTTGAGAAGGTGTCGCCCTGGGCGGCGATGGTCCGGTCCAGGCTGGCGCTCGGGCCATGGACGGCGGCGCGGACGAAGGTGCCACGGCCTTGCTTCACATCCAACTGGCCCTCGCTGCGGAGAGCGGCGACGGCAAGCCTGACGGTTGGTCGGGAGACGCCGTAGGTCTCGGCGAGGTCGGTCTCCGTGGGCAGCTGCGTGCCGGGCGGCCATTCGCCGGTGGCGATCGCCTGCCGCATCGCCGCCGCCACCTGCTTGTGCAGTGCCTCGTTCCGAATGATCGCCATGGTGTTGACCCCTTGGTGCGGACGCCGGGGACGGGCCCGCTTCGCGTGTGCCGTGTCGTTTTCGAGGGTTCGTGTGTGGTCGTTTGCCCTGGTCGGGCGGCATCTCTAGGTCTGTCATCAGTTGCTAGCCGTTAAACGTAAGCATGAATCGCTTGCGTCGGGGCGTCAAGGAGGAGCATCATCGAGGCGCCAAAGGTAAGTACGTTTGACGACTGATGTCATGCGGCCTTGGTGTCAGAGGAGTGTGCGCTCATGCAGTCCATTCCCGTGGACGGAACCCGGCTCGGCACGATGACCTGCATCGTTGCCCCCGAAGCGCGGATCGCGAACCGCGAGACCGGCGAGATCAGGAAGGACCGGGAGGGCCAGACCGTCTACACGGTCGGCGTCGCGGTCCGGCAGGACGGCCGGCGAGCCTCGATCATCGAGATCAGCGTGTCCGGCGAACCGGTCGGCGTCGTGGAGGGCGTGCGGGTGCACGTCACCGGCCTGACGGCCTTCTCGTGGGCGATGGGGGACCGGCACGGCCTGTCCTTCCGGGCCGACGCCATCACCCCCGTCTCCGCGTCGGCCCCGGCGGCCTCGCGCAAGGGCGGCGACGCCTGATGAGCGGCGCGATCCGCGTGAAGTTGCGGGGGCTGCTCCGGGAGCTCGGGGACCTGGCCGAGGAGGTCGACCCGTTCGGGCCGGACGACGAGGGGGCTCAGCTCTTCGACCACATCGCCATCGTCGCCAGCAAAGCCGCCGGGCAGGCTCGCGACCTGGAGACCGTGGCCCACAACGCGGCGATGGAGAACGGGGGACGGCCGTGATCGTCCTTCAGTTGCTGTGGGTGGTGATGCTGGCGACGGTGCTCATCGCGCTCAGCGCGGCCCCGGTGTTGCGGCGCACCTACCCCTATCTCTGGTGGTACCTGTTCGGCTACCCGGCTGCCGTGATCCGCGTCCGGGCGACGTGGCAGCGCCTGACCACGAACCTCGGCCTCGCCGTGGCCAAGCGCCCGGGGCGGGCCCGAGTCGGGGACCTGATGGTCCGCGGGGATCCGCTGCGGCCGACGCCGCCTCGGCTGGGCGTGGCGAAGTACCGACGTGGCGGCCTGGACGTGCGGGTGCGGCTTCACCCCGGGCAGGTGCCCGAGCACTTTGCGGAAGCCCTCGGCGCGCTCACCCATGCCTGGAGGGTGCACGCGGTGCGGCTGGTAGCGGATGAGCGGGGGTTCGTCACCCTCTCGGCGCTCGCCTGGGACCCGCTGATCATGCCCGTGGTGCCGTACCGCTTGAAGGAGCGGCTGTTGCGGGCGGTGGTCGGGCTGCTGGAGGACGGCCGGGCCTGGACGATCGATCTGCGGCGGGCGCCGCACTGGCTGATCGTCGGTGCGACCCGTTCCGGGAAGTCCACCCTCATCGCCGCGCTGGTGAAGGAACTCGCCCCGCAACGCGTCGCCTTGTTCGGCATCGACCTCAAGGGCGGCATGGAGCTGTCCCTGTTCGAGGACCGGCTGTCGGCTCTGGCGGCCACCCGGGCGGAAGCCGCCCACCTGCTTGCGGAGTTGGTCGCGGAGACCGAGGCCCGGATGCAGCTGTGCCGTTCGGTCGGGGCTCGTTCCGTCTGGGACCTGCCGGCGAAGCTCCGCAAGATGCCCGTCGTCGTCATCGTGGACGAGGTCGCGGAGCTGTACCTGGTGGCGACCAGGGAGGACAAGGCGGAGGTGGGGGAGATCTCCACCAACCTGCTCCGGCTCGCCCAGCTCGGCGCCGCGCTGGGCGTCCACCTGGTGGTCGCGGGACAACGAGTCGGCTCGGACCTCGGTCCCGGGGTGACCGCCTTGCGGGCGCAGTTGGCCGGCCGGGTCTGCCACCGGGTGAACGATGCCGGGACGGCGGAGATGGCGCTCGGCGATCTCGACAAGGACGCCCTGGCCGCCGCTCAGCAGATCACCGCAGCTGAGCAGGGCGTCGCCATCACGGTCGGTTCCGACGGCCGGTGGATCCGTGCCCGGTCCGTCCACGTCACCCCCGAGCAGGCACGCCGGGCGGCGAGGAAGTACGCCCGGCTGGCTCCGTCCTGGCCCGGCCTCCATGCGACGGACGAGCCGAACGAAGGGGTCTACGTCTGATGGGCGGCGTTCTCGTCCTGGCCGCCGTTCTGGCCCTCGTCACCTACCTCCTGGTCCGCTCCGGCGAGCTCAAGGTCTGGCACGTCCTCCTCGTCGGCGTCCTCGGGATCTACCTCGACCGCATCGGCTGGGCAGACCCCGTCGTCTACGCCGTGACCTGGCTCGTCCAAGGCCTCACCCACACCACCTGAAGAGCGTGATCACCGTGCCAACCCGACCAACCACCCAGCCCGCCCGTCCTACCGCCAGCCGCGGCCGCGCCACCGCATGTCTGGCCCGGCCGGGGCCCGGCGAACCCTGGCCCTGGAGACACCCGCCATGACCGCCAGCACCAACCCGTACACCGATCCCACCGCACGCCGTGCCTTCCTCGACCGGGAGGCGCGGCTGCGCCAACTACCGCCGGTAGAGCGTGATTTCGTCCGCCTCGGCGAGATGCCGGACCTGAACCGCTGGCTGGAGCAGATCCGCGCCACCGGCGGCTGTGCCGAACCGGTCTACCTCGCCGGACACACCACCACCCTCGACGCCGACACCGGCGAAGTCCTGCGCCACTACTCGACCGCCACCGAACCCGGAGGCCGGCTCGCCGTCCGCTGCCGCAACCGCCGGGCCTCCCGCTGCGCGCCCTGCTCCCGGGAGCACAGCGGCGACACCTTTCACCTGGTCCGCTCCGGCCCGGTCGGCGGCAAGGGCGTCCCGGAGACGGTACGGACGCACCCCCGGCTGTTCGTCACCCTGACCGCACCCTCCTTCGGCCCGGTCCACCGGGCGGGCGACTGCCACCCGGCCCGGCGCCGACGGTGCGAGCACGGCAGCCGGCAAGGCTGCGGTCGTACCCATCTGGCCGCCGACCCGCTCGTAGGGCAGCCGCTCTGCGCGGACTGCTACGACTACCCCCGCCACATCCTCTGGAACGCCATGGCCCCGGCCCTGTGGAAGGCCTTCCGCGACAACCTGTACCACCACCTCGCGGCCCGGGCGGGTGTCGGGCGGTCGGGGGTGCGCACGCTGGTTCGGGTCTCCGCGGCGAAGGTCGCCGAGTACCAGAAGCGTGGTGCCGTCCACTTCCACGCGGTCGTCAGGCTCGACGGCCCGGACGGTCCGACGACTCCGCCTCCGACCTGGGCAACCGGGGACCGCCTCTCGGAAGCCGTGCGCTCCGCGGCCGCCGCCGTGGCGCTCCCGTGCCCCGAGTCGGCGGCCTACAGCGGCGGACCGCTCGGCTTCGGTGGCCAGCTGGACGTGCATCCCCTTGTCTATGGGGGTGGCGAGCGGATCTCTGACGATGCGGTGGCGGCCTACGTCGCCAAGTACACGAGTAAGAGCGTGGAGGCCGCCGGCGCCGTCGACCGCCGCATCGAGTCACTGGCAGAGATACAGGCCCTACAGGTCAGCCCGCATGTGCGTGCCCTCATCGCCACTGCCTGGCGACTCGGCGGTCTGCCGGAGCTGCGCCACCTGCGCCTTCGTGCCTGGGCCCACATGCTCGGATACCGGGGGCACTGCCTAACCAAGACTCGGGCCTACTCCACTACATACGGGCAGCTCAGAACCGCGCGGGCCGAACACGCCGGCGGCCTCTACACCGATTGGGACGACGGGGCCGTGGCGGAGCGCGCCTGGCGGTTCGTCGGAACCGGGCACTCACCCGCCGAAGCGCTCATCGCCGCCGGCGTCGCCGAGGACCTCGCCACCAATCGGGAGGTCGCCCGTGCGGAACGGATGGAGGAGGGGCCGTGACGGCCGAGCAAGCGGGGGCCGGAGCCGCGACGGCTTCGCGCGAGGCGCCACCACGGCAACCGCTCCGGTCCTTGGTCATCGAGAGCGAGATCGTCATCGTGGACGACGAGGGCCACGAGGAGCCGTACGACTCCACCAAGCACTGACCACGACAGCCCCCGCCGCGATGACGGGGGCTGTCGGCATCAGAGCTTGCTCGCGAAGTCGTCTTCCTTGACGATCAGCCGGTCGCGGTAGTCCTTGGGGATCATGAGTCGGAGCTTGATCGCGGGAGCCCGCTGACCCTTGACCTTGGTCCGGGTGACTTCACAGCGGACGCCCACCCTCAGGAGGTCCGCCGCCATGGCTTCGGAACCGCCGTCCTCCCACTGCTGGCGGAACGTCTTCCCGTTGGCCACGTTCACCCACCGATCTTCGGTGGTCTCGGGGTCGATCTCCCCGAGTTCGGTGATCAGCTTGTCCAGCGTCTCCTCCGCCTGCTCGCGCGTGAACCGGGTCTTGGCGTACCGGCCGCCGGGCTCCAGCTCCTTCATGTAATAGGCGACGGACTCCTCAAGCTGCGCCACCTGGGCGCGTGCCTCGGCGCCCCTCGCGTACTCGCGCACCTGGACGGGCTCATCGCCGAGGACCGACAACACGTCGAGGACCAGCTTGGCGTTGATCGCGTCGGGGTTGGGAGCGCCCAAGCCTCCGCCCTTGCAGCCCTGGCACCGCAGGTACTCGTACATCCGATCCTTGACGCGGTTCCGCTGCTCCAGCATGTTGGTCCCGCAGTCGACACAGAAGAAGACCCCGAGGAACGTCGTGGCACCACCGGGCCTACGCTGCGGCTGGTTCTTGCTGCGCTTGTCGAGATCCGCTTGGAGCTCGTTGAACTCCTCGTCGGTGAAGACGGCCTCCGCGACCTTGATGGGCTTCCCGGCCTTGTCCAGGACGAGCTTGGACCGGCGGGCGCCACCCTTCTTCTCCTCTTCTACCCGGTAGCCCATCAAGGCGGGGTTGCGGAGCTGGCGCAGGAGGGTCGTAGCCGTGAGGCCGTCGCTGGCGAGGCCCGCGCGCTTCAACAGCTTGACCATGCGGGTGGCGGAGACGCCCCGACGGGCCATGCGTCGGCACCAGTGCAGGGCCTTGTGCGCGTTGGGGTCGATGACGAGGACGACGTTCCCGTTCTCGTCCTCGGCGGTGGTGTAGCCGAAGGCCGGCTTGCCGACCAGCCAGGCGGACTGGGTCTTGGCGTAGTCCCAGAGGCTCGCGACGCGCGTGCTCGTGTTGGTGGCCTCGATCTCCGCGATGCCGCCGATCAGCGTGACCAGGATCTTGCCAACGACCGTGGTCAGATCGATGGAGTCGTGCTTGGAGACCAGGTTCTTCCCGTACTTCAACGCCCAGTCGATCATCGTGTGCAGGTCGGACAGCCGGCGGATGAACCGGTCGAGCTTCCAGAACAGCAGCACGTCGAACTCCGGAGCCCGGTTGTTCAGCCAGTCGCCCAGCTGCTTCCGCTTCCACGGGGGCACCTTCGTGGCGGACACGTTCAGGTCGCTGGCGACGCCGACCACGCGGCACCCCCGGTTCAGGGCTTCGCGGCGGAGGTCGAGCTCCTGGCGGACGGGGGAGGTGGTGTCCTCCGTCAGCACGGACAGCCGGACCGAGAGCAGCGCCCGGGGCGCGTCCGTCGGAAGCGCTGCCTCGGCTCTCTTCAACTGTTCGAGGAGGGCCAGATCCGCGGCGGTCCATTCGGCCTCGACCGTATACGTCTTCTGCTGCGCGGCACGTGCCGTACGGGTGCGCTTCGCCATGTCGGTGACCCCCTCGACAGTTTTGGGACTGCCTCCATTTATCCCCAGATGGACACCCAGATCCAGATCGGCCCCACCGGCAAGAAGATGCTGCCGCTGACGGTCGTCAACAAGTAGTCGGTGCAGGGCCCTCGACCCCCGTCCGGAGTGTTCCGGGCGGGGGTCGGTCGTGGGCGGCTGACCAGGGGCGGAGCGAGCGGGCCGGCGGGGCGCGTACCCTTTGGGGTGACAGAGTCCGGACAGTGGCGGGTTTGCGCCGCGCCGGACGGGGAGAACTGACTAAGGACTGAGCGACCCTGGCACGCCGTACGCCCGACGGTCCGCCGCCCGCGCCGACGGTGCAGCGGATTCGTCTCCGCTACACCAAGCGCGGCCGGCTCCGCTTCACCAGCCACCGTGACTTCCAGCGCGCCTTCGAGCGCGCCCTGCGCCGGTCCGCCGTTCCGATGGCCTACTCGGCGGGCTTCACCCCGCACCCGAAGGTGTCCTACGCCAACGCCGCCCCGACCGGGGTGGCGAGCGAGGCGGAGTACCTGGAGATCGGCCTGGCGGCCGCGCGCGACCCGGAGCAGTTGCGGGCGCAGCTGGACGAGTCGCTGCCGGACGGCCTGGACGTGATCGACGCGGTCGAGGTGCGCACGCCCAACTTCGTGGAGCGCCTGGAGGCCTCCGAGTGGCTGGTGCGCCTGGACGGCGTCGAGCCGGTCGAGGCCGCCGAGGCGGTCCGCGTGTTCCTCGCCGAGGAGAAGGTCGAGGTCGAGCGCCGGACCAAGAACGGCGTGCGGGTCTTCGACGCGCGCGGTGCGGTGGCGGCGCTCGAAACCGTCGAGTCGCAGGTCGACGGCGGTGCGGACACGGCGGTCGGAACCGGCCGCGATGTTCGGACGGGCCGTCCCTGTGCGATACTGCGCCTGGTAGTACGACACGCCACACCCGCCGTACGACCCGACGACGTATTGTCCGGTCTCCGTGCGACGGCCGACCTGGCGCCGCCGGTCCCCGCAGAGGTGACCAGGCTGGCGCAGGGGCCGCTCGACGAGGAGTCCGGCACGGTGACCGACCCGCTGGCGCTCGACCGCGCCGCGGCCCCGGCCGGCTGAGAAACGGCCGGCGGGCCGCGCGCTACCGCGTCCGCCTAGGGGGCGGAGGCCGGGTCCAGTGCCTCACTGGACCCGACGGTCCTCCAGGGTTGCCGCGGCTCCCCAGGGGAGCGAGCGTCGTCGCAGCACAGGCCGGCCACTCGGGGCCCGCCGACCAGGACGGTCGGTGGGCTCGGGACCCCGTCCGGGAGCCACCCGGGGTTGGGGGACGGCTCAGCTTGGGAAAAACTCAGAAGACTGGTCAGACCAGAAGACTTTCGACACCCCGCGCAACGCGGGGCGCCGAGCGAGACTACGAGCCCCTGTGCGGCCTCGCGTCCGCACGGCGGCACCGTCAAAGGGTCCGGCCCGAGCATCCTCGCGATGCCGGCCGCCCACTGGTGCCGTGCCGTGCCCGGATGTGGAGCCCGGGGGCCTGACGGGAGATCCACCCGCATGCTCGATAGCACCGATCCGCAGCAGACTGCGGCCACGGAACAGAACGAATCCGCCGCGACCGGTGGTGACGGCGCGTCCGCCGCGCCGCCGCGCCGTCGTCGCCGGGCGGTGTCCCGCCCGGCGGGCACCCCGCAGGGTGCGGCCGCCGAGACGGCCGAGACGGTCGTCCCGGTCGAGTCGACGGCCGTCCCGGCCGCCGCCGCGGTCGAGGCGCCCGCCGAGGCGGCCCCGGCGGCCGAGAAGCCGGTTCGGGCCCGCCGGACCCGCAAGCGTGCCGAGGCCCCGGCCGGCGCTCCGGAGGAGACCGCGATCGTGGTCACCGCACCGGAGGCCGAGGGGACGAAGGCCCAGGAGAAGGCCGCCGAGCCGGTGGCCGAGGAGAAGGCGGAGAAGCCGGTTCGGGCCCGCCGGACCCGTAAGAAGGCCGAGGCGGCCCCGGTCGAGGAGCCGGTGGCCGAGGCCCCCGCCCCCGCTCCGGTCGCCGAGCCGGTCGTCGAGCCGGTGGCCGAGGAGGCCTCGGCCGCTCCGGCCCGCCGCCCGCGCCGCCGTCGCGTGGTCGAGGCCGCGCCGGTGGTCGAGGCCCCGGTGGAGGAGCCGGTGGCCGAGGAGCCCGCCGTCGAGGAGGAGCCCGCCGAGGAGGAGGCCGTCGAGGCCGTCGCCGAGGCCCCGGTCGCCGCCGAGCCGGTCGCCGCGCCCGCCCCGGCCGCCGAGGCCGAGCCGCACCACCGGGTGCGCCGCCGCGCCGTCCGCCCGGCCACCGCGGTCTTCCAGGCCCCGGTGTTCCAGGAGCCCGCCCCCTTCGTCGCGCCCGCCGCGCCGCAGCAGCCCGCCGCCGCCCCGGCGCCGGTCGAGGCCCCGGCCGTCGAGGCCGAGCGCCAGGACGAGGACGAGTACGAGTACAGCGGCGTCGGCCGTCGTCGCCGGGTCCGTACCCGGGTCGAGCCGAGCCGTCGCAGGTCGGCCGCCGAGGCGCCGGCCAAGGCCGCCCAGGCCAAGGCGGCGCCGGCCAAGGCCGCCGCGGTGAAGGCCGCTCCCGTGAAGGCCGCTCCGGTCGAGGTCGCGGCCGTCGAGGAGCCCGTCGTGGAGGCCCCCGTCGCCGGTCCGGAGGCCGAGGACGAGTGGGAGGACGGCCGTCCGTCCCGCCGTCGCCGTCGGGGCGGCCGTCGCCGCCGCCGTGGCGAGGCCGAGGACTTCGAGGCCGCCGAGGCCGTCGAGACCGAGCAGCCCGCCGCCGAGGAGTCGGCCCGGGCCGTCGCCGACGAGGACGACGAGGACGACGACGACCTGGCCGCCGGCCTGTCCTCCTCGCGTCGCCGTCGCCGCCGTCGCCGCCGCAGCGGTGAGGCCGGCGCCGTCGAGGTCGCCGAGACCACCGAGGACGGCGTCCGCACGGTGGTGAAGGTGCGCGAGCCGCGCCGCCGCTCCACCGAGCCGTCCTTCGACCCGGACGAGGTGCAGTCCATCAAGGGCTCGACCCGTCTGGAGGCGAAGAAGCAGCGCCGCCGCGAGGGCCGCGAGCTGGGCCGCCGCCGGGTGCCGATCATCACCGAGGCCGAGTTCCTGGCCCGCCGGGAGTCGGTCGAGCGCGTCATGGTGGTGCGCCAGAACGGCCAGCGCACCCAGATCGGCGTGCTGGAGGACGGGGTGCTGGTCGAGCACTACGTCAACAAGGAGCAGGCCACCTCGTACGTCGGCAACGTCTACCTGGGCAAGGTCCAGAACGTGCTGCCGTCCATGGAGGCCGCGTTCGTCGACATCGGCAAGGGCCGCAACGCGGTGCTGTACGCCGGTGAGGTCAACTTCGGTGCGCTGGGCCACGGCGGCCCGCGCCGGATCGAGTCGGTGCTCAAGTCCGGCCAGTCCGTGCTGGTGCAGGTCTCCAAGGACCCGATCGGCCACAAGGGCGCCCGCCTGACCAGCCAGATCTCGCTGCCCGGCCGCTACCTGGTGTACGTGCCCGAGGGCTCGATGACCGGCATCTCGCGCAAGCTGCCCGAGAACGAGCGCGCCCGCCTCAAGCAGATCCTCAAGAAGATCGTCCCGGACGACGCGGGCGTGATCGTGCGCACCGCCGCCGAGGGCGCCTCCGAGGAGGAGCTGACCCGCGACGTCCAGCGCCTCCAGCAGCAGTGGGAGGACATCCAGAAGAAGGCCGCGACCGGCAACGCCCCGGCGCTGCTGTACGGCGAGCCGGACATGACCGTCCGGGTCGTCCGCGACATCTTCAACGAGGACTTCACCAAGGTCATCGTCTCCGGCGACGAGGCGTGGAAGACCATCCACGAGTACGTCTCCAACGTGGCCCCGGATCTCGGCGAGCGGCTCCAGCGGTGGACCTCCGAGGTGGACGTGTTCGCCACCTACCGGATCGACGAGCAGCTGATGAAGGCGCTGGACCGCAAGGTCTGGCTGCCCAGCGGCGGTTCGCTGGTGATCGACCGCACCGAGGCGATGGTCGTCATCGACGTCAACACCGGGAAGTTCGTCGGCCAGGGCGGCAACCTGGAGGAGACGGTCACCCGGAACAACATCGAGGCGGCCGAGGAGATCGTGCGCCAGCTGCGGCTGCGCGACCTCGGCGGCATCATCGTGATCGACTTCATCGACATGGTCCTGGAGTCCAACCGCGACCTGGTGCTGCGCCGACTGCTGGAGTGCCTGGGCCGGGACCGGACCAAGCACCAGGTGGCCGAGGTCACCTCGCTGGGCCTGGTCCAGATGACCCGCAAGCGGGTCGGCCAGGGCCTGCTGGAGTCCTTCTCCGAGGCCTGCGTGCACTGCAACGGCCGCGGCGTGATCGTGCACATGGAGCAGCCGAGCGCCCACGTCCACGCCCCGGCGGCCGCCGCCGTCGAGGCCGGCTCGGGCAGCGGCAAGCGCCGTCGCCGGGGCAAGGGCGGCGCGGGCCACGAGGAGCCGCAGGCCGTCGAGGCCGGGTCGGTGGCCGAGGCCGTCGCCGAGGCGGTCGAGGAGCTCGCCGAGCCGGTGCGCGAGGAGATCGAGGGCCAGCTGGCCCTGGAGGTCCCGGGCGTCGAGGCCCCGGCCGTCGGGACCCTGGTGGTCGAGACCCCGAAGGCCGTGGAGGCCCCGGTGGCCGAGGCCCCCGCCCCCACCGCCGCTCCGGCCGGCCGTCCGCGCCGCCGCGCGGTGCGCAAGGCGACGGCTCCGGCCGGTGCCCCGCAGGCCGCCGAGATCGTGGTGCTGCAGGCGAAGGCCGACGCGGCCCTGGAGGCGGCCCTGGCCGCCGCCGCCCCGGCCGCCGAGCCGGTGGCCGAGGTCGTGCCCGAGCCCGTCGCGGAGGTGGCCCCGGAGGCCGCCGCCGGGACCGTCGTCGCGGAGGCCGAGGTCGTCGAGGCCCCGGCCGCGGAGGCCGACGAGGCCCCCGCCGCGGAGGAGGCCCCGGCGCCGAAGAAGCGGGCCGCCCGCAAGACCGCCGCCAAGAAGACCGCCGCCAAGAAGACGACGACGGCGGCCAAGAAGACCACCGCCCGCAAGACCGCGACCAAGCGGACGAGCGCGGCGGCCAAGAAGGCCGCGGCCGCCGAGGGTGATACGGCGGCCGAGTAGTGCCCACGCCGGGGGCGGGAGTCCTTCCCGCCCCCGGCCGTACGGGCCGGTTTGCCCCCTGGGCCGCCGGTCCGTATTCTTGACCTTCGGCGTGTCTACGCCGCGCTCCCGAGCACATCACCTTCCCGAGAGTCCCGCGCCCAGCGCGGAGTGATCGGGGAGAGGCTCCTGTGTCCGTACCCAGGTGGCTGGCGTCGGGAGTTCCGACCGAGTTGGGAAAGTAGGTACCGCATGTACGCGATCGTTCGCGCAGGCGGCCGCCAGCACAAGGTCGCCGTCGGCGACGTGCTGGAGATCGACCGTATCGAGGCCAAGCCGGGTGACTCGGTGGAGCTCTCGACCATCCTGGTCGTCGATGGTGAAGCCGTCACCTCCGACCCGTGGGTCCTGGCCGGCGTGAAGGCTCACGCCGAGGTGGTCGACCAGACCAAGGGCGACAAGATCGTCATCCTGCGCTACAAGAACAAGACCGGCTACCGCCGTCGTCAGGGTCACCGTCAGAAGCACACCGCGGTGCGCATCACCAGCATCGACTCGGTCAGCAAGTAAGGGGATAGCGAAAAATGGCACACAAGAAGGGCGCAAGCTCTACTCGTAACGGCCGTGACTCGAACGCCCAGCGCCTCGGCGTGAAGCGCTTCGGTGGCCAGGTCGTCTCGGCCGGCGAGATCCTCGTCCGCCAGCGTGGCACCCACTTCCACCCGGGTGCCGGTGTCGGCCGCGGTGGCGACGACACCCTGTTCGCGCTGACCGCCGGTGCGGTTCAGTTCGGCAACCGTCGCGGCCGCAAGGTCGTCAACATCGTGGCCGTCGAGGCCTGAGTCCCAGCGGACTCCCGAGTCTGACAGGACTCACACTGAAGGGTGGGCCGGAATTATCCGGTCCACCCTTCGCGCTTCACGCAGACAGAACCCTTTCCCGTACTGGAGGCACACCCATGACCACCTTCGTGGACCGCGTCGAACTTCACGTCGCCGCGGGTAACGGAGGCCACGGCTGCGCCTCCGTTCACCGTGAGAAGTTCAAGCCGCTCGGCGGCCCGGACGGCGGCAACGGCGGGGAGGGCGGCAGTGTCATCCTGACCGTGGACTCGCAGGTCACCACCCTGCTCGAGTACCACCACTCGCCCAAGCGCAAGGCCACCAACGGCAAGCCGGGCGCGGGCGGCAACCGCACCGGCGCCGACGGCGGGGACCTCGTCCTGGTGGTGCCGGACGGCACCGTGGTGCTGGACCGCAAGGGCAACGTGCTCGCCGACCTGGTCGGCCACGGCACCAGCTTCGTCGCCGCCCAGGGCGGCCGCGGCGGCCTCGGCAACGCCGCGCTCGCCTCGTCCCGCCGCAAGGCGCCGGGCTTCGCGCTGCTCGGCGAGCCCGGCGACGCCCGCGACATCGTGATGGAGCTCAAGTCCGTCGCCGACGTGGCCCTGGTCGGCTACCCGAGCGCCGGCAAGTCCTCGCTGATCTCGGTGCTCTCCGCCGCCAAGCCGAAGATCGCGGACTACCCGTTCACCACCCTGATCCCCAACCTCGGTGTGGTCACCGCGGGCGACACCGTCTACACCATCGCCGACGTGCCCGGCCTGATCCCGGGCGCCAGCCAGGGCCGGGGCCTGGGCCTGGAGTTCCTGCGGCACGTCGAGCGCTGCTCGGTGCTGGTGCACGTGCTGGACTGCGCCACCCTGGAGCCCGGCCGCGACCCGCTGACCGACCTGGAGACCATCGAGGCCGAGCTCGCCGAGTACGGCGGTCTGGAGGACCGTCCGCGCCTGGTCGCGCTCAACAAGGTGGACGTCCCGGACGGCCAGGACATCGCCGACCTGACCCGCGCCTCGCTGGAGGAGCGCGGCTTCCAGGTGTTCGAGGTCTCCGCCGCCTCCCGCAAGGGCCTGCGCGAGCTGAGCTTCGCGCTCGCGAAGATCGTCGCCGAGGCGCGCGCCGCCAAGCCGGTCGAGGAGTCCACCCGGATCGTGCTGCGGCCCACGGCCGTCGACGACGAGGGCTTCACCATCGAGGAGGAGGACGGCGCCTACCGCATCCGCGGCGTCAAGCCGGAGCGCTGGGTCCGCCAGACCGACTTCAGCAACGACGAGGCCGTCGGCTACCTGGCCGACCGGCTGGCCCGCCTCGGCATCGAGGAGCGGCTGTGGAAGATCGGGGCGCACGAGGGCGACACCGTCATCATCGGCCCCGAGGAGAACGCCGTCGTCTTCGACTGGGAGCCGACCATGGCCGCCGGCGCCGAGATGCTCGGCCGCCGCGGTGAGGACCACCGGATGGAGACCCAGCGTCCGGCGGTCGACCGCCGGCGCGAGAAGCAGAAGGGCCGGGACGCGGCCGAGGCCGAGTTCCTCGCCTTCGAGGCCCTCTCCAGCGGCCGGCAGGCCGCGATCGAGGACGACGAGGACAACTGAGTCGACCCCGCCGCGCAGCGGACGGCCCCGCCACCTCGACAGGTGGCGGGGCCGTCCGCTGCGTTCCGTGGTGACGCGCCGTCACTTCGTCCAGGAGGCCTGGAGCTTGAGCAGGTCTGCCAGGTCGGTGTAGCCGACCGCGGCCGGGGTGGTGCCGGTGGTGGCGATGATCGTGCAGCCCTTGGTCTCGGCGCCCTTGGTGACGCCCTGGAACTTCGCACCCGTGCACTTGGGCAGCGGGGTGGTGGCGTTCATGACGTTGAGGCCCTTGTCGCCGTTGGTGTCGAACACGACGAACTTCGAGTCCGGGGCGGTGAAGGACAGGCTGGCGTCGCCGAGGTTCTTGACGGTGTAGCTGACGTAGACCGGGGTCTTCCCCTCCAGCCCGGTGGTCGAGACCTTGGCGGCGGTGAGGTCCTGCAGCGAACCGACCTCGATGCCGGTCACGGTGATCTGGAGCTTGGTGGCGACCTTGGCGGTCTTGTCGGCGAAGTCGACGGTGGCCGGCTGGCCGACCTTCACCGCGGTGGCGGCCTGCGGAACCTTCCCGGCCCCGCCGCCCGCCGCTCCGGCCGTACCGGCGCCGCCGGTGGCCGCACCGCCGGTGGCCGCGCCGCCCGTGGCGCCCGCCCCGCCGCTCGCGGCGCCGGACGGGGCGGCGGTCGAACCGCCGGCCGCGCCGCCGGTGGCCGCGCCGGTCTGCGCCGGGGCCGCCCCGGTGGCGCCGCCCGTACCGGACGGGGAGTCCGAGTTGTCCGGGCCGCAGGCCGCGAGCGAGAAGGCGGTGGCCGCCGCCAGGGCGGCGACGGTCAGCTTGGTGGTGTGCGAACGCATGGTGCTGTTCTCCTGGCGCGCGGCCGCGAACCGTTGCCGGCCTGCCCGGTGCGGCGCCGCCCCCGTGTCACAGGAAGGTCGAAGACGAAATGGGCACAGCGGGCAGGAAGCCGTCCCCCGATCTGGCTTTCGGTCAGGGACCATACCAGCCGACCGGCTTGGCGGCCGGGCTGTGGCGGGCCCGTGACCAGGGCGGGTCCAGCCGGTGAAACCCCCTGGGGGTGACCTGCGCGGATCGCGTAGATTTCGGCCATGACGGCCGGGCCGGGCCCCGCCGCACCCGCACCACACCGGAAGGGCGTACAGCGAGATGAGCGAGGACTCACTGCGGGAGGAGGTGCTGACCGCACGGCGGATCGTGGTCAAGGTCGGCTCCTCCTCACTCACCACGGCGGCCGGCGGCCTGGACGCCGACCGGGTGGACGCCCTGGTGGACGCGCTCGCCAAGGTGCGCAGCCGCCCGGAGGCGCCCGAGGTGGTGCTCGTCTCCTCCGGCGCCATCGCCGCCGGGCTCGCCCCGCTCGGCCTGGACAAGCGGCCCAAGGACCTGGCCCGCCAGCAGGCCGCGGCCAGCGTCGGCCAGGGGCTGCTGGTCGCGCGGTACACCGCCTCCTTCGCCCGGTACGGCATCCGGGTCGGCCAGGTGCTGCTCACCGCCGAGGACGCCAGCCGCCGCGCCCACTACCGCAACGCCTACCGGACGCTGGACCAGCTGCTGGCGATGGGCGCGATGCCGGTCGTCAACGAGAACGACACCGTCGCCACCGCCGAAATCAAGTTCGGGGACAACGACCGGCTGGCCGCGCTGGTCGCCCACCTGGTCCGGGCCGACCTGCTGGTGCTGCTCTCCGACGTGGACGGCCTCTACGACGGCGACCCGTCCCGGCCCGGCACCAGCCGGATCGCCGAGGTGAGCGGCCCGCACGACCTCGACGGCATCCGGATCGGCAGCGCCGGCAAGGCGGGCGTCGGCACCGGCGGCATGGTCACCAAGGTGGAGGCGGCCCGGATCGCCACCGGCGCGGGCATCCCGGTGGTGCTCACCGCCGCCAGCCACGCCGCCGACGCGCTGGCCGGGCGGCCCACCGGCACGCTCTTCCGGCGCACCGGCAGCCGCACCTCCGACCGGATGCTCTGGCTGGCCCACGCCAGCAGCCCGCGCGGCGCCCTGCACCTGGACGCGGGCGCGGTCGAGGCGGTGGTCTCCGGCGGCGCCTCGCTGCTGCCCGCCGGGGTGACCAAGGTCGACGGGGAGTTCGCCGCGGGTGATCCGGTGGACCTTCTTGCCGAAAACGGCCACATCGTGGCTCGCGGACTGGTCAACTTTGATGCGAGGGAGTTGCCCCGCCTGCTCGGCCGGTCCACCCGCGACCTGGCCCAGGAGTTCGGCGCCGGGTACGAGCGCGAGGTCGTCCACCGCGACGACCTGGTCGTTCTGCACGGCTGACCGGCCGTACGGCGGCCGTGCGGCGCGGTGCGGCCGGACGGCGCGGTGCGGTCGGCGGGCCGCTCCGTACCGGGAGCGGCCCGGCCGCGGGCGGGGAGGGGCGCAGCCGTACCGGTCGGCCGGGGGCCGGCGGGGCGGTGCGGGACGACACGAGATCGCCGAACAGGAGGCCGCCGGTGGAACGCAGGCGCGAGGCAGCGCTGACCGGAGGGACGGCGGGCCGGCGGCTGACCAGCATCGACGGCGGACGCGGGGACGGCCCCGCCGAGCCGGCCGGTCCGCCGTCGCAGGGGCCCGGCGGGGTGCGCCGGATGCGGCCGCAGCGCGCGCAGGCGGCGGATCCGCCCAGCGTGCCGGAGCAGGCCCGGCTGTGGCACGTGGTGCTGAGCGTGGCCGGACAGACCACCCCGCTGTCCACGCTGCGGGCCTCGCTGGAGCGGCTGGCGCACGACCACTCGTTCTTCCTGACCGCCCGCTACGCGGCCGACCACGCCGAGATCCGCTACTGGGAGCAGGCCCGGGACCTGCACGACGCGGCGGCGATAGCGCTGCGGCTGTGGGGCGAGCACAAGGTGACCGCGAGCCTGCCGCCGTGGGAGATCGTCGGGCTGGAGGTGGTCGACCGGGCGACGTACCACAAGCGGGTCGCCGAGGGCTTCGGCGATCCGCCGCCGCACCTGGGCGGGGTGCACCCGTACTGAGGGCGGGGCGCAGCCGTACCGAGGGCGGGGCGCAGGCGTACTGAGGGGGAGGTGCACCCGTACCGAGGGCGCGCGGAGCCGTCCGTGCGCCGTCTCACCGGGCGAAATGACCGCTCGGCGGAGCGGGTGCAGTCGCTACCCTTGGCGGCATGACCAGCGACCTCGCCACCGCCGACAGCCCCGTCCTCGCCGTAGCGCGCCGTGCCCGGGAGGCGGCCGCCGCGCTCGCCCCGCTGCCGCGCCGGGCCAAGGACGCCGCGCTGCTGGCGATCGCGGACGCGCTGGTCGCCCGCAGCGGCGAGATCGTCGCGGCCAACGCCGAGGACGTGGCCCGGGCCCGCGCGGCGGGGACGCCCGAGTCGGTGGTCGACCGGCTGAGCCTGACCGGCGAGCGGATCGCCGCGATCGCCTCGGACGTACGGGACGTGGCCGGCCTGGCCGACCCGGTCGGCGAGGCGGTCCGCGGCTACACCCTGCCCAACGGCCTGGACGTGCGTCAGGTGCGGGTGCCGCTGGGCGTGGTCGGCATCATCTACGAGGCCCGGCCGAACGTCACCGTGGACGCCGCCGCGCTCTGCCTCAAGTCCGGCAACGCGGTGCTGTTGCGCGGCTCCGCCTCCGCCTACCGCTCCAACACCGCGCTGGTCGCCGTCCTGCGGGACGCCGTCGTCGCGGCCGGGCTGCCGGCCGACGTGATCCAGCTCGTCCCGGGGGAGAGCCGGGACTCGGTGCAGGAGCTGATGCGCGCCCGCGGCCTGGTCGACGTGCTGATCCCGCGCGGCGGCGCCTCGCTGATCCGCACCGTGGTCGAGGGTTCGACCGTCCCGGTGATCGAGACCGGCACCGGCAACTGCCACGTGTACGTGGACGCGCGGACCGACCTGGCGATGGCCGTTGGCATCCTGCTGAACTCCAAGGCGCAGCGGGTCAGCGTCTGCAACTCGGCCGAGACGCTGCTGGTGCACCAGGACATCGCGGACGCCTTCCTGCCGCTCGCGCTGGCCGCCCTGGCCGAGGCCGGGGTGACGGTGCACGGCGACGAGGCGGTGCTCAAGGCCGCCGAGGGCACCGGCGTCACCGCGGTGCCAGCCACCGACGAGGACTGGGGCGCCGAGTACCTCTCGTACGACCTGGCCGCGGCCGTGGTGCCCTCGCTGGACGCGGCCGTGGAGCACATCCGCCGCTGGTCCTCGGGCCACACCGAGGCGATCGTCACCACCTCGCAGGCCGCCGCCCGCCGGTTCACCCAACTGGTGGACTCGACCACGGTGGCCGTCAACGCCTCCACCCGGTTCACCGACGGCGGTGAGTTCGGCTTCGGCGCGGAGATCGGCATCTCCACCCAGAAGCTGCACGCCCGCGGCCCGATGGGCCTGCCGGAGCTGACCAGCACCAAGTACATCGTCACCGGTGACGGGCATGTGCGAGGCGAGGCGACGCAGACCGTCGGCGGGGGCGCGGACGCCGAGTGAGGGGGCCGAGCGGGGTGGCCGTCACACGTGTGACGGACCAACTGCCGGGAGCCACAGACAAATCGCCCGGCCGGTAATACGCTGAATCCGTGGCTGAGGATGTGGGGGGCTTGCCGTACCCCGACGGCGCCGACCACGGTGGTGCGGACGACGAGTTCGCCACCGTGGTCTTCGATGAGGCCTTCGTCCGGTCCGCCGCCGTGCACGAGCCGACCGCCAAGGAGCGGCAGCTCGCCGCCGCCGAGGCACGGTTCGAGCCGGACTCCGCGGGACCGGGTTGGAGCTATGACGTGCCGGCCGGTGACGGGCTGCCGCTGGAGCTGCGCCCGTACCCGAGCGGACTCGACGAGGACCACCTCTACCCCGACCCCTGGTCGGGCCCGGGCCGGGCGACCGGCCGCCAGGGCCGGCGCTGGGGACGGCGCTACGACCCGGTGCGGGCCCGTGGGCGGTACGTGGCCCAGCAGCGCTGGCACCGGCCGGTGGCCTGGGTGCTCGCCGTGATCATGGGCGTGAGCCTGGTGGCGGTGGCGGTCGCGGCGGTCTACCAGGGCGTGGGCGGCTCCTCGGGGGCGCCCCGGCGCCCGGAGTCCGGCAGCAGCAGCCCGGGCGCGGACCCGCGGTCGGCGCCGGCCGAGCCGGCACTGGTGGCGTCGACTCCGTAGCGGGGCTCCGGGGAGTGTCCAGGGGCGCACGCCCCGGGGCGGTGGTCACGGAGCGTTCCCGGCAATCTGCGCCGGGGCCCTCGTGGCGGGCCCGGAGTGCGCCTACCCTGGTGCTATGGGTGACCCGCGCGAGCCTCCTGAGGGTACGCCCGAGGGCGGTTCCGGCAATGAGGACGAGTTCCGGTCCGTCGTCTTCGACGAGTCGTTCGTCCGGGCTGCCCGGATCCAGGAGCTGTCCGCCCGGGAGCGGCTCGCGGGCTCCTTCGGCAAGGCCACCCGGGCCCGGGTGCGGCTCGGGCCGCTGGGCAGCGTGCCGCGTCAGGCGCTGGCCCTGCTGCTGCTGATCCTGCTGGCCTTCGGGGCCGCGGTGTACTTCGGGGTGAACTCGCCCAAGGGCATCCCGGCCCGGCCGGAGGGCAGTCAACTGACCGTCAGCCTGGTCGCGTTGAGCCCGGCATCGGCCGTGCGCCCGGTCGCCGACCCGGCGCACCCGTTCGCGGCGCTGCCGCCCGGGTACGGCGACGGGACGGCCGGACTGAACACCCCGAGCGGCGCTGGCACCGAGCACTTCAGCAAGGTCGAGGTGACCAAGGCCCTCGACACCGTGCAGCGCTACCTGGTCGCCTCCTCGCTGACGCCGGCGGCGCTGGTCCAGGGCGTCACCACGGACGTGCGGGCCTTCGTCACGCCCGGTGAGCAGGCCCAGTTCGACGCGAGCGTCGCCCAGCCGGTGGACGACCGGCACCACGCGGTGACCGGCTGGATCGTCCGCTTCGACCCGGCGCAGGTCGCGCTGGCCTCCGACACCGTGAAGGTGGTCGGCGCGATGCGGGTCGACGAGTCGGACGGCGGCACCCTGCAGATCACCACCGACCACACCTTCGTCTACGCGTTGAAGCCCGCCGGCGCCCCGGCCGGCGCCCCGGTCACCCTGGAGACCGTGCGGCGCGAGCTGACCTTCCAGCTCGACCGGGTCGACCTGGGGCAGGCGCAGCTGCGGCTGGTGGACGCGGTGCTGCAGGCCGGCCCGGAGCCGTGCACCACCTCGATGGCGGGCTTCCTGCAGCCGGTGCTGGCCACCGCGCAGGGCACCGCGGTGGCCGCGCCGGCGCCGGTCGACCCGGGCAACCACGCGCGGCCGGCCTGGCAGGTGTGCGGGGTGCTGGCCGGGAGCTGAGCGGGGCGCGGCGAGCGGGGGTGGACAGGGGCGGGGCGAGCGGGGGCGGAGGGGTGGTTGAAGGCTCACCGGATGCGGCGCGGCCGGTGACCCGGGCGGGTCACCGGCCGTGGATGCCGGAGCGGTGGCGGCGAAGGCCCCCCGCCGAGGTCAGCCGTCGGTGCGGTTCCCGGAGCCGCCGTGCTCCCCGGAGCCGTTGCCCGAGCCGTTGCGGCCGCTGCCGGTGAAGGTGTCCCGCAGCTTGCCGCCGACGGTCGCGGCGCCGCCGGCCACGTCCCGCAGCAGGCCCATCAGCGGGTCCTTGCTCTCCTTCACCGAGGTCGTGTAGTGCTCGGCGGCGGCCTTCCACTGCTCGCCGACCGAGGTGTCCCGGTCGTCGGTGCGGCGCGGGTAGGCGCCGGCCAGGATCGAGCGGTACTCGTCGCTCTCCGCCCACTTCTTGAGCTGGGCGACCCGGACCACCGCGAACGGGTGGGTCTGCGGCAGCAGCTGGAGCAGCTTGAGCACGCCGTCGCGCAGGTCCCCGGCCTTCTCGTACTCCTCGGCCTGCTCCAGGAACGCGTCGACGTTCATCTCGGCCAGGTTGTGCCCGCCGGCCAGCTTCATCAGGGCCCGCATGGACGCCTGGAGGTCCTGCCCGGCGAGCAGGCCGGCCCGGTCGCTGGACAGCTCGGCCTTGCGGAACCACTCCTTGAGCGCGGTGACGAGGGCCATGATCGCCAGGTTGCCGAGCGGCACCCAGGCGATCCGGGTGGCGATGTTGGTGAGGATCATCAGCATCGTCCGGTAGACCGCGTGGCCGGACATCGCGTGGCCGACCTCGTGGCCGATGACGGAGCGCAGCTCCTCCTCGTCGAGCAGCTCGACCAGGCCGCTGGTGACCACGATGATCGGGGTGTCGATGCCGATGGTGAACGCGTTGACCGTCGGGTCCTGGCTGACGTACAGGTCCGGGACCTGCTCCAGGTCGAGCACGTAGGCGGCGTCGCGGACCATGCCGTACAGCTCGGGGAACTGGCGCTCGGACGTCTTCACGGCGGTGGCCAGGAACATCAGCCGGATCGAGCGCTCGGAGACCAGCCCGGCGAGCTTCCTGAGGACGTCGTCGAAGCCGGAGAGCCGGCGCAGGGCGACCAGCGCCGAGCGGTCGGCGGGGTGCTCCCAGGCCCGGGTGGAGATCTCGGGGAAGCGTTGGCGACGGCGGCTCGGTGCGTTCGCGGTCGTGTCGGTCATGGTCTGCGTACCTCCTGGTCGACGGCGGCCTCGGCGCAGCGCCCGGCCCCCCGCTGGTCTTCGCCGGCAGTGACTCGTCTGCAACGACTGCCTGTGCAACGTCCGCGGTTGCGTACTCGTCCCCGGGGGAGGGGGCGGGGACGGCCGTGGGGGCGTCCGGCGGCGGGTCGGCGGCGGGTCGGCGGCGGGTCTGGCGCGGCGCGGGGGCCGGTGGGCGGTGCCGGTGTGAGGCGGGTTTACCCTGAATGCCCTGGAGAACCGAGACCGGACCCGGCCGCGGTACCGAGCAGTTCGAGGAGTCCCTCAGATGTCCACCGAAGCGCTGGTCAGCCTGGCCGCACCCATCTCCGACGAGGCCGGCCCGGGCCTGTTCCTGCGGATCATCGTGATCGCCTCCTTCGTCGGGATCGGCCTGCTGGTCTGGATCATGGCCCGCGCCTTCCGGGGCCAGTAGGCGCCGCCTCCCGATCGGTTCGCTCACGCCCGGTCAGCGGCGGTGGGCCGCCGAGCGGTTGCCGTGTAACCCCCCGTACGATGACGGGTGGGCCCTCACCGGCCCGGAACACCCCCAGGTCCGTTCACCGAGCCGAGAAGGTCCCGCCGACCATGAACACTGCTGCCGCACTCCCCGTCCTGAACCAGCTCGCCGAGGGGGGCAACCACGACAGCCTGAACCCGCTGCTGACGGGCGGCGCCGCGCTGTTCATCCTGCTGCTCCTGCTCTTCATCACCACCCGCTTCAACCGGGACCGCTGAGCCCGGTCCTGGGGCCGCTCGGGGAGCGTCCGGCCAGTGCGCCGGCCGCTCCCTCACGCATCTGCGGACAACCCCCGCACGGGCGTTCCCGCACCGCAACGGGCGTCGCGTAAGGTGTGGCGGCATGGGAGAGCAGGCCGGGAATCCCGGCGGACCGGAACCGGTGAAGAAGCGCCTCGGCGTCATGGGCGGCACCTTCGACCCGATCCACCACGGCCACCTGGTCGCCGCGAGCGAGGTGGCGAGCGCGTTCCACCTGGACGAGGTGATCTTCGTCCCGACCGGTGAGCCCTGGCAGAAGAGCGACCGCCAGGTCACCCCGGCCGAGGACCGCTACCTGATGACGGTCATCGCCACCGCCGAGAACCCGCAGTTCTCGGTGAGCCGGATCGACATCGACCGCGAGGGCCCGACCTACACCGTCGACACCCTGCGCGACCTGCACTCCCTGCACCCGGCCGCCGACCTCTTCTTCATCACCGGCGCCGACGCACTGGCCCAGATCCTGTCCTGGCACGACTCGGACGAACTCTTCTCGCTGGCCCACTTCATCGGCTGCACCCGCCCGGGGCACACTCTGTCGGACGCCGGGCTTCCGGTGGGCGGGGTCTCCCTGGTGGAGGTCCCGGCGTTGGCCATCTCCTCCACGGACTGCCGCAACCGGGTCGCCAAGGGCGAGCCGGTCTGGTACCTCGTCCCGGACGGGGTGGTCCGCTACATCGACAAGCGGGCGCTGTACGCGCCGCACGGGACCTGAGCCAGGAGCGGGCGTGACCGATCGCAGCGGTAACGGCAGCGGCAACGGCGGGCAGCCGGAGGAGTGGTCCACCGGCCAGTACCAGCAGCAGCCGCACCAGGGGCAGGGCCAGGGCCAGGGATACCCCCAGGGGCAGCAGCAGCCCCCGGCGTACGGGCAGCAGTACGAGCAGCAGTACGAGCCGCAGACGTACGACCAGTACGGGCAGCCGGTGTACGGGCAGGGCTCGTACGGCGGGCAGCAGGCCCAGGCCCAGGGCTACCAGCAGGGGGGCCGGCAGGACCAGGCCCACGGCTACCGGCAGACCGGGCAGTTCCCGCAGCAGCAGGGGTACGGGCAGCAGCAGGGGTACGAGCAGCAGTACGAACCGCAGCCGTACGAGCCGCAGACGTACGACCAGTACGGGCAGCCGGTGTACGGGCAGGATTCGTACGGGGGCTACCAGCAGCAGGGGTACCAGGGGTACCAGCAGCCGTACCAGGCCGCGCCGGTGGCCCCGGTCGCGCCGGCCGGGCCGGTGGTCGCCGAGCCGCAGCCGACCGTGCCGCAGCCGTCCGCGCCGGAGCCGTCCGCCCCGGTGGGGCCCGCCGCCGTGCCGCCGCCGCGCCGCCGGAGCCCCCGGCCGGCCGCGGAGGCCACCCCGGCCGCGGCGGACGCGCCCTCCGAGCAGGTGGCCGGGGCCCGGCCCGGCAAGGCCGGCGGCCGGGCGCCCAAGGACTCCTACCAGACGGGCGAGTTCACCTTCGTCGACGAGGAGGCGGAGGAGTCCGAGGACGTCATCGACTGGCTCAAGTTCGCCGAGTCCCGCAGCGAGGTGCGCGCCGAGCGCCGCCGCAAGCTCAAGAACCGGCTGATCGGCCTCGGCGTGGTGCTGGCGCTCGCGGCCGGCGGCGTCGGCGGCTACCTGTGGTTCACCGGGGACAAGCCGACCGCGGCCGCCGCGGCGGGCGGGCGGCAGGTCAACGTCGTCCACCTGCGCGACCTCCAGGGCAAGGTGTCCAGCGCGCTGCTGGTCGACGACGCCTCCGGGCACAAGGGCACGGTGCTGCTGCTGCCCGACGTGCTGCGGCTGCCCGGCCCGGGCGACCCGCCGGTGACCACGGTCGGCCAGGCCATGGACGCGATCGGCGCCTCGGCGACCCGCGACGGCCTGTCCACCGTGCTCGGCGCCCCGGTCGCCGGCACCTGGCGGCTGGACACCCCGTACCTGGAACTGCTGGTCTCCCAGCTCGGCGGCGTCCGGGTGGACACCAACGCCGAGACCCACGAGGGCGGCAAGCCGGACGGCAAGCTGCTCTCCGCCGCCGGCAAGAACACCCTGCTCAGCGGAAAGGCCGCGGTCGCCTACGCCACCCTCCAGGGGCCCGGCGAGAACCGGGACGCCCAGCTGGCCCGGTTCGGCCAGGTGATGGACGCCGTGGTGCGCACCATGCCGACCCAGTTCAAGGACGCCAAGGACGACGTGCACCGGATGAACGCGGTGCTCGACCCCTCGCTGCCCGAGGACGCCCTGGCCGGCGTGCTCGCCCAGCTCGCCCAGCAGGCCAAGGACGGCCACTTCGGCACCACCGCGCTGACCGTCAAGCCGGACGGCACCCTGGACGAGGCGACCGCCGGCAAGCAGGTCAAGGACGTGCTCGGCGGCACCGTGAAGTCCGCGGCGGCCGGCGACGCCCCCGCCCGGGTCTCGCTCCAGGACGCCTCCGGCAACGACGCGGCGGGCGCCGCGGCGCAGGTCCAGATCGTCAACTCGGGCCTGACGTTCATCCCGGGCGGCGCCAAGACCGCGCCGCAGGCCACCAGTGAGATCCGCTACACCGACGACGCCCGGCAGGGCGCGGCGAAGTCCCTGGCGACCAGCCTGGGGCTGCCGGACACGGCGGTGAAGAAGGTCGGCGACGCCCAGAACGCGGACCTGGTGGTCGTGCTCGGCAAGGACTACCAGCCGCCGAAGACCCCGTAGCGGACCGGCTCCGCCCCTCGCCCGCCCCCGCGGCCCCGGAAATGCGTTCCGAGGCCGCGGGGACGGCGTGAGATCCTGGAAGGCGACCCCTGCCGCCGTGCCGGGGCCGCCCCAAAGCCGCCGAGCCGGAAGAACACCGTGACCGTCACCGACCACAGCCAGCAGCTCATCAACGTCGCCGCCCAGGCGGCGGCCGACAAGCTCGCGCACAACATCATCGCCTTCGACGTCAGCGAGGTGCTGTCGATCACCGACGCCTTCCTGATCGCCTCCGCGAACAACGACCGCCAGGTCCGCTCGATCGCCGAGGAGATCGAGGACCAGCTGCGCGAGCAGCTGGACATCAAGCCGGTGCGCCGCGAGGGCGAGCGCGAGGGCCGCTGGATCCTGCTCGACTACCTCGACATCGTCGTGCACATCCAGCACTCCGAGGAGCGCTCCTTCTACTCGCTGGACCGCCTCTGGAAGGACTGCCCCGAGCTGCCGCTGCCCGAGGACGCCCTGGAGTCGCGCAACCGCCCCGACGCGATCACCGACGACGCCGGCAACGCCGTCGCCCCGGCCGACGACTTCGGCAAGCCCGAGGACCTGCACTGAGCAGGGACGCGCGCGGCCCGCGCATCGTCTTCTGGCGGCACGGCCAGACCTCGTGGAACCTCGAATCGCGTTTCCAGGGCACCACGGACATCGACCTGACCGGCCAGGGCGTGCTGCAGGCCCAGCGGGCGGCCCGGCTGCTCTCCGGGCTGCGCCCCGACCTGCTGATCTCCTCGGACCTCAAGCGCGCCCGGCGCACCGCCGACGAGCTGGCCGAGGTCACCGGACTGGACGTGCAGCACCACGAGGGGCTGCGGGAGACGTACGCGGGCTCCTGGCAGGGCCTGACCAACGCCGAGATCCGTGAGCGCCACCCGGAGGAGTACGCGGCCTGGGCGGCCGGGGAGCCGGTGCGCCGCGGTGGCGGCGAGCTGTCCACCGAGGTCGCCGACCGCTCGGTGCCGGTGGTGCTGGAGGCGGTCGCCAAGCTGCCGGAGAACGGCACCCTGGTCGTGGTCAGCCACGGCGGCACCATCCGGACCATGCTCGGGCGGCTGCTGGGCCTGGAGCCTCCCCTGTGGGAGTGCTTCGGCGGGCTGTCCAACTGCTGCTGGTCGGTGCTCGGCAGGGGGGCGCGCGGTTGGCGGCTGCTGGAGCACAACGCGGGCACGCTCCCGCAGCCGGTCATCGGCGACGACACCTGACGGCACTCGGCGACGGGGGCCCGGTGGCCGGTACCCGGTGACGGGGCTTCGCGGGTGCCGGTGACGGAGGCTTCGAGGGGGCCCGGGAGGAGCGGATTTCGCAGTTCCGGGCCTGACCAGCTAGAGTCTTCCTCGTTCGCAGGGAAGGAACGCGGCCCGGAAGGGAAGCGGGAGATCCGGTGAGTGCGGGGCTATAGCTCAGTTGGTAGAGCGCTTGCATGGCATGCAAGAGGTCTGGGGTTCAATTCCCCATAGCTCCACTCCGCATAGGCGGTCGTGGAAATCGGAGTTCCGGAGCCAGGTCGCCAGTGTCGCGGGGCTATAGCTCAGTTGGTAGAGCGCTTGCATGGCATGCAAGAGGTCTGGGGTTCAATTCCCCATAGCTCCACAGCAGTTCGAGAGGCCGTCACCCGAGGGTGGCGGCCTCTCGTCATTCCCGGAGGGGGATCGGGCGCGCGGAGCCCCCGGTGCCGCGCGCCCCGTACGGCGCCTAGGGCTTGCAGGTGTGCCGCCAGCCGCCCGGCTGCAGGGAGTTGAGCCGCTCCACCAGCTCGCGGTCGTCCGGGTTCTCCGGGACGTACACGACGATGTAGCACTCCGGCACGCCCGGCATCGTCAGATAGGTGGCGTTCAGCCGCATCACGCCGAGCTCCGGGTGGCGGAAGATCCGCAACAGGGTCTTCGGCGGCGCCACCTCCTGGCGGTCCCACAGCTCCCGGAACAGCTCGCTGCGGGCCGACAGCTGCTGCACGTGCTCCTCCCAGGCCGGCTCGCCGACGTGCCGGCCGTACGCCGAGCGCAGCACCGCCACCATCCGCGGCAGGGTCTCCTCCGGGTTCTCGCACGGGTTGCAGCACTCCGGCGCGGTCAGCATGCACCAGAGGCTGTTGAAGAACACCCCGTGGGACGGGCGCATCCGCTCGGTGCCGAACAGCGAGCGGTACGGCCGGTTGAAGCTCAGCACGTCGAACCGGGTGTTGGAGACCGCCGCCGGCAGCGGCGCCAGCGAATCCAGGATCAGCTGGATCGCCGGGCTCAGCTCCGGCGGGGCCGGCCGGGCCAGCGCCGAGGGGGCCGCCCCGGCCAGCCGGAACAGGTGCTGACGCTCGGTGCCGTCCAGCCGCAGCGCCCGGGCCACCGCCAGCAGCACCTGCTCGCTCGCGTTGATCGGCCGCCCCTGCTCCAGCCACGTGTACCAGGTCACCCCGACCCCGGCGAGCTGCGCGACCTCCTCGCGGCGCAGCCCCGGGGTACGGCGGCGCAGCCCCGGCGGCAGGCCGACGTCCTCCGGGGTGACCCGCGCCCGGCAGGCCTTCAGGAAGCGGGCCAGCTCGGTGCGCCGCCGTTCACGGCCGCCGGTCGCGGCGGGGAGTTCCTCCAGCACGGTCATGCCGTCCATCGTGCCGCAGCGGGCGCGGGCGATACAGGTGCTACCGGTACCAGGATCGGCAGGCTCTAACCACCAGTACCGGCGCCGCCCCAGGCTGGTGGCCATGACCGACCTCCAGACCCGGCCCGGCGCGACCACGGGCACCACCGGGGCACCGGCCGCACGGCCCGGGCCGCTCCTCGCGATCGTGCTGAGCGGGCAGTGCATGGCCGTGCTCGACGGCTCCATCGTCAACGTCGCGGTGCCGACCATCCGGACCGACCTGGGCGCCTCCGGCGCCGCCCTCCAATTCGTGATCGCCGGCTACACCGTCGCCTACGCCGTCCTGCTCATCACCGGCGCCCGCCTCGGCGCCCGGTACGGCTTCGGCCGGCTGTTCCAACTGGGCCTGGCCGTCTTCACCCTCGCCTCGCTGGCCTGCGGCCTCGCCCCGACCACCGGCTCGCTGATCGCCTTCCGGCTGGTCCAGGGCGCGGGCGCGGCCCTGATGGTGCCGCAGGTGATGAGCCTGCTCCAGCGCACCTTCACCGGGGCCGCCCGCACCCGGGCGATCGGCCTCTACTCGGCGGTGCTGGCCGTCGGCGTCGCGCTCGGGCAGGTGCTCGGCGGGGTGCTGGTCAGCGCCGACCTGTTCGGCACCGGGTGGCGGCCGGTGTTCCTGGTCAACGTGCCGATCGGGCTGGTGCTGCTGGCGGCCGGCGCCCGGCTGCGGCCGAAACCGCCCGGTGACGCCTCGCGCGGCTTCGACGTCCCGGGCCTGGTGGTGCTGGGCTCGGCGCTCGGCCTGCTGGTGGTGCCGCTGGTGCTCGGCAACGAGCTCGGCTGGCCGGTCTGGGGCTGGGCGATGATCGCGGGCAGCGCGCTGCTGTTCGGCCTGCTCGTGGCGGTCGAGCGCCGGGTCGCCCGGCGCGGCGGGCAGCCGCTGATCCCCGGCCGGGTACTGCGCGCCCCCGGGCTGCGCCCCGCCGCCGTCGGGCTGTTCACGATCATGGCCGCCTACGCGGGCTTCATGTTCACCTTCGCCCTCCACCAGCAGGCGGCCCTCGGGCACAGCGCCCTGCGGGCCGGGCTCTGCTCGGCGCCCGTCGCGGTCGGCTTCGGCCTGGCCAGCCTGCGCTGGCACCGGCTGCCGGGCCGGTTGCACGGCCCGCTGCCGGTGCTCGCCGGGGTACTGCTCGGCGGCGGCTACCTGCTGCTGGGGGTGCTGCTCGGCGGCGGCGACGGGATCGGGGCGGTGGTGCTGGTGGAGACGGCCGTGCTCGGCCTGGTCGCCGGCTGCGCGTACGCCCCGCTGTTCGCCCGGGCGCTGGCGGGGGTGGCACCGGAGGACGCGGCCGACGCCAGCGGGGTGACGGTGACCGTCCTGCAGCTCGGACAGATGACCGGGGTCGCGGTGATCGGCTCGGTGTTCCTCGGGCAGGTGGACCTGCCGGCGCCGGCCGGGGTGTCGGGGCACGCGCTGCTGGTGACGCTGGCGGTCAACGGTGCGGTGGTGCTGGTCGGGGCGGGGTTCGCGGCGTGGAGCCGGCGGGCGGTGCGCTGACGGGGTGGGTGGTGCGGGCGGTTGCGGGTGATGTGGGTGGCGCGGGTGGTGGTGCGTGGGGTGCGTGGCGCGCTGTCGCCCGCGCCGCCCGTGGCCTGGCGGACCGCCCGGGCCGCCCGGGCCGGCTGTGGTGGCCTCGGGAAACGGATTTCAGGAGCACGCCCAGGACCGTGTAAAGTAGTCGATGTCGCCGAGGGAAACCGGACGGAAACGACGGGAAACCCGGTGACATCGCAGGTCAAGGGGCTATAGCTCAGTTGGTAGAGCGCTTGCATGGCATGCAAGAGGTCTGGGGTTCAATTCCCCATAGCTCCACAGTGGTCGAGAGCCGCCTCCCGTTACGGGAGGCGGCTCTTCGCCGTTGTGTGCATGCCACCGGCGGACCGGAGGGAAAGACCGCTACCGTCGTGCCATGGCCGATCTGCAGCGAAGGCGGAACGAGGAGCTGGCCCGGATACTGCACCAGCTCGGCTGGAGTCCGGAACGGCTCGCCCGTGAGGTGAGCCTCGCCCTCCCGCCGGGCCTGGCGATCAGCTCCACCGCCCCGTACAAGTGGCGCGACCGCGGCATGGTGCCGCGCAGCCCGCACGACCAGACGGTCTGCGAGGTGCTCAGCCGTACCCTCGGCATAGCCGTCACCTACGAGCAGCTCTGGGGCCGGATGGGCGGCCACCGCGGCGCCAAGATCCTCTCGCCCCGACTGCTCACCGACCCGTGGACCGCCGACACCGCCCAGACCGCGCTGCGCGAGGCCGCCACCGACGCCGGACCGGTCCGGCTCACCGACCTGTTCCGCAGCGCCGACCTCGACCACGCCGCCGAGCGGCTCTCCTCGCCGCCACCGCCGGTCGGCGGCGGTGAGGGCGCGCTGCGCGTCGACCCCACCCTGGCCGGTGAACTCGGTCTCTCCTACCGCAGCAAGCAGCGCCTCGAACGCTCCTGCGGCGGCGGCCTCGTCCTCGGCCCCACCCGCGCCGAACTCGCCATGCTGGCAAAGCTGTTGGAACTCGGCGCGTACGACGAACGACTCGGCCGCGAACTGTACGGCACCGCCAGCCGGCTGGCCCGGCTGGCCGGCTGGGCCGCGTTCGACCTCGGCCACGACGCGGCCGCCCAGCGGGCCTTCGTCGCCGCGCTGCGCGCCGCCCACGTCAGCGGCGACGTCCGGCTCGGGGTCGCCGGGCTCGGCGCGCTGGTGGCCCTCGCCACCCAGGGCAGCGGCGGGCGCGGTCTGGACGCCGTCACCGCGCTGCGCACCGCCCTGGACACCCACGGGCCCGCGCTCAGCCCCACCGGGCGGGCCCGCCAGTACGGCCGGATCGCCCGCGCCCACGGCCGCCGCGGCGAGGCCGACCGGGCCGAGGAGGCCGCCGCCCGGGCCTTCGCCGAGATCGACGGCGTCCCCGGCACCGAGGAGGCCCGGGCCGACCTCGCCGGGATGGTGGGGGAGGGGCGGCTGGCGCTCGGTCAGCACCGGATGGCGAAGGCCCTGCTCGCCGAGGCCGTCGCCGGGCTCGGGCCGGGGCGGGCCCGCTCCAAGGCGCTGCTGATGGTCCGGCTGGCCGAGACCCACCGGCGGCTCGGCGACCAGCGGGAGGCGGCCCGGACGGCGGGGCTGGCGCGCTCGCTCGCGGCGGGGATGCAGTCGGAGCGACTGGCCAGGGCGCTGCGGGACTTCGAGGCGGCGGGGCTGCGGGACGGCGGGGTGGCGCGGACGGCCGCGCCGTAGGCTGTGGGCGGGTGTGCGTGGTGGTGCGGGTGGGCTGTGGGCGGGTGTGCGTGGTGGTGCGGGTGGGCTGTGGGCGGGTGTGCGTGGTGGTGCGGGTGGGCTGTGGGCGGGTGTGAGTGGTGGCGCGGGTGGGCCGTGCCGTCGGTGGGACGGCCCGGAGACCCCTGACCTGCTTGCGGTACCCTGAGCCCATGCGAACCGTGCGCCTGCTCCTTAGCCGGCCGCGCTGACCAGGACCGGCCGCGCCCTCGGGCGGTGCCGGAGTCGGCGTGGCGTCCCCTCCTGCGAGGGGATTTTTTGTTTTCCGCCCCCGCCCGCGTCGTGGGACGGGTCCACGGTCGGCCGCGTCGCGGTTCGCCAACTGACACCGATGGAGCTTGAAGGACCATGAGCGAGACGACCCCTGCGTCCGGCGCGGCCGAGACCGCGACCGAGCCGTTCCGGTACAGCGCCGCGCTGGCGGCGGAGATCGAGTCCCGCTGGCAGGACATCTGGGAGAAGGAGGGCACCTTCCACGCCCCCAACCCCACCGGTGAGCTGGCCGACCCGGCCGCCGGCGACGTCGCCGCGAAGCCGCACAGCTTCATCATGGACATGTTCCCGTACCCCTCGGGCGCGGGCCTGCACGTCGGCCACCCGCTGGGCTACATCGCCACCGACGTCTTCGCCCGCTACCAGCGGATGACCGGCCACAACGTGCTGCACACGCTGGGCTACGACGCCTTCGGCCTGCCCGCCGAGCAGTACGCGGTGCAGACCGGCACCCACCCGCGGGTCTCCACCGAGGCCAACATCGCCAACATGCGCCACCAGCTGCGCCGGCTGGGCCTGGGCCACGACCCGCGCCGCTCGATCTCCACGATCGACCCGGACTACTACCGCTGGACGCAGTGGATCTTCCTGCAGATCTTCAACTCCTGGTACGACGAGGCGGCCGGCAAGGCCCGCCCGATCACCGAGCTGGTCGGCCAGTTCGAGTCCGGCGCGCGTGCGGTGCCGGGCGGCCGCGCCTGGGCCGAACTGTCCGCCGGTGAGCGCGACGAGGTGCTGGGCGAGTACCGCCTGGCGTACGCCAAGGAGGTGCCGGTCAACTGGTGCCCGGGCCTGGGCACCGTGCTGGCCAACGAGGAGGTCACCGCGGACGGCCGCTCCGAGCGCGGCAACTTCCCGGTGTTCAAGTCCAACCTGCGCCAGTGGATGATGCGCATCACCGCGTACTCCGACCGCCTGATCGCCGACCTGGACCTGCTGGACTGGCCCGAGGCCATCAAGCTGCAGCAGCGCAACTGGATCGGCCGCTCCGAGGGCGCCCGGGTCGACTTCGCGGTCGACGGCGGGAAGATCACCGTCTTCACCACCCGGCCCGACACCCTGTTCGGCGCCACCTACATGGTGCTGGCGCCCGAGCACGACCTGGTCGACTCGATCGTCCCCGCCGCCTGGCCGGAGGGCGTGCCCGCCGAGTGGACCGGCGGCGCCGCCACCCCCGCCGAGGCCGTCGCCGCCTACCGGGCCACCGCCGCCGCCAAGTCGGACGTCGAGCGCCAGGTCGAGGCCAAGGTCAAGACCGGCGTCTTCACCGGCGCCTACGCCGTCAACCCGGTCAGCGGCGCGTCCGTCCCGGTGTTCATCGCCGACTACGTGCTGATGGGCTACGGCACCGGCGCCATCATGGCCGTCCCCGCCCACGACCACCGCGACTTCGCCTTCGCCCGCGCCTTCGCGCTGCCGATGCGCTGCGTCGTCGAGCCCACCGACGGGCGCGGCTCGGACCCGGCCGAGTGGGACGACGCCTTCGACACCTACGACTCGGTCATCGTCAACTCGGTGCGCTCCGAGGGTGATTCGGCGCAGGCCTCGCCCTCGGCCCTGTCCCTGGACGGGCTGAGCGTGGTCGACGCCAAGGCCGCCGCCACCGCCTGGCTGGCCGAGCGCGGCATCGGCGAGGGCACCGTCAACTACCGCCTGCGCGACTGGCTGTTCAGCCGCCAGCGGTACTGGGGCGAGCCGTTCCCGATCGTCTACGACGAGGACGGCGTGATGCACGCGCTGCCCGAGTCGATGCTGCCGGTCGAGGTCCCCGAGGTCGACGACTACTCGCCGCGCACCTACGACGCGTACGACTCCGCCTCCTCGCCGGAGACCCCGCTGTCCCGCAACGAGGACTGGGTCAACGTCGAGCTGGACCTGGGCGACGGCGTCCGCAGGTACCGCCGCGAGACCAACACCATGCCCAACTGGGCGGGCTCCTGCTGGTACGACCTGCGCTACGTCGACCCGACCAACGCCGACGCGGTGGTCGACCCGGCCAACGAGCGCTACTGGCTGGGCCCCACCGAGGCCAAGCCGGCCGGCGGCGCCGACCTGTACGTCGGCGGTGCCGAGCACGCCGTGCTGCACCTGCTGTACGCCCGCTTCTGGCACAAGGTGCTGCACGACCTGGGGCACGTCTCCTCCGTCGAGCCGTTCCACAAGCTGTTCAACCAGGGCATGATCACCGCGGACGTCTACCGCGACGAGCGCGGCTTCCCGGTGCCCGCCGCCGAGATCGAGGAGCGCGACGGCAAGTACTTCTGGCAGGGCGAGCCGGTCAAGCGCGAGGCCGGCAAGATGGGCAAGTCCCTGAAGAACGCCGTCGCCCCGGACGAGATCGCCGACGAGTACGGCGCGGACACCCTGCGCCTGTACGAGATGTCGATGGGCCCGCTGGACGTCTCCCGCCCGTGGGACACCCGGGCCGTCGTCGGCTCCTACCGCTTCCTGCAGCGGCTGTGGCGCAACGTCGTCTCCGAGGACACCGGCGAGCTGGTCGTCACGGAGGAGGAGCCGGACGACGCGACGCTGCGCGCCCTGCACAAGGCCATCGACGGCATCCGCGGCGACATGGCCGGGCTGCGCTTCAACACGGCCGTCGCCAAGGCGATCGAGCTGAACAACCACCTGGTCAAGCGCGGCTCCACGCCGCGGGCCGTGGCCGAGCAGCTGGTGCTGATGGTCGCGCCGCTGGCCCCGCACATCGCCGAGGAGCTGTGGCGCCGCCTGGGCCACGGCGAGTCGCTGGCGCACACCGACTACCCGGTCGCGGACCCGGCGTACGTGGTCGACGAGTCGGTGACCTGCGTGGTGCAGATCAAGGGCAAGGTCAAGGCCCGCCTGGAGGTCGCGCCGAGCATCACGGACGCGGAGCTGGAGGCGCTGGCTCTGGCGGACCCGGCGGTGGTCGCGGCGATTGGTGACGCGGCGGTGCGGAAGGTGATCGCGCGGGCGCCGAAGCTGGTGAACATCGTGACCGGCTGAGGTCGGTTCGGAACGGCTCCGGGCCGAGAGTCGATCGGGCGGGTGTCCTTCGGGGCGCCCGCCCGGTGTGCTGTCCGGAGCTCGCGCGAGGGCTCGGGGCGCGGGAGTACGGGCGGGGCGCGGGCGGGGTGGGGCTGGGCGCGGTGGGGCTGGGCGTGGTGGAGCGCGGGCGGGGTGGGGCGCGGGCGGGGTGGGGCGGGTCGCGGTGGGGCGCGGGTCGGGCCCTCGGGGAGATCCCGGATCTGTCCCTGATCTCCGTCCGCCGGGCCCGTTCCGGGCCTTCCGGGCCCGGGTGCGGCCGCTACGGTGGAACCCACGGCAGTGCGGCCCGCGTTGGGCCCGGTGGGGGCCGAAACGGCGGCGGAAGGTGACGCGCGATGGACGTGTTCGGCGTGATGATCGGCTTGGTCCTGCTCTTCGGGATCGCGACGCTCGTCCTGGCCGTGGTCGGCACGGTCAAGGCGGCCAAGGCCGTCGCCGCGAAGGTCGAGAAGCACGAGGCCAACGCCCGGCGCGCCGTCGAGACCGCCACCCTCAAGGCGAAGACGTACACCAAGGTCGGCCCGCCCGCGCAGATCGCCACCGTCCGCCTCAAGCTGCGGACCTCGCTGGACGGCACCCGGCAGGTGCTGGAGGGCGGGCTGGGACAGGACGGCCAGCTCGGCGAGTCCCTCGCGCTGCTCACCCGGCTCGACGCGCACGCGGCCGAGCTGGACGGCGAACTGCGGGTGCTGGAGCGCGAGCCGGACACCGCGCGGATCGCGGCCAAGCTGCCGGAACTGCGGGAGCGCGCGGAGCGGATCACCCACGCCGCGGAGACCATGCGGTGGGCGGCCCAGGACCGGATGCACCGGTTCGCGGACGACGAGCTGAGCCGGCTGAGCCAGGAGTGCGAGAGCGAGGCGGGGGCGCTGCGGCACTGGGACACGGCGGGGGGCGGTGCTTCGGGTGCTTCCGGTGCTTCCGGTGCGGGTGGTGCGGGCGCTGCCGGTGCCGCTGCGGGTGCGGGCGCGGGTGCCGGGGCAGGCGGGGGTGCGGGGGCCGGTGCCGGTGCGGCCCGGGCCGGGCTGACGGACGGCAGGGGGCGGCCCAGCGCCGAGGACCTGCTGGGGCTGGCCGACCCGCTGGCGAAGCTGGCACAGCGGCTGCGGAAGCCGTCGGCGGGGCCCTCCACGGGGCCGTCCGCGAGCTGATTCCCGCGCGCGGCCGGGCCTGCCCAGGAGCGCGCGGACAGCTGCTGTCATCCCGGACGAACGGGGAGTAACCTCCGCCTCATGCCCTCCGACCTCGCACTTGTCACCGATTCCACGGCCTACCTGCCGCAGGCGGCGCTCGACCGGCACGGGATCACGGTGGTACCGCTGAGCGTCGCGGTCGGTGACGAGGTCCGCTGCGAGGGCGTCGAGATCTCCCCGAAGGACGTCGCCGAGGCGCTGCGCGGCAAGCAGCGGGTGACCACCTCCCGGCCCAACCCGGAGACCTTCGCCGCCACCTACCGGGCGGCCGCCGAGGCCGGGGCACGGGGGATCGTGTCGGTGCACATCTCCGGCGAACTGTCCGGCACGGTCGAGGCCGCCCGGCTGGCCGCCGCCGAGGCGCCGGTGCCCGTGCGGGTGGTGGACAGCCGGCTGGTCGGGATGGCCCTCGGGTACGGCGTGCTGGCGGCGGCCGAGGCGATCGAGGCCGGCCTGGGCCTCGCCGAGGCGGCCGGAGCGGCGGCCGAGCGGGCGGCCGGGACCAGCGGCTTCTTCTACGTGGACACCCTGGAGCACCTGCGCCGGGGCGGGCGGATCGGGGCGGCGCGGGCGCTGCTCGGTTCGGCGCTGGCGGTCAAGCCGTTGCTGCACCTGGACGGGGGGCGGATCGAGCCGCTGGAGAAGGTGCGGACGGCGTCGCGGGCGATCGCGCGGCTGGAGGAGATCGCGGTCGAGCGCTCGGGGGAGGGCGAGGTGGACATCACCGTCCACCACCTGGCCGCCGAGGAGCGGGCCGAGCAGCTCGCGGAGCGGCTGCGGGCGCGGGTGCCGGGGTTGCGGGAGCTGTACGTGGGCGAGGTCGGGGCGGTGATCGGCGCGCACGTCGGGCCGGGGCTGCTGGCGGTGGTGGTCGCGCCGCGCTGAGGCGGGGCAGGGGTGGGGTGGGGGTGAGGTAGGGCGGGGTGGCTCGGGGTGGGTCGGGGCCGGGGCGGGTCGGGTCGGGGCCGGGTCGGGTCAATCGCGTGATGGCGTGGCCACCCGTGTGAGTGACACTTTCTATCCACAACCCCCGGGTTTTCCACAGGCATTCGGAAATGTCCGCAGGCTCCGCGAAGTGCTCCTAGCGTCCTCGCCATGACGACCTTGGGCCTGGGCGCGGCGAAGCGCCAAGCGATCGACGAGACGGTACGGCTGCGGATGGCGGCGCTGCTGCCGACGGATGACGAGTCGGCGGTTCGCAAGCCGGTGGTTCGCGAGTCGGTGGGCCGTGAGCCGACAGCCGGTCAGCCGACTGCCGGTCAGCCGACGGAGGGCGCTCCGGTGGCGGCCGTACCGGCCGCCGCGGTGCCGCCGGGGGCGGGTCCGCCCGAGCCGGTGCACCTGCCCGATCCGCCGGGCGCCGGGGCGCGGCTGCGGTTCGCCTCGGCCCTGGCGCTCGATCGGCGGGCGGTGGCCGGGCTGGCTGTCCTGCTCCTCTTCGCGGTGGGCTATGCCGTGCAGCACTTCTGGCTGGCCCGGCCGGAGGCGGTGGCGGTTCCGGCACTGGCGGCCGCGTCGGCGCCGCCGGAGTCGGGCCCGCCCGCGACCGACGGCCCGCCCGGCAGCGGGGCCGGGCCGCCCACGGGCCGCGCGGGCCCGGGCGCCGAGCCCGCCGTCGTCATCGACGTCGGCGGCCGGGTCCACCTGCCCGGTCTGCACACCCTGCCCGGGGGATCGCGGGTGGCCGACGCGCTGCGGGCGGCGGGCGGTCCGTTGCCGGAGACGGACACCCGGGGCCTCAACCTGGCCCGCGTCCTGATGGACGGTGAGCAGATCACGGTCGGTGAGCAGGCGCCCGTTCCCGTCCCCGTCCCCGCTCCCGGGGGCGCCGGCGGACTGCCCGGCGCCGTCACGCCCCGACCACCCGTCAGTCTCAACCGCGCCACCCTCGAACAGCTCGACGCCCTCCCGGGGGTCGGCCCGACGCTCGCCCAGCGCATCCTCGCCTACCGCGCCTCGCACGGTTCGTTCCGCTCGGTCGACCAGCTCCGGCAGGTCAGCGGCATCGGTGCCCGCACCTTCGCCGAACTCCGTCCGCTCCTCACCCTCTGACGTCCTTCCGACCGCTTCCCTTGCCTTGCCCGGCTCCGTTGCCGGCCCTGTCGCCGCTGCCGAAAGGAGGTACCGCCGTGTCCGCCACCACCGCGCCGCTCCCGCACACCCGCTCCTCGGGTGCCGACTTCCGACTGTTGCTGCCCGCCGTCTCGGCCTGGCTGGTCACAGCGGTGCTCCTGCCCGTGGAACCGGGATCCGAGCCGCTGATCCTGCTGTCGGCGGGCGCCGCCGTGCTCACGGCCGTCCTGCTGCTCGTCCGGCCGGGCCTGCTGCCCCGGCGCGGGGCGGCGGTGGCGCTGGCGGCCGTCCTGCTCACCGGCGCGGCGGCCGCGATCGCGACCCCGCTGCACACCGCCGACCTGCACCGGGGCCCGCTGCCGGAGCTCGCCCGCGCGGCCGAACACGCGCCGCCGCGTGCCCCGGGCACGCCCGGCACGGCGGTCGAGGTGGAGCTGACCGTCGCGGGGGACCCGAAGGTCCACACCGCCCGGGGCGGCACCACCGGCGGGCAGACCCTGCTCACCGTCGAGGCCGTGGCCGACCGCGCGACCGTCCTCCCGGACGGCCGGGCCACCCGGACCCACACCCCGGTGACGGTCATGGTCCGCGGGGCGGAGAGCGACTCCTGGCTGCGGCTGCTGCCGTCCGAGCGGCTGGCCGTCGAGGCCGAGGTGCGGCCGGCGGGAGAGGGCTACGACACCGAGTCGGCGGCGCCGCTGCTCGTCCACGGCCCGCCCCGGCAGCTCGCACCGCCGAGCCTGCCGCAGCGGATCGCCGGGCGACTGCGCGAAGGCCTGCGCACGGCCAGCGACGGGCTCCCGCCGGATGCGCGCGGACTGCTCCCCGGGCTGGTGGTCGGCGACACCTCGCGACTGCCCGACGACCTGGTGGACGCCTTCCGCGCCACCGACCTGGTGCACCTGGTCGCCGTCAGCGGGGCCAACCTGGCGATCGTCCTCGGTGTGCTGCTGGGCGCACCGGCGCAGGCCGGCACAGCGGAGCGGCGCGGACTGGCCGCGCTGTCGGGACTGTCGCTGCGCACCAGTGCCCTGGCCGGTACGGCGCTGACCCTGGCCTTCGTGACGGTCTGCCGCCCCGAACCCAGCGTGCTGCGGGCAGCGGGCACGGGACTGATCGGCATGCTCGCCCTGGCCACCGGCCGCCCCCGCCAGGCCGTACCGGCGCTCGCCGGGTCCGTCCTGGTCCTGGTGCTGCTGGACCCGTACCTGGCGCGTTCCTTCGGCTTCCTGCTCTCGGTGCTCGCCACCGCCGGGCTGCTCGTCCTCGGGCCGCACTGGGCCGAGTCCCTGCGGGCCCGGCACTGGCCGCACCACCTGGCGGGTGCGCTGGCGGCCACCGCGGCGGCGCAGGCGCTGTGCGCACCGGTGACGGTGGTGCTGTCCGGGCACATCAGCCTGGTCGCGGTGCCGTGCAACCTCCTGGCCGAGCTGGCGGTGGCGCCGGCGACGCTGCTCGGTTTCGGGGTGCTCGCGGTGCAGCCGTTCTTCCCGTCCCTGGCCCGGCTGCTGGCCGAGCCGGCCGGGGTGCCGGCCAGCTGGCTGGCCTTCGTCGGTCGGCGCGGAGCCGAGCTGCCCGGTGGGCAACTGTCGTGGCCCGGCGGCTGGTTCGGGGTGGTGACGGTCGCCCTGGCGACCTTGGCGGCCTGCTGGGCGGCGCCGCTGCTGCTGCCCCGCCGGGCGGAGCCCGGCCGCCCGCCGGGTGCCCGTCGGCGCTGGGTCCGGGCCTTGGTGACCGGCGTCCTGCTGGTGGTGCTGCTGGGCGTGCTGCTGCGCCCGCCACAGCTGGCCCGGATCGCCACGGGCTGGCCGCCGCCGGGGTGGCGGCTGGTGATGTGTGACGTCGGGCAGGGAGACATGTTGGCCCTGTCGACCGGTACGCCGGAGAGTGCGGTGGTGATCGACACCGGGCCGGATCCGGACGCCGCCGACCGGTGCCTGCGTGAGCTGGGCATCACGACCGTGCCGCTGCTGCTCCTGACGCACTTCCACGCGGACCATGTCGAAGGCGTGCCGGGGGTGTTGCGGGGGCGCCAGGTGGGCGCGGTGGAGGGCACGGTGCTGGACGATCCGCCGGGAGAGGCGGCCCGGGTGACGGCCTGGGCGGCGGGTGCAGGCGTACCGCTGTTGCGTGCCGGGCGTGGTGAACACCGTTCGGCCGGAACGGAGTTGTCCTGGGACGTGGTGTCGCCCGCTCCCGGAGGGCTCGTCGACGCGCCAGGCGCGAACAACGCGAGCGTGGCACTGCTGGTGTCCTCGGTCGGCGGTCTGCGGATGGCACTGTTGGGTGACCTCGAACCGCCCGCCCAGTCGGCCCTGTTGGGGCGCCTCGGGAGAGTGGATGTCCTGAAGGTCGCGCACCACGGTTCGGCCCACCAGGACTGGGACCTGACCGGTGCCCTGCGGCCCCGGCTCGCCCTGATCTCCTGCGGAGAGGGCAATCCGTACGGGCATCCGTCGCCCCGTACCGTCGATCGCCTGCGTGCGTCGGGTGCCACTGTGCTGCGCACCGACCGGGCGGGGGACATCGCCGTGATCGGCGATTCCCCGGCCACCCTCGCCGTCGCCGTCCACCCCCGGCCCGCCCACGGCACCCGCGCCGGGCACGCCGCCCCGGGGCACTCCACCCGTGGGCCCCGCGCCCCGCCCCCGTGACCCCGCTCTCCTTCTTCCCTCCACGAGGTGGGGTGGGCAGGGGGTAGGGGTGGGGGAGGCGGAGGGAGGAGGGTGGGAGGGGGCGGGGGCGGGGGCCCGGGGAAAGGGATTGCGGCGGGGGGGGGGGGGGGGGGGGGGGGGGGGGGGGGGGGGAGGGAGGAGGGGGGGGGGGGGGGGGGGGGGGGGGGGGGGGGGTGGGGGGATGGGGGGGGGGGGGGGGGGGTACCGCCAGGGCGGCATGGCGCACGTCCGGGCGACGCGGTTGGCGGTGGCAGCTCCGTGGTCGTGGCGGATCGGGTGCAGGCAGAGGTCG
>NZ_JBVIWC010000043.1:0-55845 GCF_055594965.1 Kitasatospora sp. NPDC040550 | reverse complement strand
CCCCCCCCCCCCCCCCCCCCCCCCCCCCCCCCCCCCCCCCCCCCCCCCCCCCCCCCCCCCCCCCCCCCCCCCCCCCCCCCCCCCCCCGCGTCCGCTTTCCGGGGGCGGGGCGGCTCCCCTACTGGGCGCGGAGCCCGGCCAGTGCCCCCTGCACCTGCTGGACGACTGCCGGCGGCAGCGTGCCGTACTTCATCGACTCGCCGCTCGCCTGGCCCGGGCCGCTGACCGCGTAGGACGCGAGGCCCGCCACCACGGCGGAGTTCCCGCCGCTCCCGCAGAAGCCGAGGTAGCCGAAGCCGACCACGGGATAGCCGCCCTTGACCGGCTTCTGGTAGTCGAGCTTCACCGACAGCCGACTGCCCGAGGTCTCCACCGTGCCGGTCGCGGCCATCGCGTTGGCGGTCGCGGTGCTCGGGGCCGCGTCGGAGTCACCGGTCCGCACCCGGACCGTGTGGAGGTTCCCGGCGTCCCGCAGCGGGACGAAGCCGATCGACCACTGGGCGCCGGCGACGGCTCCGGGGATGCTCGCCTCGGTCGCCCCCGCCTGGGCCTTCACCTCGGAGCCCCAGACCGCGCTCACCTCGTACGGCCAGTCGGCGGGCGCGGCCTTGCCGAGGTACTGGGAGAACACGTAGGCGGACCAGGAGAGCCCGGCCGGGACCCGCACGTCGATCGGTGAACCGGGCAGCACCGCAGCCGGGTTGAGCGCCCTGATCGCCGGGTCGTTCCAGGCCTGGATCTGCTTCCGGAAGATCTTGGCGAGCGTCGGGGCGTCGAGCACCAGGTCGGCGACCCCGGGCACGTTGAAGACGACCGCGACGGGGGCCACGGTGACCGGGAGCTGGGACAACTGGCCGGCGGCGCAGTGCTTGCCGTACGTGACCGCCTGCTGGTCGGTCAGCGTGGTGTCGAAACCGGCGGCGTCGAGCCCGCCGTCGGCGAGGAGGGTCGCGTTGGCGGTCTTGAACGGGTCGTCGGCGCTGGGGGCCGCAGGGCCCTGGTAGGTGAGCCGGTTGCCCGGGCAGGCCTTGCCGAAGTCCGCCGTCCACCGCTCGACGAGGGCGGCCTCCATCCCGTCCACACCGACCGTGGCCTGCCCGGCCGGGGCGCAGCTGACGCCGGAGGCGAGGGCGGACGGGCCGGTCTGCCCGGTCTGCTTGACCTGCCCGGCCTGCCCGGTGCCCGGCTCCCGGTCGTGCCAGGTGAGGTAGCCGAGCGTGCCCGCCGCGGCGACCACGACGGCGGCGACGGCGGCGCCGATCAGCAGGGCCCTGCGCGGGCGGGGTCGGCCGGTGGGGGTGGCGGAGGGCGTGGTCGGCAGGTACGGCGGTACGGTCGGCGCCGGCGGTGGCGGCGCCTGCGCCGGGGCCGGCGCCGGAGCGACCGGGTTGGGGGCCGTCGGCGTCGGCACGACCTGAGCCGGGGCAGGAGCAGCGGCCGGAGCAGCCGCCGGAACAGGAGCAGGAGCAGCGGCCGGAACAGGAGCACCGGCCGGAACAGGAGCAGGAGCAGCAGGCGCTACCGGCCCCGTCCGCAGCTGGACCGTCCGCTCCCTCGCCCCCTCCGCGATCATCCGCAACAGCCCCTCCACCGTGGGCCGTTGCTCCGCTTCCTTGGCCAGGCACCCGATGATCAGCGGGTACAGCTCGGGCGCCAGCCCGGCCAGGTCCGGCTCCTCGTAGACGACCCGGAAGCCCACGGCGTGCGAGGAGTCCGCGCCGAAGGGGCCGCGCCCGGTGGCGGCGAAGGCCAGCACGGAGCCGAGGGCGAACACGTCGGTGGCCGTGGTCGCCGTGCCGTTGCGGAACTGTTCGGGGGCCATGAACGGCGGGGTGCCGACGGCGACGCCGGTGCTGGTGAGCTGGGTCTCGCCGGCGCTGCGCGCGATGCCGAAGTCGATGACGCGCGGCCCGTCCTCGGCGAGCAGCACGTTGCCGGGCTTGAGGTCGCGGTGGATCAGTCCGACGCGGTGGATCTCCTGGAGCGCCTCGGCGAGTCCGGCGGCGAGGCGCCGGACCTCGGGCGGGGTCAACGGGCCCTGTCCGGAGACCCGTTCGCCCAGGGAGGGGCCGGGGACGAAGAGGGTGGCCAGCCAGGGGGCCGGGGCGTCGGGGTCGGCGTCGAGGACGGGCGCGGTGAAGGCGCCGCTGACCTTGCGGGCGGCGGTGACCTCCTGCCGAAAGCGGGCCCGGAACTCGGCGTCGGCGGCCAGTTCGGGCCGGATGACCTTGACGGCCACCTGGCGCCCGGACACCGACCGGGCGCGGTAGACGACGCCCATCCCGCCCGCGCCGAGCCTGCCCTCCAGGAGGTACCCGCCGATCTCCCGCGGATCGTGTTCCGACAAGGTCACGTGCCGTTTCCTCCCCCCAGGGCCGTACGGCCGTCCGGCCAACCGACCGGCCCAGCCTAGTGGGGGCCCGGAGCGGCGGGTGAGGCAGGCTCAGCCGAGGCCGGCTCAGCCGGTGAAGCCCGGCACCACCAGTCCGGACTCGTAGGCGATCACCACCGCGTGGGTGCGGTTCTGCGCGCCGAGCTTGGTGAGGACGTTCCCGACGTGGGTCTTGACGGTCTCCAGGCTGACCGTCAGCGTCTCGGCGATCTCCGGGTTGGACAGTCCGGTGGCCATCAGCCGCAGCACCTCCTCCTCCCGCCCGGTCAGCGCCGCCTGCGGCAGGGCCTCGGCGGAGTCCAGCGGCCGGGCGGCGACCATCCGGCGCAGCGCCGCCGGGAAGAGGATCGCCTCGCCCGCCGCCACCACCCGTACCGCTTCGGCGATCTGCCGGACCGGGAGGCGTTTGAGCACGAAGCCGCTGGCCCCGGCGCTGAGCGCGGCGGTGACGTAGCCGTCGTTCTCGAAGGTGGTGATCACCACGACCTTCGGCGGCTCGGGGGATTCCGCCAGCAGGTGCCGGGTGGCCTCGATGCCGTTGCGGCGCGGCATCCGTACGTCCATCAGGACGACGTCGGGCCGCAGCCGCAGCGCCTGCTCGACCGCCTCCACCCCGTCGGCGGCCTCGCCGACCACCTCGATCCCGGGCTGGACGCCGAGCAGGGTGCGCAGGCCGCTGCGGGTGACGGCGTCGTCGTCCGCGATCAGCAGCGTGACGGTGGCCTCGGGCGCGGTACTCACACCGCCGCCCGGACCGGCAGCCGGACGGCGAGGCGCCAGCAGCCGTCCCCGGCCGGTCCGCCGCCGTCCGGTCCGGCCCCGACCGGCCCGGCGCCGACCCGTCCGGCGCCGACCCGTCCGGCCTCGAACTCGCCGTGCAGCAGCCGCACCCGTTCGGCCAGCCCGGGCAGGCCGTGCCCGGACGTCGGGAAGCTGCCCGCACCGGCCCCCGCACCGGCCCCCGCCACCGCACCGGCCCCCGCCACCGCACCGGCCGCGACGGCCCCCACCGGGTTGACCACCCGCAGCTCCAGCGCGTCCGGCCCCGCCGCCACCCGGACGGTGATCGGGCCGCCCGCCCCGTGCCGGAGCGCGTTCGTCAGCCCCTCCTGGAGGATCCGGTACGCCGCCCGGGAGATCGTCCCCGGCACCTGCGCCAGGTCGCCGGTCAGCTCCGGTTCCGCCACGGCGCCCGCGTGCCGCAGCCGGTCCAGGAGTTCGGGCAGGTCGGCCAGGGTCCGGGTGGGCGCCGTGCCCGCCTCCTCCTCGCGCAGTACGCCCAGCACATAGTCCAGGTCCTCCAGCGCGGCCCGGGTCGACTCCTCGATGCTGCGCATGGCGGCCCGGGCCGTCGCCGGGTCGGCGGCGAGCACCTCGCCCGCGACGGCGGCCTGGATGGTGGCCGCCGTCAGGGTGTGCCCGATCGAGTCGTGCAGCTCGTGGGCCAGCCGGTTGCGTTCGGCGAGCCGGCGCTCCCGTTCGGCGGCCTGTGCGAGCCGTTCGGCGGCCGACGGCCCCAGCAGGCGTGGCGCCAGCCGGCGCAGGGCCCCCGCCACCGCCGCACACCCGGCCGCCGCGAGCAGCACGCACACCACCGCCGCCACCCAGCTCCACCCGCCGCCGGCCACCGACACCGACCGGCCGAACAGGCTCAGTTGCGCCCGGCCGCCGAGCCAGCCTCCCGGCAGCGACAGGCCGGCGAGCAGCAGCAGGCCGCTGGTCAGCGCCCCCGTCCACCCCAGGGCGACGTGCAGCAGCAGCCACAGCGGCGTCCGCCGGCGGTCGGCGGCAACCGTCCCGGACGTCCCGGCGGTGCCGGCCGTCCCGGACCGACCGGGATCCGGCAGCGCCACCCCCAGCAGTCGACGGGCGGACGCGACCAGCACCCGGCGCGTGGTGCGAGCCAGCCCGACCGCGCCGATCAGCACCGCCCAGACCAGCAGCGTCAGCACGACCTGCACCCCGTACGGAGCGGACTGCCACGCCAGGGCCGGCACCATCGCGACCGGCAGCAGTGCGAGGCTCACCAGCGCGCCGCAGTAGGCGAACAGCGCGCCCGTGTACGTGGAGCCGCGCAGCAGCGGCCGGATTCCCCTGATCATGCCCGCCAGTATGTCCGGCCAGGTCAGCGGCCACCTCCCCCGATCGAGGGAGGGCGCCTTCCCGCTTTTCCGCGATGTGCGCCCGGGGTCCCGGAAGTCAGGATCGTGCCCTGCCAGTTGACGAGAGGACGGCCGATGCACACCCGAGAAGACGAGCCCCGGGCGGACGTCCGCCCCCTGGACCCCCCGGCCCGCCGGAACGGCCCGGCCCTCCGGAACGGCCCGGCCGTGGCCGCGCTGGTGCTGGGGGTCCTCGGTTCGGTCACCTCGGTCGTCGTCATCGGCGGCCCGTTCGGCGTCATCGGCCTGGTCCTGGGCGCCGTCGCCCTGCGGACCGCCCGGCGGACGGGCACCGGCCGGGGCATGGCCAACGCGGGCGTGGTGCTGTCGCTCATCGCGATCGCGGCGTCCGTCCTGGCCGCCGTCCTCCTGGCCTGGTACGCCGACCGGACGCAGCCCTGCTACCGGCCCGACGGCTTCCGGCAGTACCGGGAGTGCGTCCAGCAGCAGTTCCACCGGGGCTGACCGGCGGCCGACCTCCCCCGGCACCCCTTTCCCGACGATTCACAGACGATTCACAGGAGTTGACGTATGCGCGAGCAGACTTGGCAGGGGCTTCGTGCCCTCGGGCGGCGGGGCGCCGTCGCGTCCTCGGCGGCGGTGGCGATGGCGGTCGGTGTCATGGCGGCGGGCGTCCTCGCACCGACCGCCGCAGCCGCCGCAGCCGCGTCCACCGCCGCCAAGCCCGACACCGTCCAGCAGGGCCTGGACGCGCTGGTGCGGCAGGACAAGCTGCCCGCCGCGCTGGCGACCGTCAAGGACGGCAAGGGCCGCACCCAGGCCTACACGGCGGGCGTCGCCGACCTGGCCACCGGCGCGAAGGTGCCCAAGGACGCCCAGGTCCGGATCGGCAGCAACACCAAGACCTTCACCGCCGTCGTGGCGCTGCAACTGGTCGGCGAGGGGAAGGTCCGCCTCGACGAACCGATCGAGACCTACCTGCCCGGCCTCGTCCGGGGGGAGGGGATCGACGGGAACCACATCACCGTACGCGAGCTCCTCCAGCACACCAGCGGCCTGCCCGACTACGAGGGAGAGGTCGACGAAGCCACCATGCTGCAGCGGTACTTCGAGCCGCGCGAGCTGCTGGACATCGCCTTCCGGCACAAGGCCGGCTCCGCGCCCGGCGAGAAGTTCGACTACAGCAGCACCAACTACGTCGTGATCGGCCTGCTCGTCCAGAAGATCACCGGCCGCCCCCTCGCCGAGGAGATCGACCGGCGGATCGTCCAGCGGATCGGGCTGCGCCACACGTACTTCCCCACCATCGGTGACCGGAGCATCCGGGAGGCCCACCCCAGGGGCTACCGCCAGGAGACGCCGGGCGGCCCGCTGATCGACACCACCGAGATGGACCCCTCGATGGGCTGGGCGGCGGGCCAGATGACCTCCACCAACGCCGACCTCAACCAGTTCTTCACCGCGCTGCTCGGCGGGCGCCTGCTCCCGGCGACCCAGCTCGCCGAGATGCGCACCACCGTTCCGATCGGGGACAGCGGCGCCGGCTACGGGCTGGGGCTCATCAGCCGGCCGCTGTCCTGCGGCGGCGTCTACTGGGGCCACGGCGGGGACATCCCGGGCTACGAGACCCGGGGCGGGGCCACCGACGACGGCCGGGCGGTCAGCATCGCGGTGACGCAGATCCCGGCGGAGGACGCCGTCACCCGGCACCTGGAGAAGGTCGTGGACACGGCCCTCTGCCGCTGACCGGACGCTGATCCGCCGCCCGCCCCGCACCCCCCGTCCGGCAACCCCTCGCGGGTCACCCGCCGTGGGTCACCCGTCGTGGGTCACCCGTCGTGGGTCACCCGTCGAAGTTGGACCAGAAGATCCCGACGCCCGCACCGCTCGCGTCCCGCCCGACCAGGATGCTGCCCGAGGTGAAGTCGCAGGTGGGGAAGACCAGGGCGTTCGCGCCGCTCGCCGGGTCGACCAGGACGTCGAGCACCGGGCTCCGGGAGCCGGCCGCCCGCTGGGCCTCGAACTCGGCGGCGGCGTGCGCCGCCGGGTCCGCCGCCTCGGCGAACCCGGCCGTCCGGCGCAGGGCCCCGCCGATCACCAGGTTGTCCGGGGTGGCGGAGTAGATCGCCGACGCGCTGTAGCTCAGCTCGTTGACGTCGTCGGAGGCCTCCTCCCAGCCCGCGTCCACCAGCGCCTCGGGGCCGGTACCGGCGGCGACCAGCGCGACCGCGGAGACGGTGGCGCCCCGCTCGTCGTCCCAGTCGTACGCGAGGTACACCTCGTGCAGCCCGTCGGCGATGACGTTGAACGTGTAGTGGTCCCGGCCGTCGAGACCGCAGACCGCGATCTCCCCGCGGCTCGCCAGCCGCCCGGCCGGCGTGAACCCGCCCAGGAAGCCGGGCTCGTCCTCCGAGTTGTGCGCCCGCAGGACGGCTTCGATCGCTTCGATCATCTTCATGGCGGGGAGTGTGCCACCGCCCTCCGACAGTCCCGGCCCCGGCCCCTCACCGCCCAGGTGCGGGGCCGGTGGGGGTGGCGGGGCCGGTGGGGGTGGCGGTGGTGGCGATCCGACCCAGGAGCGCGGCGAGTCGCTCCGGCATGGAGAGGAACGGCGAGTGGCTGCTGGGCAGTTGGTGGACGCTGTCGGCGCGCTCGGCCAGGGCGCGCTGCCGGGCCGGGTCGAACGCCTGGTCGTGCTCGCAGACGACGTAGCTGGAGGGCACGGTGCGCCAGCCCGCCGTGCGCACCGGCTCGATGAAGGCGCGGACGTTCTGCGGGCGCAGCCGGGCCACCGCGCGCTCGGCGTCGGCCTCGGGCACGTCGGCGAAGAGGATCCGCCGGGCGTCCTGGTACGGCGGGGCCTGGCCGCTGCCGTCGTCCGGCACGGGCGTGCCGAGGAAGCTGAACATGCTCTCGCCCGCGTCGAGTTGGAACCCGGCGAGGTACACCGTCCGCACCACGTTCGCGGCCTCCGCGACGGCTTCGGTGGCGGGGACGCCCCCGTAGGAGTGGGCGACGAGGACGACCGGGCCGTCGATGCGCCGCAGGCCGTCCCGGATGGTGTCGGCGTCGTCCAGCATGCCCGCTGTGGGGTTGGCCGCGGGGTCGACGCTGGGCAGGTCGACGGTGTGCGACCGCCAGCCGTCGGCGTCGAGCGCGGCGCGCAGCCCGTCCCAGCACCAGGCCCCGTGCCAGGACCCGTGGACCAGCAGGAAGGTCGGCCGTTCGGTGTCAACATCCATGTGCGGTGCCTCCGTTGGCCAGGGGTAGCGTCCGGTCTCCCGACGATACTTCGTGGCCGTGCCGACCGGAGCCCGGGGCCGGGATCGAGGTCGGGCTCACCCGTCCGGTCGAGGGCGGTGTCGCCCCTCGGCCGTCGAAGCAGGGCGCAGTGACACGGCCGGGCGGTCCGGGGACCGACCGGCCGTTCGCCGTGGCCGTGGAGCTCAGCCGCCGGACGGCGGGCCGGTGGCCGCGGTGGCCGCGGTGGCCGCGGCGATCGCACCGGCCGGGATGAGCCGCCGGGCGACGAGGTCGGCGTAGACCTGCTGGAGGTGGGTGACCTCTCCGGCGACGGGGTTGACGGCCGCCGAGGCCGGTGCGGTGACGCCTGCGAGGACGTCGTCGGTGCGCGGTGCGGCGAGGGTGAGCACGGGCCCGATGTCGGCGGCCGCGGCGTCGCGGGCGGTGAGGGCGGGCAGCGACCAGCGGCGCTCGACGGTGCGCAGGATGCTGGTGTGGTCCAGCTGCGCGGCGCCGTCGGGTGACCGGAAGACGGTGCCGGGGGCGATCAGCGGGGAGACGAGGACGGTCGGCACGCGGACGCCGAACCGCTTGAATTCGAAGCCGAGTTCGCCGGTGGTGCCGTCGCCGGGCGGGGTGCTGGTGACGGGTGGCGGGACGTGGTCGTAGCAGCCGCCGTGCTCGTCGTAGGTGAGGACGAGCAGGGTCTTCCCCCAGGCCGGTCCGTCGCGCAGGGCCCGGTAGACGTCCCGGATCAGCTGCTCGCCCGACGCCACGTCGAGGATGGGGTGTTCGCTGTTCCCGGTGGCCCCCCAACTGGGTTCGAGGAAGGTGAAGGAGGGCAGGGTGCCGGCCGCGGCCGCCGCCTGGAAGGCGGTGAAGACGCCGAAGTGGTCGGCGGAGGCGCCGTGGATGTCGGGGAAGTTCCCGGAGACCAACGGCGCGGCGTGGTAGCCGTAGGCCCGCCACGACACTCCGGCGCCGGTGAGCCGGCCGAAGATGCTGGGGCAGGTGAAGTTGTGGGTGTGGTCGTCCAGGTGCCCCTGGCTGGTCGCCGCGCAGGAGAACGCCCGGTTCGGCAGGGTCTCGGTGGGCACGGAGCTGTACCAGTGGTCGCACACCGCGTAGCCGCGGGCCAGCGCGGAAAGCACCGGCAGGGTGTCCGGGGTGAAGCAGCTCATGATGTCGGCCGGGACGGTGCCGGGAAGGACGGTGTGGTTCGGCTGGGGAGGCTGGTCCAGCACCCGCGCGAAGTCCGTCACGAACCCCTGCATCCCGGCCACCGGCGGACTCGGCGGGTCGGGTGTGCCGAAGAGCTGGGCGTTGGTCGGGCCGTACCCCTCACCGGGGTTGGCGCCCGGCATGAAGTACGGGTGGGGGTCCGTCGGCTGGATGCGGCGGACGGTGACGAGCTTGCCGTTCTGGTCCGGATTGGTCTCCTGCCCGGTCAGGCCCTCGTACGGCTGGCCGGAGGGGGAGACGTTGCCCTCGTCCGTGTACAGGAACCCGAGCATGTGGTCGAAGGAGCGGTTCTCCAGCATCAGCACCACCAGGTGCTCGACCGCCGGGAGTCCGTCGCCGCCGGACATCAGCTTCGCCGTTTGCTCGGCAGCCACTGGTCGCGCGGGATCCGGCGCCGTTCACGGCGGCTGCCGACGTGCGCCCGGCTGTGGTACGCGGCGGTGAGGGCGGCGGTCCGCTGGGTCCATCCGGTGCCGGCCGAGACGTCGAAGACCCCGATGTAGCCGCCGGTGAGGAGTTCGAGCGGCTGCTTGATGGCATTGCCGTGGTCGAACTGGGTGCCGTTCGTCGGGCGGCTGGACTGGAACCACGCCGGGTGGACGAAGTCGCTGACCTTGACCCCGGCGATGTCGTACGCGTAGCTCTCGTCCTGGCAGGCGTCGCACGCCTCCATGGCGTACAACGTCCCCTTGTTGGCGGTCGGCTGGTCGAAGACGACCTGGTCGATGTCCGGGTCGCCGATCATCTCCAGCAGCTCGTGGCTGAGCGTCACGGTCCAGTTCTCGCCGTACTGCTTGTCGGTGGCGGCGAAGACCTTGCCGATCGGCAGGAAGTTCGTGGTCAGGTCGTGGTACCCGAGGGCGCCGGCCTGGTCGGAGTTGTCCAGGACGACCAGCCACCAGGCGTTGCCGGAGAGTGCGCTCGACGCGACGAAGGACAGGTCCGCGTCGATCCCCCACGCCGGGGCGAAGTCCCGGTGGACCTGGGTCTGGAGTGCGGGGACGACGGCGCTGACCTCGTGGTCCGTGAGCACGGTGCTCTCGTTGGTCACTTCGATCTTGATGATGGACATGGCTCCTCCCGATGTCCGATTGAGTGGTGTATACGTAGGTGATACGTATCTGCCGTAAATGTCGCTTGTATACTTACAGCCTGTGCCGCGCGGCGGCGGACGTCAAGACCGAGGGCAGCCCGGGAGGGGCACTGGTGGAAACCGACTCGACCCCCGAACCGAAGCCGTCCGGCCGGGGCCGGCTGAGCAGGCCGCGGGTGCTGCGCGCGGCGGTCGCCCTGGTCGACCGCGAGGGCCTCGCGGCGCTCACCATGCGCAGCCTCGCCGTCGACCTGGGCGTGGAGCCGATGGCGCTCTACCGCTACGCCGACGGCAAGCAGGCGCTCCTCGACGGCATGGTGGAGGCCTTCTACGCCGAGGTGAACGAGCAGGTGGGCGACGGGACGGGGGAAGGCGGGGGCGGGGGCGGGGGCGACTGGCGGACGCAGCTGCACCACGTCGCCCGGGCCTTCCACCGGGTCGCCGACGCCCACCCGGAGGTGTTCTCCCTGGTGGCCACCCGCCCGCTCAGCGTCCCCCTGGCCCGCCGCCCGGCCTCGATGCTCCAGCTCAACGAACTCGTACTGACCGTCCTGAGCCGGGCCGGCCTCGACGACCGGGCCACCCTGCGCCTTTACCGGACCGTGGTCGGCTGGGCGATCGGCTTCCTGCTGGTGGACAAGCGGCAGGTGATCGACAACCCCGACGACCCCGAGCCCCTGCTCCGCCTCGGCCTGCACCGCCTCCCGGCCGCCCAGTACCCACGGCTGCGCACCCTCGCCCCGCTACTGGTCGACCACGACGCGGAAGCCGAGTTCGCCACCGGCCTGGACGCCCTCCTGGACCACCTGGTGCCGTAACGCAAAAAGGCCGGTCGATCCGAAGATCGACCGGCCATTCGCTGTGCGCGAGGGGGGAGTTGAACCCCCACGCCCTTTCGGGCACTGGAACCTGAATCCAGCGCGTCTGCCTATTCCGCCACCCGCGCATCTGGGTGATGGGTTAACTATAGACCATCTGGAGGGGTGCCTCTGACCACCCAGAAGCGACGAGCGGGGCCTACTGTTCGCCGAGGATGCGAAGGCCATGCTCCTCCATGAAGTACGCGTAGTCCTTCAAGTTCAAGGTGGCAAGCGGAAGGTCATGGGTCAGGCAGCAGGCCGCAATCCACATGTCGTTGACGGGGCGCGGCAAGCCCGCCTTGAGACCAGCTGCGGACAGCCGCCCCCACGTTGCCGCCACCGCCTCATCCCCAGGGAGAACAGGGATGCCCGACAACCAGTCCGCGAGCTCCTGACGGCGCCGCCCTCCCCAGTCCCGCACCTCACTCCATTTTGCCAACTCCCCGAAGGTCACAAAGGTGATCACAGGCCGCCGCCCAACCAGGCGACTCGCCAGCGGATCGGCCAACCTGCGCTTATGGGTCAACGACGCGACGTCGGTGTCCAGGATGACGGGCTGCACCTTGCTCCCTCAGGCCACATTCCGCTGACGCTCAGCACGAACGAACGCCAGAAACTCGTCAAGCTCCTCGTCCGACTCGAAGGTGTCGGCCTGGAGATCATCAAGCGACTGAATCGGCTGCGTGTTCTTGGCAGCCAGCAGCTCTTCCACCGTGACGCGAGGACGCACGGGCGGGTAGATAGGGCGTTCAACTTCCGAGGCACTCATGGGCGGCCTCCCGCTGGCGATCGGCTGGGGACGATAGAGCCATGATAGAGCCCCATCACACTAGGTGACTTACGTAGTACAGATCGCGACGGTTCAGCCCTGAGTGCGGAAGTCGCCCGCCTGGACGCCAGCAAGGAAGGACTCCCAGGCCGGGGCGGGGAAAACGAGGACCGGGCCGTGCGGGTCCTTGGAGTCACGTACGGGGACGGCGCTGGGGAGGAATCCGAGGGCCACCTCGATGCAGTCGTCGACGTTGCCGCCGCTGTAGCTGCTCTTGCGCCACTCGGCCACAGCGAACTCGTTGCTCATCATCTCTGAACCCCTCCATCATCTCGGCGATCAGCCGAAGTGAGTCGCTCTCGGACAGGCATTCGCCACGGAGCCGATCGAAGCGATGGTGATGCTTGGTCACCTTGACGGGGTCATCGATAAGAGCCCCGCGATCAATGCTCTCCGAGTAGACCATCTGCTGCCCATCTGGCAGCTCCAGCAACACCATAGCCTTGTAGACGAACACCTGCCGATTCGTGAACGGCGCCACTTGAAGGACGACGTTCGGAAGCTGCGCTACCCGCAGCAGGTGCTCCATCTGAGCCCTCATCACACCGGGCCCGCCGATGACCGTACGAATGGCGCTCTCATCGAGAATCACGATCAGCAGCGGCCCGCCGGGCGCCAGAAAGCGGCTCTGTCGGCCGAGCCGAAGGTTGATCAGCTCCTCGACCTCCTCGGGATCGCCAGCCGCGTCTCCGTCGGAGATAAGTGCTCGCGCATACTGCCGACACTGCAACAGACCTGCCATCACGCCGTCTTGATAGGTCCGCACCGCTATGGCGACAGCCTCCAGGTCCACGTACCTCCAGAACCAGTCCGGATACTCGAGCGACGCATTCCAGTCGACCCGCCCGTAGAGTCGTTTCAGCAAGTCGCCCGAGCCGTACAGTCGGTCGAGCTCTCTGACCTCCTCGACCGTCGGCTTCCGCTTCCCGCTCTCGGTCCGTGAGATCACCGTCCGATCGCAGTGCAGGAGCTTGCCCACGTCCCCCTGGGTGTAGCCCGCCGCCTCTCGGGCGTACTTGAGCTCCTCACCGAACATGATCGCGGAGCTGAAAGTCGCACCCCGCCTGGTCTTTCCCTGTGCCACGACTGCCCCCAGTTGTGCACCGCGCGTACCGCACGCCGATCTGACGTCACCGTACCTCCGCAGCCCCGATGATTGACACCAGAACGCAATCATTCGCGTGCACAGCGTGATTGCGCGCGCCTTTCGCGCTCCCCATTCCGCCCCCTCCCGAGGTCCCCCCATGCCCGTCTCCCGCCGCCCCCGCGCGTTCGCCGCCCGCCTCGACTCCTGCGTCGAATCCACCCCCCTGGCCCGGCACTTGCTCCGCGCCTACCTCGCCGCCCTCCCCACCGGTGACCGCTACCGCGACATCGCCGAACTCCTCCTCGGCGAACTCTTCGCCAACGCCGTCCAGCACTCCGCCGCCCCCACCGACCGCCTCATCGAGATCCGCTTCGCCCTCACCAACGACCACCTCCGCCTCGAAGTCCACGACGCGGGCACCGGCCGACCCTCCCTCCGCACCCCCACCACCACCACCGACGAGCACGGACGCGGCCTCTTCCTCGTCAACGAGCTGGCCGAGCGCTGGGGTTGCTGCCCGAGGGCCGGCGGCATCGGCAAGTTCGTCTGGGCGCTCGTCGCCCCCTCCCCCACCCTCCTCGCCGCCTGAAAGCCCACACCCCGATGCTGCCTCCGCTCCCCGCCCTCGCCCGACACGCCCTCGACCGCGGCCACACCCCCGCCGAGGCCTACGCGATCCTCGCCCGCCGCACCCGCAAGCCCCTGCCCGCCGCGCGCGCCGTCTGCCTCGCCCTCGCCATCCCCCACGCCGAGGCCACCATCCGCCTCAACGACTGCCACGACGCCCTCCTCGCCAACCCCCGCCCGGGCACCGAGGCCGACACCGGCGAACTCCTCGAAGCCCTCGGCGTCTTCGACATCCCCAAGACCCTCACCCCCACCGAACTCGCCGTCGTCGACCACTTCCTGACCGCCATCGACGCCCTCGGCGGCATCCGCGCCGGCCACCAGCACGGCCTGGCCCGCTGGTTCACCACCGGCAACCTCACCGCCGCCTACCTCTCCCTCGCCGCCGCCCACCCCCTGCCCCGCACCGGCGACCCCGCCCGGTACTGGACCACCCTCGTCACCGCCGGCGAACTCCTCACCACCACCCCCACCCCCGACCCCCGGATCAGAACCGCGCTCGCTCAGTGCCGCAGCCGTGCGGCCCGGGCCAGTTCGGCGTCGTACTGATCGGCGTCGAAGTGGAAGTCCGGCAGCCGCGCCGACTCGTAGGGCACCTCCCAGTCGGACCACTCCACGATGCCCCCGCACCGCCGCACGACCACCGAGACGAACCCGCAGCACCCGCCCGTGCACTCGGGCTCCCCCAGCACCACCCGCCGGGCCTCGGCGGTCGCGTGCAGGAGGCCGTCACCCTCGGCGGGCAGCACCTCGTCCGCGAACGGACCCCGGCCACCGTCCCCGACGGCCTCCGCCACCACCTCCTCACCGTCGATCCACACCCGCATCAGCGGCATCCACCGCCGCCCCTGCGGGTCCACCCCGAGCTCGATCCGGTTGAACACCCCGACACCCCCACCCCGCACCGGAAGTCGGCCCCTCCGACGTCCCGTGCACCACACCGTCAGCCCCGCCCCTCCCCCCGGGCAACCCGATTTCGCCCAGCCCCACCCCCCACCCTGCACCGGAAATCGGCCGGGCCGACTTCCTACGCGCAAAGGGATCGCACACGGCTACAACACGGCGACACACGCGCCCAGGTCGGCGGTCAGGAAGACGAGGTGGGAGTCGCCGACCATCTGCACCCGCCCCAGGGCGACCGGGGTCTCCCCCGCGCGCCGAAGGGCCGGCAGTCCCTGCTCGAAGTCCTTCGCGGTGACGACCCCGTCCTCCGCCATCCATCGGGCCCGCCACTCCCAGATGGCGAACAGCCGGCCGGCCGGTGCCGTCGAGCCGGCCAGCACCTGGAAGTCCGCCCCGGCCCGCAGGGCCAGCGCGGCCCGGTGGGCGCCGTCGGTGCCGTGGCTTTCGAGGATGGTGATCAGGGATTCGCGTTCCACGCCGTGCAGTATGCGCCGCACCCCGCAGCCAGGTCTCATGGGGCGAAGAACGGGCCGCCGACGCCGAGGTCGAGCCGCGCCTGCGCGTGGTAGGCGTTGAGCAGTTCGACCAGGGCGACGCCGTTCGACTCCCCCGCGTGCTCGCGGGCGGCGATCTCGGCCTCCCACAGCGCGGCGTTGACCGCCTTCGCCGCCTCCACCGCACCGGGGCTCGCGAGCAGGACGAGTGTCTCGAAGAGCGCCGACCGCTGGATCTCGGCCCGCTCCATCGTGGCCAGGAACTCCGCCCGCTCCGCCGTCCCCGCCGCGGCGTCCAGGGCCCGCTTGGCGACCGCGGCGATCTCCTTCACCGAGGTCGCGTACTGCACGTAGGTGTCGAGCTTCCGCTCGTCCCATCGCGTGGCCATGGCGCGCTGGTGCTTGGTCCGCTCGGCCCACCCGGTGGCCACGACGGAGGTGAGCGCGCCCAGCAGGACGCCGACCAGCGTGACGATCTGAGTCATCACCGCCCAGAACCTACCGGCCGCACGCAGCGAGGGCCGTGCTGCTCGCACGGCCCTCGCTTGGGGGTGTGGGGCGCCCCGTTCCCGCCCTCGTCGTCCGGATCTGCACGTGGTAGTGAGCTGTGCGCTGTGCTCCGTCACCTGTACGCGGTGCTGAGCTGCACTGTTGGGTGGGGAATCGAACCCCTGCGTTGCTCTTCACGCGCCAAGGGCCGGATAGACCGCCGGCCCGCGGTGTGTGCACGCCTCCGTGACGACTACCTGCTGCCCCACACCCGGCTCATGGGACCGGGAGGTCAGTCCTCGATCAGGTCGATCTCCCAGTTGGTGCGCTGGATCAGGGTGTCCACCTCGCGGATCTCCTTGGCCAGCGCGTCCGCCTGGGCCCGGAGCTCGGCGACCGGCAGGGCGGCGAGGATCCGGAGCTCGGACCGCAACTGCCGTACGGCTCCGCGCTGGTCGCGCCCGGAGGCGGCGTCGGCGGCCGCGGTGATCACCGAGTGGCGCAGCCGCAGGACGTCCCGGCGGGCGAGCGCGTCGGTGAGGGTGTCGCCGCCCTCGATCCGCGCGGTGGAGTTGGTCCGGTTGATCTGGCGGATCAGCCGCTCCAGCTCGTCCAGCACCTCTCCGGCCTGGGCCAGGACCTCCGCCGCGCTCTCGGCCGGCTCCTCGCCCTCCTGGTAGCGGGCACTGCCGACGACGCGCGCCCGCAGCTGCTCCACCTGCCGCACCGCGGCCGCGCGCTGCGCGAGCGCCTCTGCCAGCTTCACCGCGTCATCGCCTCCCCGTCCTCCTGATCGTCCGGCAAGTATGCACGTCAGCGCGGTACGGCACGGTGCCGGGGGTGCCGCACCGGACGCCGTCCCCCATCCCCCGCGCGGGGGAGCGGAGTTGGGCCTCGCGCACGATCCGGGCGCAGCGGGCCGCGCGCGAGCATGGGGGCCATGGACACCCACCGGAACCCGACGACCGCCGCCGCCCTCTCCGCTGCCCCGACGCACCGACCGCCCGCCCGCTGGGCGGTACGGGCCGCGCACATCGCGGCGCTCACGGCCGTGCCGTCCGGGGTCTGGCGGATCGCGATGGGGGTCGGCGTGCCGGTGGGGTTCGACACCACGGGCCTGGACATCCCCGGCTGGTTCAGCGCCATGTGCATCGCGATGAGCCTGGCCACCGAAGGGCTCACCCTGCTCACGCTCGGGCTGGTGCAGCCCTGGGGCGAGGTGGTGCCGGGGTGGCTCCCCCTGATCGGGGGGAGGCGGGTCGCGCCACTGGCGGCGGTCGTCCCGGCGCTGCTCGGCGCGGCCGTCGTGATGCTGCTGACGATCCCCCGGGCGGGCGGCTTCGGCGGGGCCCCGGGAGCCCCGACCGGGCCGGCCCTGCTCCTGATGGACGCCTGCTACGCACCCCTGCTGCTGTGGGGCCCGCTGCTCGTGCTCGTCACCGTCGCCTACTACCGCCGGCGCCGCGCCTGAACCGGAACGGGAAGTCGGCCCCGCCGACTTCCCGTGCACGCCTTGTCCCGCAGATCACTCGCAGATCACTCGCAGATCACCCGGACATCACGCGGGCCGGAGCGCCCGGCCGCCCGCCCCGCGACCGCCGCCGGCGCGGATTCCCCTCCCGTACCGTCACTCCGACCCGGACTTCCAGGCGAAGGCGAACTCCGTCCGGGGCGCCAGCGCTCCGCCCTGCCAGGAGTCCGTGATGTCCTTCCACCGGCCCAGGTGGGCGTCGAGGGCGCCGCCCGCACGCTCCTGGTCGTAGTGGAGGCTGAACTCGTAGACCCGGCCGTCGGCGGAGATGACCCGCCCCTCTTCGTGACTGAGGCTTTCCTGGAGAAGGTCCACGACGACCGTCCCCTCGGGATCGAGCCCCTGGCCGCGCAGCAACTCCCGCAGCCGCACCCAGAGATCGTGGGAGCTGTTCCGCAGGAGCCCGGTGTACTGCACGACGATGCTCGGTGTCATGCCCCCAAGTGTTCCAGCCGCCACCGGCGGCCCGAGCGCCCGCACGGGAAGTCGGCCCGGCCGACTTCCCGTGCGGCGAGCGCGCGCCCGTCGAGCAGGCGGCGATCGCCGCGGCCCGACAGCTGCGCGACGAATGGCCGGCCGCCCTGGAGGACCACGAGGACGACGGCGTGCGGCTGGAGTTCCACCCGGCCGGCCTCGCCTTCGAGGCCCCCTGGGACGGCTGCTACCAGACCCGAACAGGGCGGCGCCCCGGCCTGGGACGATGGGGCCGACGACCGATCCACCAGGGGGGGACCGCATGGAGCTACGGCAGCTGCGCTGCTTCGTCGCCGTCGCCGAGGAGCTGCACTTCGGCCGGGCGGCCGAGCGGCTGCTGCTCGGGCAGCCGGCGGTGAGCCAACAGGTGCGGCGGCTGGAGCGGGAGTTGCGGGTCGAGCTGTTCGACCGTTCGCCCCGGTACGTCCGGCTGACCCCGGCCGGAGAGCGGTTCCTGCCCGCCGCCCGGAACGTGCTGGCCGCCGAGGACGCCGCCCGGGCGCTCGCCGCCGACCTGGCCGCACCGGCCGTGCTGCGGCTCGGCACCGTCACCGGGCTCGCCGAGCGGCTCGACCTGATCCTGGAGACCTACCAGCAGCGGGCCCCCGGGGTGCGCGTGGAACTGCACTCCGCCCCGGTGCGGGAGCGGCTGGCCCGGCTGTCCGACGGGCGGCTGGACGCCGCCTTCGTCCGCGGGGCGATCGCCGAGCACAGCCCGGACCTCCGCTTCCTGCCCGTCTGGGCGGACGAGTTGGTGCTCGCGCTGCCCGCCCGCCACCCGCTCGCCGACGCGGCCGAGGTGGACCTCGCGGACCTCGCCGAGCTGCCGCTGCGGCTGACCGAGCGGGCCAACCACCCGGCGCTGGTGGACCTGGTGACGGAGGCCTGCGCCCGGGCCGGCTTCCGCCCCGTCCTCGGCCCGGCGCACGGCGCCCTCCAGGACACCCTGGCCTCGATCGGCACCGGCACCCCGATGTGGACGGTGGTGTACGCGGCCAACGCCCGGATGGTGAACACCCACCGGGTCGCCTTCCGCCCCTGCCGCACCCCGCTGGCGCTGCCCACCTCGATCGCCGTACGACGCTCCGCCCCGGTGCCCCGACTGCTCCTGGAGACCTGCCGCGCAACGCCCCCGACCTGGGACGATCAGGATTCGTGATCGCTGCGAGAGCGATTCGGGTCTGGGTGCGGACGGCACCGGTCGGGTGGACTGTTCCCAGCCGGAGAACCCGGCGGCAGAGCCCGGCGGAAGAGCCGGGCAGGACACCCGGTCAGGAGCCGAAGATGCCGATCGTCACCATCCAGCAGGGCCCGCGCAGCGTCGAGCAGAAGCGGGAGCTGGTCGAGAAGGTCACCAAGGCGTTCGTGGAGACCCTGGAGGTCCCCGCCGAGAGCGTGTTCGTCTTCGTCCAGGAGTTCCAGCCGGAGAGCTGGGGCGTCGCGGGCAAGCTCACCGCGGACCGGTGAGCCCCCGGATCGGCCCGATGAGCGGCGAGCCCGGCCCGGTCTACTGACCGCCCTGGCCCGCGCTGCCCATCGGGCCGATCTTCACCGGGGAGCCGGAACCGTCCGTGGCGGGCAGCGAGCCCGCGCCCGGCCAGGGCAGGGTGACGGACTTGGTCTCGTCCGGCGGGGTCACCACCAGGCCGGTGATCCGGACACCGGAGCCGCCCGTGGTGTTGTTCGGGTAGCTGATGCCGAAGAACGTCGACTTGCCGTTCTTGACGACGCCCGCGACGACCGGCTCGCCGGAGCGCTGGGCGGAGAGCGAACCGGCGTTGGTCTTGAGGTCGACGCCCGCGTAGCCGGTGAGCGAGCAGTCGTGGCCGCTGTGGTTCTTCAACTCGACCACGACGGTGCGGTCGGCGTCGCCGTCGATGGTGCGATCCACGGCCGTGATCGTCAGGTCGTCGGTCCGGCACTTGCCGCCCGCCTTGCCACCGTCGGTGGCGCCCGTCCCGCCGGCCGTGGCCTTCCCGCTCGGGGCCGTCCCTCCGGTTCCGGCGGAGCCGCCCGAACCGCCGCCCGTGGCGGCCTTGGTGGGCGCGGTGGTGACGGTCACCGCGGCCGTCGGCTTGGCCTGGTCGGTGCCGGTGTCGTCGTTGGGGCCGCAGGCCGTGAGCGACAGGCCGGCGGCGACGACCAGGGCGGCGGCGAAGGTGGCCTTGTGAACGCGCATCGTGACTTCCTCGATATCGGTGGCGGTGGCGGCTGCTCGGCGCGGGTCGGGTACGAGCGGCGGTTCTGGTGAGCAGGACCACCCGGCCCGATGAACCGTTCCGTCCGACCGTCCGTCAGGACAGTGCTGTTACACGACCGGCCGACCACGAAGCGCCGGAGCGGAGCCCCCGCCCAGCCGGGACAGCGGTTCCCGCCACCACCACACCCCCGCACCCGGCCACCCCCCGCTGGGACAGACCCGTGACCCGGCGGACCTTGACCCCGACTGTCGACACCCCGCCCGAGCACCGGATCGGCTCCGTCACCACGCCACGGTCCCAACTCGCCAATTTCCCGGCCAACTCGGACCGCTTCGGCCACGACCCACGCACGCTCCGACCGACTCGGGCACGTCATCGCGACCGCCCCGGACGAGCACTGGGAGGCCGTCACCGAGCTGGTCCTTCGCCTACCGACAACCTTCTGACCGGACATGGCCAAATATCGCCGGTGCGGAGCGGGGGGTGGAGTTAGCCTGACGACATGGTTGCAAACTACAAGGAAGAAGTGGCCATGAGTGACCAGGAGTTCGTCAGCGGACCCGCTCTGATCCTCCGGTCCCTCGCCTCGCACCCCGAGCGGCGGGCCATCACCTCCGCCGACGGCGTCGAGATCACCGCCGGCGACTTCGCCGCCACCGCCTATCGCCTCGCCCACGAGCTGCTCGCCCGCGGCGCCGGCCGCGGCAGCACCGTCACCCTGCTCACCGGCAACACCCCCGAGGCCCTCGCCGCCCGTTACGCGGCCGGCCTGGCCGGGGCCCGGGTGGTCAACCTGTACGACGGGATGAGCGCCCCCGTGCTGGCCGAGATCGTGGCCAGCGTGGACACCACCGTGCTGCTCGTCGACGCCGAACGGTACGCGGGCGCCGCCGAGTTGCTGCCGCTGATCGACGTCCCGACCGTCCTCACCCTCGGTCCCGACGACACCGGGATCGGCGAGGACGCGATCGCCGCCAGTGCCACCCGCCCCGCCACCGACCCCGCCGTCCCGCTCGGCCCCGGCGACGACCTCGGCATCCGCCACACCGGCGGCACCACCGGCATCCCCAAGGGCATCCTCAGCCTCCACGGCCCCTACCGGGACATGTTCGACGCGCTCCTCGCGGGCACCCAGGACGAGGAGCCGCCCCGGCTGCTCGCCGCCACCTCGCTCGCCCACCTGTCGGGCGTGCTCGCCGATGTGACGCTCCAGCGCGGCGGCTCCGTCGTCCTCCAGCGCACCTTCGACCCCGGCGAGGTCCTCGCCGCCATCGAGCGCGAACGCATCACCGACCTCTGGACGCTGCCCCCGCTGATCTACCAGCTGCTCGACCACCCGGCCGTCGGCCGCACCGACCTGTCCAGCCTGCGCCGGCTCGACTACGGCGGCTGCGCCGCCTCCCCCGCCCGGATCCGCGAGGCCGTCAAGGTGTTCGGGCCGGTGCTGGTCAGCCTGTACGGCATGTCCGAGGCCCAGAAGATCGCCTACCTCACCCCCGAGGAGCACGCCCGGTTCGGCGAGGACGGCCCGCTGCCGGTCGGCCGGCCGTTCCCCGACGTGGAGGTGGAGGTCCGCGCCGCGGACGGCACCGTGCTGCCGGCCGGCGAGCAGGGCGAGATCCACGTCCGCTCCGCCACCCTGATGGCCGGCTACTGGAAGCAGCCCGAGCTCACCGCCAAGGTGCTGCGCGGGGGCTGGCTCGACACCGGCGACATCGGCTACTTCGACGCCGACGGCTACCTCTACCTCGCCGACCGCCTCAAGGACCTGATCATCGTCGTCGGCGGCCACGTCTACCCCACCGAGGTCGAGGAACTCCTCCTCACCCACCCGGCCATCGCCCAGGTCGCCGTCTACGGCGTCCGCGACGACCAGCAGGCCGAACACGTCCACGCCGCCGTCGTCCCGGCCCCCGGACAGCGACCCGACCTGGCGGACGTCCGCGCCTTCGTCACCGCCAACAAGGGCCGCCTCTACGCCCCCGAGGCCGTCCACCTCGTCGACGCCATCCCGCTCACCTCCGTCGGCAAGCCCGACAAGAAGCGCCTGCGGCAGGCCCTCGCCCACTGAACCCGCTGGGGCGTTCCCCGGCCCGGGGAACGCCCCAGCGCGAGGTCCGGAACCCGCCGGTGCGGTCCGGCCCCCACCGCCAGGATGGGCGCATGACCAGAGCCGCCTTCGACGGACTCCTCGACCGGTTCCTGCTCGCCGGCGACGGGTTCGAACGGGCCCTGCGGTCCGTCCGCCCCGGGCAGTGGACCCTGCCCACCCCCTGCACCGACTGGAACGTACGGCAGTTGGTCAACCACATGACCCGGGGCAACCTCAACCACCGCCTCCTGCTCACCGGCGGCCACCACGCCGAATTCCTCCGCCTGCGCGACGCCGACGCCCTCGGCGACTCCCCCGTGGCCGCCTACACCTCCTCCGTCCGCCAACTGGCCGACGCCTACGGGCAGTCCGACGCGCCGTGCCGCATCCTCGACCACCCCCTCGGGCCGCTCACCGGCCGACAGGCACTCGCCGTACGGACCGCCGACAGCACCGTCCACACCTGGGACCTCGCCACCGCCCTCGGCCTGGACGACACCCTCCACCCCGCGCTCGTCGACTGGCTCCACGAACACCTCGACACCGTCTACGCGGGCCTGCCCGAGACCCCCGTCGACCCCGGCACCACCCACCGCTACTTCGCCGCCCCCGGGCCCGCGCCCTCCGGCGCTCCTGTCCCTGCCGCCTCCCCCGCCGTCGCTCGGCAGGACGGACTGCTCCGCGCGATGGGACGCTCACCGAAACCCCACCGAACCCCGGCCGGATCCCCACCCGCTTTCACCCCAAGGCGGGGTTTGACTCAATGAACCACCGCCCCGGTGCCGAGAAGCCAACGGGGGGTGGCGGCGCTGAGGGCTGCCACCCCTCTCCTGACGCCGGGGTCGGGGTCGTGGCCGGGGGCCAGGGCCGGGGCCGGGGGCCGGGGCCAGGGCCGGAGGCCGGGGCCCGTGCCAGCCGGACCCTGCCCGTCAGGCCGCGCCGAAGTGCCGCTTGGTGTCCGCGACCAGCGCCCCCAGGAAGGACCGGTTCGGCAGGTCCGTCAGCGCGGCCGGGCGGGCCAGCAGCGGGTTGGGTTCGAAGGCGAAGGTCCAGGTGAACCGGGTGCCGGTCGGGGTGGGCTCGACCAGGTAGTCCTCGCCGAAGCGCCGGAACAGCGGCAGGCTCGCCGAGGTGACGCAGAAGGAGTGCCGGGAGCCCTCCTCCCAGCGCACGAACTCCTCCCGCAGGCGCAGCAGCCGCATCGCGGTGATCTCGCGGGTCGTGCCGACGCCGTGCGGGGGCCGCGAGGTGTAGCGGCCGCCGGCCAGGCCCCGGCACCAGGACAGCGGCGCGTCACCGGCGAGCCCGCGCCAGACCGCCTCCGGCGTCACCGGCAGGTCCAGCACGTACGCGTGGCGGTGCGGCGCGGTGTCGAAGAAGGACGGATCGAAGCGTTCGAGCGTGAACCAGGGCATCGGGGCTCCTCTTCTGACGGGGTCTCACAGGTCTCACGGGTCTCACAGGGGCCCTGTCGCGGGAGTCCGCCGGGCGCGTCTCAGCCGGACGGTCCGGGCCTCTCCGCCGTCCCGACCGTCCCGCCCACCGCCCGCAGGGCGAAGGGCAGCAGCCGGTCGGCGGTCTCCCGGGCGGTGGCCTCGTCCACGTCCTCGGGCAGTTGCGGGGTGAGCAGGAAGTGGGTCATCACCGGTCCGACCACCACCTCGCCGAGCACGTCCACGCCGTCGAGCGCCGGGATCTCACCCCGCTCGACGGCCCGCCGGACGACCTCCGCGACCCGCCCGTACACCGGCCGGAGGAAGGCCGTCACCAGCGCCTCGGCCAGGGCGGTGTTGTGGGCGGCCTCGCCGATCAGGGCGCGGATCAGCCGGCCGGGCTCGCCGGTCATGCTCGCTGCCTTGTCCCGCAGGACGACCCGCAGGTCGCCCTCCAACGCACCGGTGTCCGGCTGCTCGTAGGAGCTCTCGCCGTGCAGCGCGGCGGCGGCGATCACCAGGTCCTCCTTGGACGACCAGCGGCGGTAGAGGGTCGCCGTGGAGACCCCGGCCCGGGCCGCCACGGCGGCGGTGGTCAGCCCGCCGTAGCCGCTCTCCGCGAGGACGGCGAGCGTGGCGTCCAGCAGTGCCCGGTCCCGGGCGGCGTCGCGGGGACGCCCCCGGCGCGACGTGGCGGCCGGTGCGGCGCCGGCGGCCCGGGCGGGGCTGGACGGGGTGGTGCTGTGGTTCATGCCGGAAGTCTACCGAGAACTAGAAACGAAATCGTTTCGTTTCGTTTATGCTCGACGGCATGAGCCTCTCTGCCGAAGCCACGCCCACAGCCGCGCCCGCCTCCGCCGAAGCCACCCCCGCCACCGGCCCCGCCGAAGGCCCCGCCGCGACCGCCGCCCGCCTGCACGCCGCCTTCGCCACCGGCCGCACCAAGCCCCTCACCTGGCGCAAGGCCCAACTCCGCGCGCTGCGCCGCCTGCTGGTCGACCAGGAGGCCGTCTTCACCGCGGCCCTCCACGCCGACCTCGGCAAGAGCGCCGCCGAGGCCTACACCACCGAGATCGGCTTCACGGTCAACGAGATCGACCACACCCTGCGCCACCTCGACGGCTGGCTGCGCCCGCGCCGCATCCCCGTCCCGCTCGCACTGCAGCCCGCCCGGGCCCGGACGGTCCGCGAACCCCTGGGCACCGTGCTGATCATCAGCCCGTGGAACTACCCGCTCCAGCTCGCCCTGGCCCCGCTGGTCGGCGCGCTCGCCGCGGGCAACTGCGCGGTGATCAAGCCCAGCGAGCTCGCCCCCGCCACCTCCGCCGCCATCGCCCACTGGCTGCCCCGCACCCTCGACCCGCAGGCCGTCGCCGTCGTCGAGGGCGGCGTGCCGGAGACCAGCGCCCTGCTGGAACAGCGCTTCGACCACGTCTTCTACACCGGCAACGGCACCGTCGCCCGCATCGTCATGACCGCCGCCGCCCGCCACCTCACCCCCGTCACCCTGGAGTTGGGCGGCAAGAGCCCGGTCGTCGTCGAGCCCGGCACCGACCTCGCCACCGCCGCCCGCCGGATCGCCTGGGGCAAGTTCATGAACGCCGGCCAGACCTGCGTGGCCCCCGACTACGTCCTCGCCATCGGCGACACCGCCACCGAACTCGAGCGCCAACTCACCGCCGCCGTCCGCGAGATGTACGGCACCGACCCGGCGCGCAGCCCCGACTACGGCCGCATCGTCAACGAGCGCCACTTCGACCGGCTGACCGCCCTGCTCGCCGACGGCCGCATCGTCACCGGCGGCGACCACCAGCGCGCCGACCGCTACCTCGCCCCCACCGTCCTGGCCGACGTCGACCCGGACGCCCCGGTGATGCGCGAGGAGATCTTCGGCCCCGTCCTGCCGATCATCCGCGTCCCCGACCTGGACGCCGCGATCGCCTTCATCACCGCCCGCGACAAGCCCCTCGCCCTCTACGCCTTCACCGCCTCCGACACCACCAAGCGCCGCCTCACCACCGAGACCTCCTCCGGTGCCCTCGCCTTCGGCGTCCCCAACGCCCACATCGTCGTCCCCGGGCTCCCCTTCGGCGGCGTCGGCGAGAGCGGCCTCGGCCGGTACCACGGCGCCCACTCCATCGACACCTTCAGCCACACCAAGTCCGTCCTCGACAAGCCCCTCCTCGCCGACCCCCTCCGCCCCGCCTACCCGCCCTTCACCCCCCTCAAGTCCCGCCTCCTGCGCCGCCTCCTCTGACCGGCGCGACGGCGAATCGACTCAGCCCGGCTGAGTACCCGTACGGATGCGGAGCGCCCTGGCCGCCCATAGCGTTCTGCGAGCCAGAGCGCACGCATGCGACTACGGGGAAAGGCACATCATGGACGTCATCACGATCCGACCGGCCGGCCGGCACACCTCCGCCGGCACCGTGAACAACCCGGGCCACCCGGGCAACTCGGGTCACCCGGGTCACTCTGGTCACTCGGGCCACCCGGGCGACGACCCCGACACCGGCTGGTCCAGGCGGCGCGGCCGCCGCCCCTGACCGCACCGCCTCCGGACCGACTACGCTGCCGACCGGTCGTCAACTCATCGCGGGGGGAAGCATGGTCAACCAGATCGTCGGCAACGTCACCATCAACGGCCCGGTCATCCAGTCGACGGGCAGCCCCGCCCGCGGCACGGCCGACCTGGCCCGGGGCGTCGCGGAGGACCTCGCCCACCCGGGCGCACAGGTCCGGCTCACCCAGGGCGAACACCGCGCCGTCCTGCGCCTGCTCGCACACCTGGACGACGCCGACGCCCCGGAGGCCGCCGTGGCCCGCGAACTGGCCGGCCGGCTCCGGGGCCGGGCAGGTCAGAGCCGGAACAGCGACTGGTAGGCGTTGCCCTCCACGGCGTTGAGCAGCACGTACGACGGGCCGAGGCCGAGGGTGACCTCGCGCAGGCGGGCCAAGGCCTCGGCCGCGGTGGGGACTTCGAGCCCGATCGCGGCCGCGGCCGCGTCCCGGTCGGCCAGTAGGTCGGGCTCGTCGGCCAGGTAGTCCTCGGCCGCCTCCGCGCTCTCCTCCTCGGTCAGCCGGACGCAGTCCCGCCACCACGGCACCGCCAGCAGCAGCCGGACCAGCTCCTCCAGCCCGACGGCCAGTAGCGCCGCGCCGCCCTCCGAGTCGGCGTAGAGGACGGGGCGTTCGTCGCCGCCCTCGCCGCAGAGGAAGAAGGTGCCGCCCGCACCGCACTTGGCGACCTCCTCCAGGGCTTCGCCGGAGGCGAGCACGACCTCCTCCACGTGCGAGTAGGCGTCGAGGGAGCAGTCCCCGGGCCAGAGCAGGTAGTCGACGGTGGCGGGGGTCGCCCGCAGGCGATCGAGGAACGACATGCCGGACACCCTACGGCGCACCCCGGACACCTCAGGCCGTCAGGCGTTCCGCCAGGTAGTCCTCCCAGGTTCGCCGCCCGTGCTCGGCCCCGACCAGGGTGAGGTTCGCCCCCGCCCGGTACGCGCGCCCGACCTTGCCCGGCACCCGTACGGGCAGCCGCCGGCGGTTGCGGCCCCGCGCGGCCAGGTACGCCCGGGCCAGCTCGTCCATCCCGTACACCGTCGGACCGGCCAGGTCCGGGACCAGGCCGGCGGGCTCGTCCAGCGCCAACTCGACCAGCCGGGCCGCGACTTCGCGCACGTCCACGGGCTGCCAGCGGACCCCGCCGGGGGCCGGGAGGAGCGGCAGCCCGGCCATCTTCTCGACCACGGCGAACGCCAGGTCGTGGAACTGCGCGGCGCGCAGCACGGTGTAGGGCAGGCCCGAGCCGGCCACCGCCTCCTCGGCCGCGTGCTTGGCGCGGAAGTAGCCGAGCGGCACCTTGTCGGCGCCGATCACCGAGATGTACACCAGGTGCCGCACCCCGGCCCGCCGGGCGGCCGCGACCAGCCGCCTGGTGGCCTCGTCGTCGCCCTTGGGGCCGCCCGCGAGGTGCAGCACGGTGCCGACTCCCGTGAGCGCCTCGTCCAGCCGGGCGGCCGCCTCGGCCTCGTCGCCGAGCAGGTCGCCGCGCACGTACGTCACGCCGCCCCCGACCGGGCCGCCCTCCGCCGCCCGCTCCCGCCGGCTCAGCACGCGCACCGGCCGCCCCGCCGCGCGCAGCAGCGGTACGACCTGCCGGCCCAGGGTGCCGGTGCCGCCGGTGACCAGTACCGGGTCGTTCGTCATGATCGTCTCCGTTTCGCCCCGGGCCGGGAGTTGATCTCCCCGCCGCCCCCGTTGTTGGGTGGCTCCTGCTGCCCTGACCCGAGGCGACGAAGGAATGTGACACGGTGGACGGAACAGTCGGAAGCGATGAGCGATCTGCCCGGACCGCGCTCTTCGAGGAGCACCGCCCACACCTGCGCGCGGTCGCCTACCGGATGCTCGGCTCGATCAGCGAGGCCGACGACGCGCTCCAGGACGCCTGGCTGCGGTACGACCGCACCGACACGGCCGAGGTGGCCAACCTCGGCGGCTGGCTGACCACGGTGGTGTCCCGGGTCTGCCTGAACCTGCTGCGCGACCGCGCCGCCCGCCGGGAGGAGCCGCTCCAGCCGGTCGGGCCGGACGGCGCGAGCGGCCCCGAGCGGCTGCCGGACCCACTGCTGCGCCGGGAGGGGGTGGTCGACCCGGAGCAGGAGGTGATGCTCGCGGACTCGGTCGGTCTGGCGCTGATGGTGGTGATGGAGTCGCTGTCGCCCGCCGAGCGGGTCGCCTTCGTGCTGCACGACCTGTTCGCGGTGCCGTTCGAGGAGATCGCCCCGCTGATCGAGAAGACCTCGGCGGCGACCCGCCAACTGGCCGGCCGGGCCCGCCGCAAGGTGCAGGCGCAGCCCGCGCCCGACCGGGACCCGGGCCGTCAGCGGCTGGCCGTGGACGCCTTCTTCGCCGCCTCCCGCACCGGCGACCTGGAGGCGTTGGTCGCCGTGCTGGCCCCGGACGTGGTGCTGCGCTCGGACGGCGGCGCCGTGCTGGCCCGCCACACCATGGTGCTCACCGGCGCCAGGGCGGTGGCCGGGCAGGCCGCGATGTGGGGCAAGCTGGCGCCGTTCGCCCGCCCCGCGCTGGTCAACGGCACCGCGGGCGCGGTGGTCATCGGCGACAACGGCCGGGCGCTGTCGATCATGGCGTTCACCGTCGGGGCCGGCGTGATCACCGAGATCGACGTGATCGCCGACCAGGAGCGGCTGGCAGCCTTCGACCTCTCGGCCTTCCGGGACTGACGGCGACCGAGGGCAACCGACGGCGAGCGACCGCGAACGAACCGGCAGGGGGTGGGAGGGCGAACCGCCCTCCCACCCCCTGGTCCCCCCGGCCTCACCGCCCGACGGCACCGTCCAACTGCTCCCGGATGATGTCCGCGTGCCCGGCGTGCCGCCCGGTCTCCTCGATCATGTGCACCAGCACCCAGCGCAGCGACGGCCCTTCGGCCGCGTCGGGCCGCAGCGAGCGCGCGCCCGGCCGGTCGAGGTCCGGGGCGGCCGCGACCACCGCGTTCGACCGGGCGATCGCGTCCCGGTAGGTGGCGACCGCCGAGGCCGTGGAGAGCTCCGCCAACGGGACGTCCGCCGTCTGGGCCGGCTCCCCGAGCCCGCCGTACGCGTACTCGAACCAGTTGTGCTCGACCACGGCCAGGTGCTGCACCAGCCAGAGCAGGCTGGTGCCGGAGGCGACCCCGGGCCGCCGGGCGTCCTCGTCGGAGAGGTCCTCCACCTTGCCGATCACGGCCTCGCGCAGGTAGTCGAGGAAGGACAGCAGGGTGGTCCGCTCATCGGCGTTCAGCGAGGGCGGACGGACGTCGGGGCGCGGGCTGGGCGCGGTGTTCTCGGTCACCGCGCCACCCTAGCCACCCGGACCGGCGCCCCGGCGCCCCGCCGACCAACCGACCGACCAACCAACCGACCGACCAACCAACCGACCGACCCGACGGCCCGTCACCAGCCCTGCGCGCGCACCCAGTCCGCCAGGTGCCGGGCGCAGCCGTCGACCGACTGCTGCCAGCTGCCGGCCGCGCCGTCCCCGGCCTCGTCGCTGACGTACTTGACCAGCCGCACCGGCACCCCGGCCCGGTGGGCGACGGTGGCGACGGCGTAGCCCTCCATGTCGACCAGGTCGGCGTGCTCGGCGAGCCGCTCCTTGGCCTCCGGGGAGTCGACGAACAGGTCGCCGGTGGCCAGCACCGGGCCCTCGCCCTTGCCGACCATCAGCGGGGCACCGTAGCTGCGGCCGGTGAGGTGCTGGAGGGCCGCGGTGTTCAGGTCGTGCTGGATCACCTGGACGACGTGGTGCATGCCCTCCCAGCCGGGGCGCAGCGCGCCGGCCGTGCCGAGGTTGATCACCTCGGAGGGGAGCTCGCCCTGCGCCAGCACGGTGGCCAGGGCCGCGGTGGCGTTGACCTTCCCTATCCCGGTGAGCAGCACGGGCAGCCGGTCGTCGAGGTGGGCGGCCTCCTCGCGGACCGCGACGACGAGCAGCGGGCGGTCGGGCGAGATCGTTCCAAGCAGTCGCATGGGGCCCATGGTACGGAGCACGGGGGTGCCGGGCCCGGCGGCCGCGCGGCGCGGAACCACGGGGGCCCCGTCGGGCGTCGCAGCGGGCGCCACCCCTGCGTCGGGCCGGTGCGATCGGTGACAACCGGTGACAATCGGCACAAGACGTACGGGAGCGTGCGGAAACCGTGCACGACATGCTCAAGATCGGCGCAAGTCAGGTGTGGCCGGAGGGAGTCACGGCCATACTGCTGCCATCGGTCGGGCCCGGGGAGACGGGTCGGCCCCAGGGGAGGATGAGGCGGGTGGCGACACCAGTAGGCAACGGCGCACCGGGCGCCGCGTTCCCGGCACGACCGGGCACGCCGCCGGCCGCACCGGGGACGGCGGCGTTCGGCGCACCGACGGCGGCCCCGGGAGCCCCGGCACCCCGGGGAGCCGCGTTCCCCGGTCCGACCGGGTCGGGACCGGGCGCCGCACCGCCCGCGAAGCAGCCCCGGGCCGCCGCGCCGGAGCGCGGCCTGCGCGCCCGGCTGGCCCAGGCCACCCGCACGCCCCCGGGCCGGCTGCGGATCGCCGGGGTGGTGCTCGCGGTACTGGCCGTGGCCTTCGGCGGGCTCACCGCCTGGCAGTTGGAGACCAGGGCGCAGGCCGCCGACCGGGTGGTCTCGTACAGTCAGCCGCTCAGTCGGGACGCCGCCGAGATCCACCGCTCGCTGGCCGACGCCGCCACCACCGCGGCCTCCGGCTTCCTGCTGGCCGGCGCCGAGCCCAAGGACGTGCGGGCCCGCTACGAGCAGGACCTCGCCCAGGCCGCCAAGCTGATCTCCCAGGCCGCCGCCCGGACCACCTCGACCTCCCCGGCCCAGGACTCACTCGCCCGGCTGAACCAGCAACTCCCGGTGTACGCCGGTCTGGTGGAATCCGCGCGGGCCGACAACCGGCAGGGCATCCCGCTCGGCGGCGCCTACCTGCGGTACGCCTCCGAGCAGATGCAGACCGTCCTGCTGCCGGCCGCCGCCGAGCTGAACACCATCGAGAACCACGAGCTGGTGACCGACTACGCCGCGGCCCAGTCGACGCCCTGGGGCGCGTACGGCCTGGCGGTGCTCACCCTGGCCGCGCTGGTCTGGGTGCAGCTGACCCTGTTCCGGCGCACCAACCGGGTGTTCAACGTCGGCCTGCTGGGCGCCACCGCCGCCGTCCTGGCCGGGACGCTCTGGCTCGCCGTGGCCGGGCTGACCACCGGCTCGGCGTTGAAGAAGAGCGACCAGGAGGGGGCCTTCCCGCTGCAGGCCCTCAACGCGGCCCGGGTGGACGTACTGACGGCGCGCCTGGCGGAGAACCTGAACCTGGTCGCGCGCGGCTCCACCGCCACCTACGCCACCCAGTACGACGACGTCACCAAGCGCCTCGCCGGGACGGCCGGCAAGGGCACCCCGATGCGCGACCGGGCCGGCACCCTCTCCCACGCGCTGGTCCTCGCCCCCGCCGCCGCGGGCCCGTCGCTGGCCACCGCCGCCGACCAGTACGACGTCTGGCAGGACCGTTACCGCACCGCGCACACGGCCGAGGTCGACAACGCCGACTACCAGGGCGCCCTGAACGCGACGGTGTCCGCCACCGACACCACCACCACCGCCGACGCCGCCTTCAACGCCACCGACCGGGCGCTGGCCCAGGCCGCCGACGCCGAGCAGGCCCGGTTCACGGCCTACGCCGACGGCACCGCCGGGGACCTCAGGCTGGCGGCCGTCGCCGCCGCGGTGCTCGGCCTGGTGGCCGCGGCCGCCGCGCTGCGCGGCCTGGGCCGACGACTCGCCGAGTACCGGTAGAGGGGGAACGGACACTCATGCGCACCACGACCGTACCGACCAGGAGCGCCGCCGCGCTGGCCGTGCTGGCCGCCTGCGCGGCCGTGCTCGGCGGGGGCGGCCCCTCCGGCGCCGCACCGGCCGGGGCCACCGCCGCGACCACCGCGAGCGCGCCGCAGGCCGCCCAGCAGAGCCAGGACCAGTCCGACTCCTGCGACATCTACAGCAGCGTGCCGCCGAGTTCGGCGGACGGCCCGGCGGTGAAGGCCATCAAGGCCAAGCGCAGCCTGGTGATCGGCGTCGACCAGAACAGCTACCGCTGGGGCGCCCGCAACCCGAACACCGGCCAGATCGAGGGCTTCGACATCGACCTGGCCCGGGCGATCGGCACCGCCATCATGGGCGACCCGGACAAGGTGGTGCTCAAGCCGGTGGCCACCGCCGACCGGGTCGACGCCGTGCAGAAGGGCCGGGTCGACCTGATCGTCCGCACCATGACCGTCAACTGCAAGCGGATGGAGCAGGTCGCCTTCTCCAAGCCGTATTTCAGCATCTCCCAGCGGGTGCTGGTGCCGAAGACCTCCCCGGCGAAGAACCTGGACGAGGCGATCGGCGGCAGGAACGTCTGCGTCGCCAAGGGCTCGACGGCCGCCGACGTGATGGACCCGGCCAAGGGCGTCAAGAAGGGCGCCAAGGCCCAGCTGACAGTGGTCGAGAACCAGTTGGACTGCCTGGTCCTGATGCAGCTCGGCAAGGTCGACGCCACCATGACGGACGACGGCCTGGCGGCCGGTCAGGCCGCGCAGGACCAGACCGTGCGGATCGTGGACGGCGACGTGCAGCCCGAGGTGATCGGCGTCGCCATGCTCAAGGACAGCCCGGACCTCACCGCGCGGGTCAACCAGGTGCTGGCCGACTACCACGCGAGCGGCGACTGGGGGCGCAGCTACGACCGCTGGTTGAAGCCGTACATGCTCAACGACGCCGAGCGCTACTGGCCCGTCCCGCACTGAGCACCGAACCGAGTACCGACGCACGTACCGCAGCACGTACCGACGCAAGTGCCGCGGCACGTACCGAACCGAGCACCGGACCGGGCGCCGCATCGCGCACGGAGCACCGCTGACGCGGGGCGTTGACGCCGTCTTGACGCCCCGCGCCCGCACCGTCCGAACGGCCACCGGCTAGGGTTCGGGACGATCACCACGGGGAGACCGGTGGTGGACACGGGGGTTGTCGTGGGATCACACGTCGCACAGGGCGGGATCGCACGCGAGGAAGGAAGGACACCGCGGTGGCGGCATCGGCTGGCCCGGTACTGAGCCGGGAGGAGGTGGACCGCGCGCTCGCGCGCCTCGGCGCGGAGCGGGACGCGGTCGAGTCGGCGCTGCTCGCCCTCCAGGACCACCCGGGCCTGCGGCTGCTGGACGGCGCCGAGCTGTCCGGCCGCACCCTGGAGCGCTGGTCCGTCGCCGGCAAGGGGCTGCCGCTGCTCTGGGCGCTGTTCGACCGCTACTCCGAGGCGCTCGCCTCGGCCCGTGCCGTCCGGGCCCGCAAGGCCAAGCCCGGCGGGCCCGAACTCGCCGAGCTGACCGAGCTGCTGACGGGCGACGCGGTGACCGTCCCGGGCGGCGCCGTGCCGGACGGGCCGCAACTGCTGGGCGCGCCCGCCAAGCTGGTCGAGCGGGTCAGCCTGGACGCGCTGATGGCCCGGATGAACTCCTGGTACGCCACCGTGCTGGAGGTGGTCAGCGCCGCCGACGCGGTCTGGTCGGCGCTGCCGGCCCGGATCGACCTGCTGCTGGCCGAACTCCACCGGGTGCACACCCTGGCCGCCTCGCTCGGCGTGCGCACCGGCAGCCACCCGCTGGGCGACGACCTGACCGGGCTGGAACGGGACCTCACCGAGCTGCGCACCGAGGTCCGCGAGGACCCGCTGGCCCTGTGGCGCCCGGCCCGGGTGCCCGCCCAGCGCGGCACCGTCCCGGACGGCGAGGCCTTCGCCTCCCCCGCCGGGGTGGTGGACACCGAGCGCTTCGACCGGGCCGGGCGGGCCCTGGACGGCGTCCGGCTGGAGCTGGAGAACCTGCTGCGGCTGCGCGACGACGCCGAGGAGCGCCTCCAGGGCGTCGGCGACCTGCTCCAGCGGGCCGACGCCACCCTGGCCGAGGCCCGCCGGGCCCGCGGCGAGGTGCTGGCGAAGATAGCCTCCAGCGACGTGCCCGCGGTGCCCGGCCCGGCCTCGGCGCTGCGCGAACGGATCGTCACCGCCCTGGACCTGCGCCAGGCCGGGCAGTGGGGCCGGCTGGCACCGCTGCTGGACGCGCTGGAGGACGCCGCCGCCAAGGAGCTGGCCCGGGCCCGGCACTCGCTCACCGAGGTGACCCAGCCGCTGGCCGTTCGGGCCGAGCTGCGCGGCCGGCTGGACGCCTACAAGGCGATGGCGGCCCGGATGCGGGTCGCCGAGGACCCGGAAGTGATCGAACGGTACGAGAAGGCGCGCTGGCTGCTCTGGAGCGCGCCGTGCGACCTGCGGGCGGCGGCCGCCGCGGTGGCCCGCTTCCAGCAGTCGCTGCGCCCGGCCCAGGCCGAGGCCTCCGAGGGCGCGCAGGCACACGGAACGGCCGGCCAGACGCCGGTCGACGGACAGGTACAGGGGGGCTGAGGTTGATGGGCGAGACGTGCGTGCGGCCGGAGTGCTCCGGCAACGGCACCATCGATGCGGACGGCTACTGCGACGAGTGCGGGCTGACCCCGGTGGGGACCACCACGGTCCCCCCGGCCGCCGGCGCCGCCCCGCCGACCGCCACCGGGCCGACCGCCGCCGGGCCCGGCTCGCCGTGCCCGCGGGACTGCTCGGGCACCATCGACCCGGACGGCTACTGCGACGAGTGCGGCCTGACCCCGCCCGGCGGCGACACCGGCGTCACCCAGCCCTACGTGCCGTCCGCCCGGGTCACCCCGGACTCCGCCCCCAGCGCCTCGATCCGCTCGCTGTCGGCCCGCACCGGCTCCGCCCGGTCGATGTCCGGCCGCTCCCGCTCGCACCGCTCGACCCGCACCGGCAGCAGCCGCTCGGTCTCGGTGCGCTCCACCCGCGGCAGCGTCAGCGCGGGCACCCGCAACCGGCTGGGCGCCGGCCTGGTCACCGTGCCGACCGTGGAGACGGCCGACCCCTCGCAGGCGGTGCTGGAGAACCCGGAGGTGCCGGAGCGCAAGCGGTTCTGCTCCAAGTGCGAGACCCCGGTGGGCCGGGAGAAGAACGGCCGGCCGGGCCGCCCGGACGGCTTCTGCACCAAGTGCGGCACGCCGTACTCCTTCACCCCCAAGCTGCGCCGCGGCGACCTGGTCGGCGGCCAGTACGAGGTGGTCGGCTGCCTGGCGCACGGCGGGCTCGGCTGGATCTACCTGGCGGTGGACCGGCGGGTCAACGACAAGTGGGTGGTGCTCAAGGGCCTGCTGGACACCGGGGACGAGGACGCGCTGGCCGCGGCCGTCGCCGAGCGGCGCTTCCTGGCCGAGGTGGACCACCCGAACATCGTCCGGATCATCAACTTCGCCGAGCACCCGGACCTGCGCACCGGCTCCACCGACGGCTACATCGTGATGGAGTTCGTCGGCGGCAAGTCGCTCAAGGACATCGCCAATGACCGCCGCACCCCGGACGGCCGGCGCGAGCCGCTGCCGGTCGAGCAGGCGATCGCGTACGCGCTGGAGGCGCTGCCGGCCCTGGGCTACCTGCACGGCCGGGGCCTGATCTACTGCGACTTCAAGATCGACAACGTGATCCAGAGCGGCGACACGCTCAAGATCATCGACATGGGCGCGGTCCGCCGCTTCGACGACGACGGCGCGATCTACGGCACCATCGGCTACCAGGCCCCGGAGATCGCCACCGACGGCCCCTCCCCCGCCTCCGACCTCTACACCGTCGCCCGCACCCTCGCGGTGCTCACCTTCGACTTCCAGGGGTACAGCACCACCTACCGCGACTCGCTGCCCGGCCCCGAGGACGTCGAGGTCTTCGCCAGGTACGAGTCCTACTACCGCTTCCTGGTCCGCGCCACCGACCCGGACCCGGCCCGCCGGTTCTCCTCCGCCGAGGAGATGGCCGACCAGCTCACCGGCGTACTGCGGGAGATCCTGGCCCTCCAGGACGAACGGCCCCGGCCCGCGCCGTCCACCCTCTTCGGCCCCGAACTGCGCGTCGTGGACACCGAGTTGGTGCTGCCCACCGAGCAGCCCGGCCGGCTCCGGGTGGCCGGGCTCGACCCGGCCGCCGCCGCCCTCGCGCTGCCCGTCCCCCGGGTCGACCCGGGCGACCCCAACGCCGGCTTCCTCGCCACCCTGCTCGCCACCGACCCCGAGGAGGCGCTCGCCGCCCTCGGCGGCGCCCCCGCCGTCTCGGTCGAGAGCCGGCTGCGCGAACTGCGCGCCCTGCTCGAACTCGGCCGCCACGGCACCGCCGTGCGGGAGCTCGCGAAGCTGGAGCAGGACCACCCGGACGACTGGCGGGTGGTCTGGTACCGCGGCCTGGTCGCCCTGGTCGGAGCCGCCGAGGCCCCCGACGGGGCCGCCGCCGAGCCCGGCCTGCGGGCGGCCGCCGAGGCCTTCGACGCGGTCTACGACGCCTTCCCGGGCGAGGCCGCCCCCAAGCTCGCCCTCGGCATCTGCGCCGAACTGCTCGGCGACGGCGGCGACGCGGCCGAGTTCTACCGGCTCGTCTGGACCACCGACCAGGCCTACCTCAGCGCCGCCTTCGGCCTGGCCCGGGTCCGGCTCGCCGGGGAGGACCGGCCCGGCGCGGTGCGGGTGCTGGAGTCCGTCCCGGCCACCTCCAGCCAGTACACCGCCGCCCGGATCGCCGCCGTCCGCGCCCGGCTGCGCGAACGGGCCGCCACCGACCCGCTCGCCGTCGACCTCGCGGCCGGCTCCGACCAGCTGACCGCCCTGCGCCTGGACGACCGCCGCCGCGAGGAGCTCTCGGTCGAGGTGCTCGGCGCGGCCCTCGGCTGGGTCGGCGCCGGCTCGACCGGCGCCCCGCAGGGCGCCGGCCTGGTCGTCCTCGGACGTCCCGCCGTGGAGCGGGAACTGCGCTTCGCCCTGGAACAGTCCTACCGGGTACTCGCCCGGTTGGCCGACCGGGCCGAGACCAGGATCGAGATGGTGGAACGGGCCAACCGGGCCCGCCCCAGGACGTGGGTGTAGCCGATGCCGCAGCAGACCGAGTGCCCGAGCTGTTCCGAGCCGATGGACCTTGACGACGCCTACTGCGGGCGCTGCGGGGCCGGCCGGGACGGCCGGGCGGCCCCGGGCGCCATGCCCGCCAGCTGGGCCGCCGCCCGCGGCGAGGCCGTGCCGCCGCAGCGCGGGCCGGTCTGCGTCAACTGCGGGCAGGCGCGGGTCACCGAGGACGGTTACTGCGAGGGCTGCGGGAGCGCCCAGCCGCGCCCGCGCGACCACATGGAGAAGGCGCTCGCGGGCGTCGCCGGGGTCAGCGACCGCGGCGTGCGCCACCACCGCAACGAGGACTCCTTCACCGTCGCCGCCACCTCGCTGCCCGGCGGGGAGCCGGTCGTGGTCGCCGTGGTGTGCGACGGCGTCTCCTCCTCCGACCGCCCGGACGAGGCCTCGGAGACCGCCGTCGACGCCGCCTCCGAGTCCCTGCTGACCTCCCTGGAGGCCGGCCGCGACCCGGAGGGGGCGATGCGCGCGGCGATCGCGGACGCCGCCAAGGCCGTCGCCGACCTCGCCACCGACGGCGCCGGCCCGACCAGGCCCGACGTCAACGCACCCGCCTGCACCTACGTCAGCGCCATAGCGGCCGGCGGCCGGGTCACCATCGGCTGGGTGGGCGACACCCGGGCGTACTGGATCCCGGACGACCGGGCCGGCGCCGAACCCTTCCGGCTCACCCAGGACGACTCCTGGGCCGCCCGGATGGTCGAGGCCGGACTGATGGGCGAGGCCGAGGCCTACGCCGACCCGCGCGCCCACGCGATCACCGGCTGGCTCGGCGCCGACGCCGAGGAGGTCGTGCCGCACACCCTCGACTTCACCCCGCACGTCCCCGGAGTGCTGCTGATCTGCACCGACGGGCTGTGGAACTACGCCGAGGCGGCCACCGACCTGGCCTACTTCGTCCGACCGGACGCCCGCACCGAACCCCTGCTGGCGGCCCAGACCCTGGTCAAGTTCGCGGTCGCGGCCGGCGGGCACGACAACATCACGGTGGCCGTGCTGCCGATCGAACCGTCCGCCGCCGCGCTGGCGGAGATCGTGGAGACGCCGACCGCGCTGGACCTCAAGGTCATCAGGCCGGCGGCCGCCGCCGGGAACGACAACTACGAGGACTACGAGCCGACCCTGCCGGACCTCCCGGTGATCGGCTCCGCCGCCGCCCCGCTGCCCCCGGCTCCGGCCCCGGCCCCGGCCGTCCCGCCGGCACCGCCCGCGCCGCCCGTCGCCCCGCCCGTTCCGCCGCAGCCGCCGCACCCGCCGACGGCCTGACCGGTTCCGCGCGACCGGACCGACGGCCCCCGTCCGCCGGCCCGCCCCACCGACCTGATCGCATCCACCCCTCACCCGACGGGAGCCACCGCCCCATGGCAACACTGGCGAAGCCGAACCTGCCCAGGTTCGACGTGGAGATCTTCCAGAACGAGTACCTGGCCGACGGCGCCCGCGAGGTCAACGCCATCGTCACCGTCACCTCCACCGGCGGCGGCACCTCGGGCGGCCGCCCGCTCGGGCTCGCCGACGCCGGCCCGCAGGGCGGCGACGCCAACGCGGCCGTGGTGATCCTGGTCGACTGCTCGGGCTCGATGGACTACCCCAAGACCAAGATCAACGGCGCCCGCGAGGCCACCGCCGCCGCCATCGACGCCCTGCGCGACGGCACCGCCTTCGCCGTCGTCGCCGGCACCCACGAGGCCCGCGACATCTACCCCGGCGACGGCACCCTGGCCACCGCCTCGGCGGCCACCCGGGAGCAGGCCAAGGAGTCGCTGCGCCGCCTCACCGCGGCCGGCGGCACCGCCATGGGCACCTGGCTGACCAAGGCCGACAAGCTCTTCCTCACCCGCCGCGACATCGCCATCCGGCACGCCATCCTGCTCACCGACGGCAACAACGAGCACGAGTCCGCCGAGGACCTCGCCCGCACCGTCGAACGGGTCACCGGGCACTTCACCGCCGACTGCCGCGGCGTCGGCACCGACTGGCGGATCGACGAGCTGCGCAAGATCTCCTCCGCGCTGCTCGGCACCACCGACATCGTCGCCGAGCCCTCCGGCCTCGCCGAGGACTTCCGCTCGATGATGACCGGCGCGATGGGCAAGCAGGTCGCCGACGTCGCGCTGCGGATCTGGACCCCGGCCAACGCCACCGTCAAGTTCGTCAAGCAGGTCGCCCCCGCCGTCGAGGACCTCACCGGCCGCCGCGCCGAGGCCGGCCCCCGGGCGGGCGACTACCCCACCGGCTCCTGGGGCGACGAGAGCCGCGACTACCACGTCTGCGTCGAGGTCCCGTCCGCCTCGGTCGGCAACGAGATGCTCGCCGCCCGGATCAGCCTGGTTCTGCCCCCGCAGGTCGGCGGCGGCACCCCCGAGGTGCTCAGCCAGGGACTGGTGAAGGCCGTCTGGACGGACGACCTCGCCTCCTCCACCCGGATCAGCCCCCAGGTCGCCCACTACACCGGGCAGGCCGAGCTGGCCTCCTCCATCCAGGAGGGCCTGGAGGCCCACCGCTCCGGCGACGTCGACACCGCCACCGCCAAGCTCGGCGCCGCCGTCCGGATCGCCCACGCGACCGGCAACGAGGGCACCTTCAAGCTGCTGCAGAAGGTGGTGGACGTGGTGGACCCGAAGGAGGGTACGGTTCGGTTCCGTAAGAACGTGAGCGAGGCCGACTCGATGACCCTTGAGACCCGGTCGACCAAGACGGTACGTGTGAAGAAGTGACCGCGAAGTGACCGCTGTAGACGTGATCGGGCCGGCCGCCCGGCGCGACGCCGCACCGCACCGGCCCGAAACGAGGGGGACCTGATGCCGATCTGCCCGAGGGGCCACGAGTCGCAGGCCGAGGACTGGTGCGACTTCTGCGGCTTCCCGATGACCCCACCGGTCCCGGCGCCGGGCGCCCACGGGGGCTACCCGGGCGCGCCCAGCGGCGCCCCGGCGCCCGGCGCGCCCGCCGGACACGCCGGACACCCGCAGCACGGCGGTGCGGCCTACGGCACGCCGCCACCCCCGCCGGCCCCGCCGGGGGCCGTCCCGCCTCCCCCGCCCGGGGCGTTCCCGCCGCCCGGCGGCTACCCGCCGCCCGGGGCCTTCCCGCCGCCGGCCGCCCCCGGACTCACCGAGGGCCTGGCCGTCTGCCCGATCTGCCGCAGCCCGCAGACCGGGCGGTTCTGCGAGGAGTGCGGCTACGACTACGAGCTGTCCACGCCCCCCGGCCGCCCGGCACCGGCCGGCGGCGCACCCGCGCCGGGCCCGGCCCAGCCCCCGCCGCTGAACATCCCGGCGGCCTACGGCGGCACCCCGGCCCCGCAGCCGCACCAGCCGCAGGCCCCGGAGTACCAGCCGCAGGCGCCGGAGTACCAGCCGCAGGCGCCGGAGTACCAGCAGCAGCCGGAGTACCCCCACACCTACGGCTACCCGCCGCCGGAGGGCGCCTTCCCGGAGGCCCCGGCCCGCGAGGACTCCGGCCCGGTGTACGCCCAGCCCACCGGCCCCGGCCCGAACACCCGCGGCGGCGACTTCGGCACGTCCTTCCACCTGGCCCCGCCGCAGCCCCAGCCCGGTGCCCAGCCGGAGCCCGCCCCGGCCGAACCGGTGCGCGCCAACTGGATCGCGGTGGTCTCGGCCGACCGCGACTACTTCACCGACATGATGGCCCGCAGCGGCCCCGAGGCGGCCGGCCTGTTCTTCCCGCCGTACTGCCCCGAGCGCCGCATCCCGCTGACCGGCCGCGGCCAGCTGCGGATCGGCCGGCGCAGCCAGCACCGGGGCACCGTCCCGGAGATCGACCTGTCGGTGCCGCCGGAGGACCCGGGCGCCTCGCACCGGCACGCGCTGCTCGCCGAACAGGCGGACGGCAGCTGGGTGCTGGTGGACCAGGGATCGACCAACGGAACCACCGTGAACGGGGGCGAGGAACCGATCTCCCCGAACACCGCCATCCCCCTGGGCGACGGCGACCGGATCCACGTCGGTGCCTGGACGACGATCACGGTACACCGCGCCTGACCTGCGCTTTGAGCACCCGTCAGGGGCAACTCCGGCCGGGCCGGGCGGAATTCGTAATTTCGCCCGGCCCGGCTTTTCTCATGCGTTCCTCAGGGAATCCACAAATTCCTGTCCCCGGTGTGCACAAGACGCCCCGTGAGCCCTACTCTCTGGATTCATGACTGCTGCTATATCCGCTGACGGCATCCGCCAGCGGTACGGGGATGTGCAGGCCGTCGACGGGGTGTCGCTCACCGTCGAGGCCGGCGAGTTCTACGGGATCCTCGGTCCCAACGGGGCCGGGAAGACCACCACCATGGAGATCCTGGAAGGGGTCCGCAAGCCCGACGAGGGCCGGGTCGAGCTGCTGGGGATGGCCCCCTGGCCGCGCAACCCGAAGCTGCTGCCGCGCATCGGCGTGCAGTTCCAGGCCTCCGCCTTCTTCCGGAAGCTGACCGCCCGGGAGACGATCCGCACCTTCGCGTCGTTCTACGGGGTCGGCCCCAAGCGGGCCGACGCGATGCTGGAGCGGGTCGGGCTCTCGGACAAGGCGGCGACCCTCACCGACCAGATGTCCGGCGGCCAGGCCCAGCGCCTGTCGATCGCCTGCGCCCTGGCCCACGACCCGGAGCTCGTCTTCCTGGACGAGCCCACCACCGGCCTCGACCCGCAGGCCCGCCGCAACCTCTGGGACCTGCTGCGGGACATCAACGCCGAGGGCCGCACCGTCGTCCTGACCACCCACTACCTGGACGAGGCCGAGGTGCTCTGCGACCGGGTCTCGATCATGGACCACGGCAAGGTGCTGCACACCGGCGCGCCGGCGGCGCTGATCCGCGAGATCGACGACACCGTCCGGATCAGCGTGGCCTCCGGCCAGCTGTCGGCCGAGCGGGCCCGCGAGCTGCTGGCCGCGGCCGGCGCCGACATCGCCAACCTGGAGGACGACACCGTCTCGCTCTCCGTCTCCACCCGCCTTCCCGCCCCGGTACTCAGCGTCCTCGCCGAGCAGAACGCGCTGCGCGGCCTCGAAGTGCGCGGCGCCACCCTGGAGGACGTCTTCCTCCAGCTGACCGGACGGGAGTTCCGCGCATGACCAGCACCTCCACCGAGCCGAAGGTCCCCGCCCAGCGCGGCGGTTCGGCCGGCTCCGCCGACGGGCGGGAGCGGGTCAGCGCGTTCTGGAGCCTGTCCCGCGCGATGCTGCTCGGGATGAAGCGCGACCGCACCGCGACCTTCTTCGTCCTGCTGTTCCCGCTGGTCTTCCTGGTCTTCTTCGGCTCCGTCACCAAGGGCTCCTCCAGCCCGCACGCCAAGGTCGCCCAGGTCGGCGCGGTCAAGCTGTTCGACTCGATCCAGGGCGACGAACGGGCCGGACTGGACAAGGTCCTCACCATCACCAGGACCGACGACGAGGCCGGCACGCTGGAGAAGGTCCGCAAGGGCGACTTCGACGCGATGATCAGCCAGGGCCCGGACGGCAAGGTGGAGCTGCGCTACACCGCCGCCGACCAGGTCAAGGCCGGCGCGGTCCAGGGCATCCTCAACTCGGTCGTCCAGAGCGCCAACCAGGCCGCCACCCACCAGCCGGCCGCCTACGTGCTGGACTCCCACCAGGTCGAGGACCAGTCGCTCAAGCCGATCCAGTTCCTCACCCCCGGCCTGCTCGGCTGGGCCGTCGCCACCGGCGCGGTCTTCGGCGCCTCGCTGACCCTGGTCGGCTGGCGCAAGTCCAAGGTGCTGCGGCGCCTGCGACTGGCCCCGGTCAGCGCCGGTGCGGTGGTCAGCTCCCGGATCGCGGTCTCGCTGCTGACCGCCTTCCTGCAGACCACCGTCTTCCTGGTCGTCGCGACGAGCTTCTTCGGGCTCAAGCTCACCGGGAACTGGTGGCTGATCCTGCCGCTGGTGGCCTGCGCGACGCTCGCCTTCATGTCGATCGGCCTGCTGGCCGGTTCGGTCGCCAAGACCGAGGAGGCCGCGAACGGCATCTCGCAGCTGATCGTGCTGCCGATGTCCTTCCTGTCCGGCTCGTTCTTCCCGCTGGACGGCGCCCCGGACTGGTTGAAGACCGTCTCCCAGGTCATGCCGCTCAAGCACCTGGTGTCGGCCGCCCAGTCGGTGCTGACCCGCGGCGGCGGCGTCATGGACGCGCTGCCCGCCATGGGCGGACTGCTGCTCTTCGCGGCCGTGTTCACCGGCATCGCCTGGAAGCTGTTCAAGTGGGAGGACGCGTAGCCGTCCGCGCACTGCCCTGATCGCCCAGCCCCGACGAGGTCGTACGCCTTTGGTCCCGGTGTACGACCCCGTCGGCGTCTGCGACCATGGTCGGGTGACAGAGATCGGACGCGGCACGTTCAGCGAGGAGACCTTCTTCGAGCAGGTCGGCGGTGAGGCCACCTTCCGGCGCCTGACCCGCCGCTTCTACGAGGGCATCGCCGAGGACGAGTTGCTGCGGCCGATGTACCCCGAGGAGGACCTCGGCCCGGCCGAGGAGCGGATGGCGCTGTTCCTGATGCAGTACTGGGGCGGCCCGCGCACCTACAGCGACCGGCGCGGTCACCCGCGGCTGCGGATGCGGCACGCGCCGTTCAAGGTCGACAAGGCCGCCCACGACGCCTGGCTCACCCACATGCGGGCGGCCGTGGCGAGCCTGGAACTGCCCGCCGAGCACGAGCGGCAGCTGCTGGACTACCTGACCTACGCCGCCGCCTCGATGATCAACACCCCGGGCTGAGCCGGCCCTCGGCCCCCGGCCACTGGCGCCGCCTGGCCGCCTGCCCGCCCGGCCGCCCGCCTGCCCGCCGCTACCGGAGCGGGCTGAGGCCCAGCCCCGCGCCCGGCGCGGCCGCGGTCCGCACCACCACCGAGCCCACCGGGGAGCTCAACCGCAGCCAGCCGCCCGCCCGGTGCACCGAGAGCGGCGCCTCGGGGCTCAGGAAACCGATCCGGTACGAGGCGTGCACGGCGCGCAGCGGCAGCTCGGGCAGCACCGAGACCGGGCGGGACCACACCTCGTCCGCCAGCCGGTCCAGCACCGCGCGGGTGCGGTGGTGCGCCGGGACGGCCTCACTGCGCTCGCGGAACTCCGCCACCGCCGCCATCAGTTCGCGGCACACCTCGGCCGCCGGCGGGGTCCCGACCGGCCGCCAGCCGACCCGCGGCGGCAGCAGCCCGGCCCAGGCCGGGCCGGTCACCGGTGCGGGCAGCGCGACGGTGCCCGAGTCGGGGTCCACGCCGTCCAGCAGCTGGCCCGCGGAGACGGTCAGGTCCACCGGCTCGTCCAGGCCGTGCAGCCGGGCGGTGCGGATCGCCAGCACGCCCGACTCGCCCAGCGGCAGCCGTCCGAAGACCGCCAGCACGCCGTCCGCCGCGGCCGGGTCGACCGCCTGCAGCCGCACGGCCGCCGCCTTGTCGAAGCGCAGCAGGCGCAGCAGGAAGGCGGAGAGGTCGGCGGCCTCACCGGTGTCGGTCAGGGCGAGGCGGGCGGTGACGGTCAACGCGGCTCAGCTCGAATCGGTTCGGAGGTCCAGGGACTTTCAGACTGCCGCGCCGACCGGGGCCTCGTCCATGAACCGGGAGAGGAACTCCCGCTCCACCGGCGAGATCCGGCGCGGCCGGCCCGCGGCCAGGTCGTAGGGCACCACCACGGTGGAGGCCCGGACGTACACCGTCTCGGAGCCGTCCTCGTGGACGTCCTTGATGTCGTAGGAGACGGTCAGCGAGGCGCTGCCGATGTGCGTCACCCGGGTCTCCACGGTGACCGGCTCCGGCCGGTGCACCAGCGGGCGCTTGTAGTCGATCTCGTGGCGGGCCACCACCGAGCCGCCCGCGAACTCCCCCGCGCCGGCCTCGGCGGCCTGGGTGAACATGAAGTCGATCCGGGCCTCCTCCAGGTAGCGCAGGAAGACCACGTTGTTGACGTGCCCGAAGGCGTCCATGTCGGACCAGCGCAGCGGGCAGGCGTAGATGTGGCGAGCCACGGGTGTTCTCCTCGGTGTCCGGTCACCCGCCGCCGAACCTCGGTGACGGGCCGCGGCCCGGCAGGCCGCCCCCGGGGGGCAGTCTGCCGGGCCGTTGTGACAGCTGGGTGTCAGCCTCGGGTCAGCTTCTTGTACGTGGCCCGGTGCGGACGGGCGGCGTCGGCGCCCAGTCGCTCGATCTTGTTCTTCTCGTACGACTCGAAGTTGCCCTCGAACCAGAACCACTTGCTCTCGCCCTCGTAGGCGAGGATGTGGGTGGCCACTCGGTCCAGGAACCAGCGGTCGTGGGAGATGACCACGGCGCAGCCGGGGAACTCCAGCAGGGCGTTCTCCAGCGAGGAGAGCGTCTCGACGTCGAGGTCGTTGGTGGGCTCGTCGAGGAGCAGCAGGTTGCCGCCCTGCTTGAGGGTGAGCGCCAGGTTCAGGCGGTTGCGCTCACCGCCGGAGAGCACGCCGGCCGGCTTCTGCTGGTCCGGGCCCTTGAAGCCGAAGGCCGACACGTAGGCGCGGGACGGCATCTCGACCTGGCCGACGTTGATCCAGTCCAGACCGTCGGAGACGACCTCCCAGAGGGTCTTCTTCGGGTCGATGTTGGAACGCGACTGGTCGACGTAGCTGATCTTGACGGTCTCGCCGACCTTGACGTTGCCGGAGTCCGGGGTCTCCATGTCCTGCAGCATCTTGAACAGCGTCGTCTTGCCGGCGCCGTTCGGGCCGATGATGCCGACGATGCCGTTGCGCGGCAGGGTGAAGCTGAGGTCGTCGATCAGGATCTTCTCGCCGAAGGCCTTGGAGAGGTTCTCCACCTCGATGACGACGCTGCCCAGGCGCGGGCCCGGCGGGATCTGGATCTCCTCGAAGTCCAGCTTCCGCATCTTGTCGGCCTCGGCCGCCATCTCCTCGTAACGGGCGAGGCGGGCCTTGGACTTGGCCTGGCGGCCCTTGGCGTTGGAGCGGACCCACTCCAGCTCTTCCTTGAGCCGCTTGGCGCGCTTGGCGTCCTTCTGGCCCTCGACCTTGAGACGGGACTGCTTGGTCTCCAGGTAGGTGGAGTAGTTGCCCTCGTACGGGTAGGCGCGGCCGCGGTCGAGCTCCAGGATCCACTCGGCGACGTTGTCCAGGAAGTACCGGTCGTGGGTGACGGCCACGACGGTGCCCTTGTACTTCTCCAGGTGCTGCTCCAGCCAGTTCACCGACTCGGCGTCCAGGTGGTTGGTGGGCTCGTCGAGCAGCAGCAGGTCGGGGGCCTCCAGCAGCAGCTTGCAGAGCGCCACGCGGCGCTTCTCGCCACCGGAGAGCTTGGTGACCGGCCAGTCGCCGGGCGGGCAGCCCAGGGCGTCCATGGCCTGCTCCAGCTGGGCGTCCAGGTCCCAGGCCTCGGCGTGGTCCAGCTCCTCCTGGAGCTTGCCCATCTCGTCGAGCAGCGCGTCCGAGTAGTCGGTCGCCATCAGCTCGGCGATCTCGTTGAAGCGGTCGAGCTTGCCCTTGATCTCCTTGACGCCGTCCTGGACGTTCTCCAGGACCGTCTTGGTCTCGTCGAGCGGGGGCTCCTGGAGGAGCATGCCGACGGTGAAGCCGGGCGAGAGGAAGGCGTCGCCGTTGGAGGGGTGCTCCAGGCCGGCCATCATCTTCAGCACGGTGGACTTACCGGCACCGTTGGGGCCCACGACGCCGATCTTCGCCCCGGGGAGGAAGCTGAGCGTCACGTCGTCAAGGATGACCTTGTCTCCGTGCGCCTTGCGCACCTTGCGCATCGTGTAGATGTATTCCGCCACGTGAGATCGCTCCGGCGTCGTCGGGAGTATTCGTCTTGCAGCGTTCCATTGTGCCGCACCCGGCCGGGAGCCCCGAACCGCCGGGGTGACCCCACCGGGGTATCCGCGCCGGGAATGTCCGCCCCGGGGGTATCCGCGCCGGGGCGTCCGTGCCGGGGGATGTGCGCACCGGGCCCGGGCCGGGAAGCGCGACGGCCCGGCTCCCCGCAGCTGGTGCGGGGAGCCGGGCCGGGTTCCGCTCGTTCAGGGCTCCGGGAGGTCAGCGCCTCCCGGAGCACCGCTCAGGCGGGTTCAGACGGTTCAGGCGGTGGTGCGACCGTGACGGCCACGGCGGCGCAGGACGAAGACTGCGGCGCCACCGGCCACGACCAGGCCACCGGCGACGGCGGCGAGGATCGGGGTGGAGTCATTGGCACCGGTCTGGGCCAGGCCACCGGTGCCCGGGGCGGCGCTGGTGGTCGACGGCACCGGGTGGGCGGCACCGGAGCTCGGGGTGCCCGAGGGGGTGGCGGTGGTGGTGCCGGTGGCGGCCGGGGTGGTCGGGGCGCCGGTCGGGGTCACGCCGGTCTTGCAGTCGAGGACCCCGGTGAACTTCTTGGAGTAGCCGTTCGGGCCGGTGACGGTGATGTCGTACTTGGTCTTCTCGGCGACCTTGACCAGCACGGTCTCGGTCTTGCCGGGCTGCACGGTGATCTTCTGGCCCGGCTGCACGGTCACCTCGGCCGGCTGGTCACCGGTGTTGGCGACGGAGACGCGCACACCGCCGTTGGCGCACTCCTCCTTGGCGGAGCTGTCGACGATCGCGCCCTGGGCCTGCTTCCAGGTGGCCTGGCCCGCGGCCGCGACGCTGAGCTTCTTGGAGCCGGCCAGGATCATGGTCTGGCTGTGGTTGCCCTGGTCGTCCAGGCCGCTCATGAAGACCCGGCCGCTGAGGACGGTGGTGTCGGCGGTGGCCTTGAGCACGGCCTTGCCGTCCGGGGTGCCGCCGGGGACGTCCAGGAACAGCTGGGTGTCCTTGGCGACCGGGCCGGCCAGCGTGCCGTTGACCTGCTTGCCGTCCTTGTCCAGCACCTTGATCTTGTCGGCGGCGTCGCCGGAGACGGCGAGCTTGACCTCGTTGGCGCTGGTGTTCAGCACGAACGGGCCGAGCTTGGCGCCGGACTTGCCGGAGACGGAGTCCGGAGTGAGGGTCAGCGAGGGCTTCGGCTCGGCCGCGACGCCCTTGTTGGCGTCGCCCGTCAGGTAGTCGCGCAGCTTCTTGGCGTGCTCGTTGCGCGGGGTCGCGGTCTTGTTGTCCGAGAACTTCCAGATCGCGGACTGGGTACCGGCCGCGGCGTCCTTCTCCGAGAGCTCGTTGTCGCCGATCGCCTTGCGCAGGGCGTCGATCGGCACCTGCGGGTACGAGTTCTCCAGGATCCAGCGGATCTTGGGGGCGTTCGCGTTGCTGTTGAGGGAGCTCGCGGACCAGTCGGCCTCGTGGTACTTGGCCTTGCTGTCCAGGTACACCGGGTTGTCGAAGTCGATGCAGTAGGTCTGCAGCAGCTCACCGGAGGTCGTCTTGAGGGTGAACAGGCCCGCGTCGACGCTCTCCTTGCCCTGGACGTCGACCCGCTCGCCGAACATGTCCGGCTGGACGATCGCGGTCACGCCCGAGGCCGGGGTGTCGGCCGCGACCGCCGCACCGGCCGCGAACAGGCCTCCGCCCAGCGCAACGCTGGTCGTGAGCATGACAGTGGTTATGCGGGACAGACTCCGCCCCTGCCGCTTGAACATCTGGGATCCCTCCGGAGCGGGCTTGCACCGAGTGGGCAGCCCGCCGACTTGCCGTGCCGCGCGTGCCCCCTGTGGCACTGCTGCGGGTGTGAACCAAGTGAATCCTATTGAGCCCCGGAGGCCCCGAAACCCCCATGCGAAATCAGGACGATTCCGTATCTGGATCGTTATCAACCCCCTCAGGTTCCACACAAGCTGACGTACCGCCAGAATCTCTGCGCGACTTTCCGTTATCCGGACGAGATTGCGCGTGCGGGCGCAACGACGTTCTCGATCAACATATTTGTCGACAGGGAAGGTCACCGACCCGTCAGCCCAGCAGCGCCCGGTCTTCACCTCCCCGATCCCCCTCGGATACCTCGCCCTGCTGCTCCGTCACCGCCCGCGCTCCCGGCGGCGACTCCGGCCGGGCCGGCGCCGCGGCCACCGCCGAAGCCCGGCGCGACTCCAGCGCGTTGACGATCCACCCGGGCACCGGCTCGCCCGCGGGCCTCGCGCCGGGCGGCCCCGCCGCACCCGACGGCTGCCCGCGCACGCCCGTCGCCCAACGGAACGCCGTGGTACCCCGGGTGAGGTCGTGTCCGATCGACCGGGCGTCGATCTCGGCCCGGCTGCGCTTCACCTCCCCTTCCGTCCACTCCCGCACCCGCAGCCGACCCGTCACCAGCACCGGCTCACCCTTGGCCAGCGAGCCGATCAGGTTCACCGCGAGCGCCCGCCAGGCCGTCACCCTCAGCCACTGCGTCTCGCCGTCCACCCAGCAGGCCCGCTCGCGGTCGTACCGCCGCTCGGTGCAGCCGAGCTGGAAGTTCGCCATCGGCACCCCGCCGGCGGTTTCCCCGTAACTCACCTCGGTCGCGACATTGCCGACCACCGTCACCTGAACCTCGTTCACAGCGCACTCTCCGTTCTCGCCGACGCACCGTACGGAATCGAGCGGTGCGAGTTCAGAGTGCGTCCCGGAAGAAATCACGACCACCGGGTTCCGAAATCCTGTGGACAACTAGTAGGCCGATCGGCAGGGTGAAAAACGGCCGTCACTCACAGGGGTGAATTTCGGCCTTCGTGCACCGCTCGGGTACCATCTCTTCGCGCTCATGACAACAAACGGGCAGATCGCGGCCGCCTCCGCCACCCGGCGGAACACCCGGGCCGGGCCGTCCGCGCACGTCATCACGCCGGAGCGAGCCGAATAGGAGCCCCCACCCGCACCGGCGGCGGGACATTCTCCGTGTCGAATCCATAACGGGTGGGGAGGCAGCCCCGTAACGACTGCACAACGTCCGGCCCGGAACAGTCCCAGACCGCTGCACACACGGTCTCCACCTGCGATTATCGGACCGCTCCACCGAACCGACACACCAACGACGGTGTCGTCACACCCGGCCGAGGAACTGGACACCCTTATCCTGTCCCCGACAGGGCGAGGGCCCACCAACCCCCACCCCCACCCTCAGGTACGGGGCCGGACAACGCGCGCGCCCAGCGCTCGTCGCCCGATCCCGGCCACGGTCACGCCCGCCAGGGCGCCGTCCGTCCCGCCCCCATAGCTCAGCGGATAGAGCACCCGCCTTCTAAGCGGTAGGTCGCAGGTTCGAATCCTGCTGGGGGCGCCACCCTCCGAATTTCCGCAGGCCATCGCGCCCGTGCGTACTTTCCGTGGCCGTTTATCACCTCCGGGTAATCCAGCACCCACCGCGCATAACCCGTGACAATGCGTGTCATGACCGCCGCGAAAGCCGGTCGGGCGGAAAACCGGAATTCCGGGCGAATCCCCCACCCTTGAACGAAACAGCCGCCCGAACGGCCGACCGGCGAAATCCGACAAAAGCCGGACAGAGACGCCCGGGGCGCCTCTCCCCGGGGCCGGAACCCGGCCCGCGGCCGAACTGCGGCGGGCCCGCGGCCGAACTGTCGCCGCCCAGGAGCGGACCACGAGCGGACCAGGGAGGACTAACCGGCCAGCCCCGCCAGATAGGCGTCGAGCAGCGCGATCTGCCGTTCCGCCGGGAACTCCGCCGGGGCGAACAATGACTGCACCACCAGTCCCAGCACGAAGGCCTGCGCGCCCGCCGCGAGCCCGGCGGGGTCGGCGCCGGCCGGGAGCTCGCCGAGCCGCTGGGCGTCCGCCACGTGCGCCGTGAGCGCCACCCGTGACCGGGCGTAGCGCCCCGCGTGCGCGGCCGCCAGCTCCGGGTCCGCCAGGGCGACGTCCCAGGAGCTGACCCAGATCCGGTTGCCGGATTCGGTGGCCTCGTCCAGCGGCAGCACGTCGAGCAGTGCGGCCCGCAGCCGGGCCAGCCCCTCGGGCGGCGGCGGGGTGCCGTCGGCGGGGGCCAGCCGCCGGGGCCGGGCGGCGGAGCGGCGGTCGAGCTCCTCCAGGGCGTGGCTCAGCAGCGCCCGCTTGTTCGGGAAGTAGTGCGTCAGCAGCCCGGTGGAGGCGCCCAGTTCGGCCGCCACCGCCCGCAGGGTCAGCCCCTCGAAGCCCTTGGCGGAGAGCACCCGCCACACTCCCTCGGAGACTTCCGAACGGCGGGCGTCATGGTCTCCACGGGCTGGCGTCATGGGGGCTATCGTACATACCAAACGTTTGTTATGAATGATCCGAACAGCCCACGCCCACCCGCCCCACACCCGTCCCCACATCCGTCGCCCCCACCCGTCGCACGCCCCGAGAGGCCCGCCCGTGTTTTCCGTCCCGCTCGCCGAGAACGCCGAACTGCGCCCGCTGGAGCCCTGGCAGGCCCCGGAGTTCCTGGCCCACATCGACCGCGCCCGCGCCCACACCGACCCGTGGATCCCGTGGGCCACCCGCACCACCGACCTGGACTCGGCCCGCGCCACCCTGCAGCGCTACGCCGACGGCCAGGCCGCCGACTCCAGCCGGATCTACGGCATCTGGCGGGACGGCACGCTGGTCGGCGGCGTGATGTTCGTGCACTTCGACACCCGGAGCGGCAACTGCGAGATCGGCGCCTGGACCGAGCCGGCCGGCGAGGGCGGCGGGCTGATCAGCGCCGCCGTCCGCCGGCTGCTCGACTACGCCTTCACCACCCGCGGCCTGCACCGCGCCGAGTGGTGGTGCTCGGCCGCCAACGCCCGCAGCCGGGCGGTGGCCCAGCGGGTCGGGATGCAGCGGGAGGGCGTGCTGCGGGAGTGGTTCCTGCACAACGGCGTCCGCCACGACAAGGAGATCTGGGCGATCCTGGCCTCGGAGCACACCGCCACCGAGGCCTGACGGCCCGCCGGGCCCCGCTACGGCATCCGGCCCGGGAAAAGCAGCGGCGGGGCCCGGTGGACACCCCCGTGGGTCCACCGAGCCCCGCTCCGCCGTCCTCCCCCGCCGTTCTCCCCGGCCGTCCTCCCCCGCCGTTCTCCCCGGCCGAGGGCCCCGCCGCCCCCGGCGGCCCCGCTCAGGCCGCCAGCACCGAACCCTCGGCCGCCGCCGGCGCCTCCCCGGCCTCCCCGGCCTCCGGTGCCGCCGCAGCCGCCGCGACCGCCGCCGGCTCCGCCGTGCGCAGCCGCAGTGCCAGCAGCAGCACCAGGACCATCACCCCGCCCGCCGACAGGAAGACCACGTCCACGGCGTCCGTGAAGCTCCGCAGCGCGTGCTCCCGGGCCGCGCCGGTCATCGTGCGCACCGCGGAGAGGGAGCGTCCGGGCTCGTCGGCCTCGAACACCCGGGTCAGCACCGTGCCGAAGAGCGCCGCGCCGAGCGCGTTGCCGAGGGTCTGGAAGAACCGGATGCCGGTGGTGGCGACGCCGAGCTGCTCGCGCGGGGCGGTGTCCTGCACCATGGTGATCAGTTGCCCGATCAGCTGCCCGAACCCGGCTCCCAGCACGGCGAGTTCGGCGCCCACCGCCCACAGCGGGGTGTCCGGGCCGCTGAGCCCGAGCAGGGCCAGGGCGAGCACCGAGACGCCCGAGCCGACGATCAGGAAGGTGCGCGGCCGGTGGCCGCGGGCGATCAGCCGGGTGGCGAGCAGGCCGACGCCGGTCATCCCGGCGGCCATCGGCATCAGGTAGAGGCTGGCCGTGGTCGGGGCGATCCCCCGGGCGATCTGCAGGTAGATCATCACGTAGACGATCGCGCCCATCATGCCCATCCCGACCAGGCCCTGGACCGCGAAGCCGATCCGCACCACCGGGATCCGGAACAGCGAGAGCGGGAGCACCGGCTCGGCGGCGGTGGCCTGGCGCCACAGGAAGAGGCCGAGCGAGGCCAGGGTGGCGGCGCAGAGCCCGAGGATCACCGGGGACGTCCAGGCGTAGTCCTTGCCGCCCCACTCGGTGACCAGCAGCAGCCCGGTGGCGAAGGCGGCGGCCAGGGTGGCGCCGAGGAAGTCCAGTCCGCGCCGGCCGAGGTCGCGCGGCAGCTTGATCACCAGGGCGACGCCGACCAGCACGAGCAGGCCGAGCGGCAGGTTGAAGTAGAAGATCCAGCGCCAGCCGAGGTGGTCGGTGAACAGCGCGCCGACCAGCGGGCCGACCGCCATGCCGAGCCCGGCGACGATGCCGCCCATCGCGCCGCCCTTGCCACCCCTGCGCTCCTGCGGGTCCTGGAGCTGGGCCATCACCACCATGGTCACGCTCATCAGCCCGCCGCCGCCGATGCCCTGGACGGCCCGGAAGGCGATCAGCTCGCCCATCGACTGCGCGGCGCCGCAGAGCACCGAGCCGAACAGGAAGGTGCCGACCGCGCCGAGCAGCACCCGCTTGGCGCCGTACACGTCGCAGAGCTTGCCGTAGAGCGGGAGCAGCGCGGTGGCCGCCAGCGAGAAGGCGCTGACCAGCCAGGGCAGCCGGTCGACGCCGTGGACCGGGTCGAGGTCGCGGACGATCGGCACGGTGGCCGCCGAGACGATGTTGGAGTCGAGCACGGCCAGCACGATCGTCACCAGGCAGAGCAGCATGCCGAGTTGGCGCTGGGCGGTGGTCATCAGGGTGGATCCGGCCTGGCCGGGTGCGTGCGGGGCAGCGAGTGCCATCGGGAAGTCCCCCCGGGGTGTGTGGAGTCGGCCCCGACCGGTGCGGTCCGGCGGGCTCGGCACCACCATGGCAGGAGTTTTGGACTGGGTCAATTCTTCATCCAGGCAAATCTTTCATCCCGGCACATCTTTCTGCTTGGTCTAGCTTTGATCCTGGTACAGTCTTCGCATGGCGACCCACCACGGCTTGGACCTCGGCCCCGACCGCGACCTCGACGCCCTCCCGCTGCGCGAGCGCAAGAAGATCCAGACCGGCGTCCGGATCTTCCGCGCGGCCATCGGGCTGTTCGTCGAACGGGGCTTCGACCAGGTCTCGGTGGCCGAGATCGCGGCCGCCGCCGAGGTCTCCAAGATGACCGTGTTCAACTACTTCCCGACCAAGGAGGACCTGGTCCTCGGGCCGATGGAGCAGCACCTCGACGAGCCCGCCCGGGTGGTGCACGACCGCGCCCCGGGCACCTCGGCCGTGACGGCGCTGCGCGAACACTTCCTCGCCGCCCTGGAGCGCCGGGACCCGGCCACCGGCCTGAACGACGACCCGGTGGTACTGGACGTGATCCGGCTGATCCACGCCACCCCGTCGCTGGCCCTGCGCGCCACCTCGGCCTTCGACCGGCGCGCCCAGAGCCTGCTCGCCGACGAGCTGCGCGACCAGGACCCGGCCCACGACGAGCTGACCGCCCGGGTCGCCGCCGCCCAGCTGCTCGCCGTCCGGCTCACCCTGATCACCGGCAACCACCTGCGGATGCTGGCCGGCGAGCGCGCCGCGGACGCCCTGCCCGGCGCCCTCGACGAGGCCCGGCGCGCCTTCGCCACGGTCGAGCACGGCCTCGGCGCGTACTGCGCCGGACCGGTCCGACCGGACGCCGGGACGACCTGACCGAGGACCGGCCCGAGCGAGCCCCGACCGGCCCGAAGGAGCGCCGGCCCGGCCTGACAGAGTGGGCGCACCACGACCGACGCCGGAGGTGCGCATGGACCAGCCGCTGCTCACGCGGGACCGCTCCGCCCTGCCCGCCCGGGCCGAGGGCCTGAACGCGTACGTCGGCGAGGACGGCGTCGCCGTCCTGGAGTTCGCCCGCCCGCACCGCCGCAACGCGGTGACCCTGGCGATCTGGCGGGCGCTGCCCGAGGTGCTGGGCCGCCTCGCCGAGCAGCCGGGCGTACGGGCCCTGCTGCTGACCGGCGCCGGGAACACGTTCAGCGCGGGCGCGGACATCACCGAACTCGCCGAGGTGTACGGCGATCCGCGGCGCGCGGACGCCTACCACGCGGTCAACGTGGCCGCCGAGGAGGCGCTCGCGGCCTTCCCGCACCCGACCCTCGCCGTGGTGCACGGCGCCTGCGTGGGCGGCGGCTGCCAACTGGCCGTCGCCTGCGACCTGCGCTTCGTCGCCGAGGACGCCCGGCTGGGGATCACCCCGGCCAAGCTCGGCGTGGTCTACCCGGCGGTGCCGACCCTGCGGCTGGCCCGGCTGGTCGGCCCGGCCCGGGCCAAGTACCTGCTGTTCTCCGGCGAGTTGGTGCGCGGCCGGGACGCGCTGCCGCTGGGCCTCGCCGAGCGGGTCCTGCCGGACGCCGAACTGGACGCCGCCGCACTGGAGTTCGCCCGGCTGCTGACCACCCGCTCGACCCAGACGATCGGCGCGGTGAAGGCCGCGCTGGCCGTCCCGGCGGAGCGGGCGGCCGAGGCGCTGGAGCCCTGGGAGCGGCGCTCGCGGGAGGCCTCGGACGTGCACGAGGGGCTGGCCGCGTTCCTGGCGGGCCGCCCGGCGCGGTTCTGATCGGCAACCCGGCGGGCCCTCCGGACGGACGGCGGAACCGCCGACTCACGTACGATCATCCGACCGACGCCGCGCCGTCGACCGCCCTTCCCCACCCGGAGCACGCACCCCGATGACCACCGAGGCCACGACCGCCCCCACCAGCCGGACGACCTGGGCCCGCCGGGTCACCGACGGCGTCGAGCCGAAGAACGTGATCATCGCGGTCTGCCTGCTGATCGGCGGCCTGCGCTACGGCTGGTCCGGCCTCGGCTGGGCCGCCTTCGCCGCACTGTTCGCGGCCGTCATCCCGACCCTGTTCATCCAGCGCGGCATCCGCAAGGGCACCCTGGAGGACCGCCACGTCGGCCACCGGCAGCGCCGGCTGACCGTCATCCCGTTCATCATGGGCTCGGTCGCCGTCAGCTTCGCGGTGATGATCCTGGCGCACGCCCCGCGCGACCTCACCGCAATGGTGGCGGCGATGTTCGCCTCGCTGGTGCCGATCCTGGTGATCACGGTCTGGTGGAAGGTCTCCGTGCACACCGCCGTGGCGGCCGGCGCGGTGGCCTGCCTCGGCATCGCGCTCGGCCCGCTGTGGCTGCTGCTCTACCCGCTGGTCGCGGTGATCGGCTGGTCCCGGGTGGTGCTGCGGGACCACACCATCGCGCAGACCATCGTCGGCGCGGTGGTCGGCTCCCTCTCCGCCGGGCTGACCTTCTGGCTGGCCCGGTAGTCCGTCCCGGTAGTCCGGCCAGGCGGTCCGGCCGGGCAGTCCGGCCAGGCGGTCCCGGTACGGCCCCGACTAGATGAATGAGTCCGATGTCCTCAGTGGTCATAGGCGATGAGTGAGCGCTTGATCGTGGCGCCGGTGTTCCAGTTGTGCCAGATCGCAGCGGC
>NZ_JBVIWC010000042.1:0-58689 GCF_055594965.1 Kitasatospora sp. NPDC040550 | reverse complement strand
ACGGCCGAATCGTCGACGAACTCCACGGCCCCACCGCCGACACCGTCCTGGACCGCATGCGCCGCTTCGACGCCAAGGGCCGCACAAGCTGAGCCCGTTCGCACGTCCGAGCCCACCTCCCCCCGAGTACCCCCAGGACTGACGCTCCCCCATGTTCCGCACCGCACTGCGCAACGTACTGGCCCACAAGGGCCGCCTGCTGATGACGATGCTCGCCGTCATGCTCGGCACCGCCTTCGTCGCCGGCACGCTCATCTTCACCGACACCATGGGCCAGGCCCTCCGCACCCAGAACTCCAAGAGCTACGCCGACATCGCTGTCACCGTCAGCGACGACTCGGCCGTCGGCCGCGGCTACGACCACGGCGCCAACCACGGCGCCAACACCCCGACCCTCACCGAGGACGCCCGCAGGAAGATCGCCGCCCTGCCCGGCGTCGCCGACGCGCGCGGCGTGGTCAGCGGCTTCGCCGGCATCGCGGACAAGAAGGGCGCGCTGATCGGCAACGGCTTCTCCACCACCGGCACCAACTACGTGCCGGGCGCCGACGGCACCGACCCGCGCTACCCGCTGGTCGAGGGCCGCGGCCCCAGGAGCGCCACCGAGATCGCCCTGGACACCCGGACCGCCGACAAGGGCGGCTTCAAGCTCGGCGACACCGTCCGGGTCGCGGTCAACGGCCCGGTCATGGAGCTCAAGCTCACCGGCACCCTGCACACCAACGACCCGCGCGTGATGGCCGGCGGCTCGCTGGCCGCCTTCGACGACGCCACCGCCCAGGAGCTCTACCTGAGCCCCGGCCGCTACGCGTCGCTGGACGTCAAGGCCAAGCCCGGCACCGACGACGCCGCGCTGCTCACCGCCGTCGAGCAGGCGCTGCCCCACGGCGACAACATCGAGGCCCGGACCGGCCGCGACCTGGCCGCCGCGCAGGACAAGATGATCGCCCAGGGCACCAAGATCCTGAACACCTTCCTGCTGGGCTTCGCCGCCATCGCGCTGTTCGTCGGCATCTTCATCATCGCCAACACCTTCTCCATGCTGGTCGCCCAGCGCACCAAGGAACTGGCCCTGCTGCGCGCCGTCGGCGCCACCCGCCGGCAGATCACCCGCTCGGTGAAGGTCGAGGCCGTGCTGGTCGGCCTGACCGCCTCGATCGGCGGCCTGCTGGCCGGCATCGGGATCGCCGTCGGCCTCAAGGCGCTGCTCAACGGCCCGATGGACGCCAACCTGCCGGACGGCCCGCTGGTCATCGCCCCCACCACCGTCCTGACCGCGCTCGCGGTCGGCGTGCTGGTGACCCTGGTGGCCGCCTGGCTGCCCGCCCGCCGGGCCTCCCGGATCGCGCCGGTGGCCGCGATGAGCTCGGTCGAGCAGCCCGCCACCCAGAAGAGCCTGCTGGTCCGCAACGCCGTCGGCCTGCTGTTCTCGCTCGCCGGACTCGGCGCGCTGGCCGCCGGCATCAGCGGCAAGGAGGTCAAGCTGGTCGGCCTCGGCGCGGCCGCACTGCTGCTCGGCGTGTTCGTGCTGACCCCGCTGCTCTCCCGGCCGCTGATCGCCCTGCTGGCCCCGGCGCTGCGCGCCGTGTACGGCACCCCGGGCAAGCTCGCCCAGGAGAACGCCGTCCGCAACCCGCGCCGCACCGCCGCCACCGCCTCGGCGCTCACCATCGGCGTCACCCTGATCACCTCGCTGACCGTGATCGGCGCCTCGGTGAACAAGGCCGTCGACGACTCCACCGACAGCGACATCAAGGCCGACTACACCGTGGCCATGCAGAACGGCACGATGCTGTCCGACGAGGTCGCCACCCAGATCGCCAAGACCCCCGGTGTCAGCGCGATGAGCCCCGAGCGCACCGTCCCGGTCACCGTCGCCGGGGCCGACGACCGGTCCGAGTGGATGACCGCGGTGGACGCGACCACCATCGACCGGCTGGCCACCGTCAAGATCAAGGAGGGCTCGGCGGACGCCCTCAAGCAGGGCAAGCTGCTGGTCAGCGCTGGCCGCGCCCAGAGCGCCGGCTACCGGGTCGGCGACACCCTCGCCGTCACCTACCCGGACGGCAGCAAGGGCTCGCTCACCGTCGGCGGCATCCTGGAGGCCAACACCGCGCTGGCCACCGTGATCGCCCCGGACGCCGTGGTCGGCCGGCACGCGGAGCCCGGCTCCGGCCCGACCAAGGTCCTGGTCAAGGGCGAGCACGGCGCGACCGAGCAGCTCAAGCAGGCGCTGCGCGACGCCACCGGCGGCAACCCGCTGATCGCGGTCAAGGGCGACAAGGACATCAAGGCGGAGAGCCGCCAGGCCGTCACCAACATCCTCAACATGATGTACGGGCTGCTCGGCATGTCCGTGGTGATCGCCGTCCTCGGTGTGGTCAACACCATGGCGATGTCGGTGTTCGAGCGCCGCCGGGAGATCGGCATGCTGCGGGCGATCGGCCTGGACCGGCTCGGCATCCGCCGGATGGTCCGGCTGGAGTCGCTGCTGATCGCGCTGTTCGGCGGGCTGGTCGGGGTCGGCCTCGGCATCCTGACCGCCTGGGCGGCCGTCCGGACCCTGGCGGGCGACCTCAAGGGGCTCAGCACCGTGGTGCCGCCGCTGCAGATCCTCGGCTTCCTGCTCGCGGCCGCCGTGATCGGCCTGCTGGCCGCGCTCTGGCCGGCCCACCGGGCGTCGAAGCTGGACATCCTGGGCGCGATCAAGAGCGAGTAGTCCCGCCCCGCGTCACCCCACCCCGGAGCCCCGGACGGTCGAACCGTCCGGGGCTCCGGCCTTGCTGCTCGCGTGCTCGCCCCGCGCCCGGCGCGCCCGGCGCCCCTGGGTGCGTGCCCCCTCGCCCCGCGCCCGGCACCCCTGGTGCGTGCCACCGGACCCGGTCCACGGGGGGCGGGTCGTGACGCCGGACCGCAGCACGGCGGCCGTGGGTCGTGGCGCCGAAACGACACCGCCCCGCCCGGCGGGTGCCGGGCGGGGCGGTGCGGTGCGGTGCGGCGGGTGTGCGGTGAACGACCGGGTCAGGCGGCCGGCTTCGCGGCGACGGGCTTCGCCCGGTTCCCGAACAGGTTGAAGAACACCGCCAGCGTGGGCAGCAGGTACGCCAGCCAGACGACCAGCTGGAGCACGGTCGGGTCCGGCTGGAAGTTGAACACGCCCTTGAGCAGGGTGCCGTACCAGCTGTCCTTCGGGATGGTGCTGGAGACGTCGAAGGCCGTGGCGTGCAGGCCAGGCAGCCAGCCGGCCTCCTGGAGGTCGTGGACGCCGTAGGCGAGCACGCCGGCCGCGACCACGACCAGCATCGCGCCGGTCCAGGTGAAGAACTTGGCCAGGTTGATCCTCAACGCGCCGCGGTAGAACAGCCAGCCGAGCACCACCGAGGTGAGCAGGCCGAGCGCGGCACCGATCAGCGGGTTCCAACCGTCGTCGGTGGCCTGCACCGCGGACCAGATGAACAGCGCGGTCTCCAGACCCTCGCGGCCGACCGCCAGGAAGGAGGTGACCACCAGCGCCGTGGTGCCCATCGCGATCGCCGCGTCGAGCTTGCCGTGCAGTTCGGTCTTGAGGTGCCGGGCGGTGCGCCGCATCCAGAACACCATCCAGGTCACCAGCCCGACCGAGATGATCGACAGCGAGCCGCCGAGCGCCTCCTGGGCCTCGAAGGTGAGCTGCGAGGAACCGAACTGGAGGACGGCGCCGAAGACCATGGAGAGCACCACGGCCGCGGTGACGCCGAGCCACACCGGCGGCAGCTTGTCCCGGCGGTCGGTCTTGACCAGGTAGGCGATCAGGATGCAGACGACCAGGCTGGCTTCGAGGCCTTCGCGCAGGCCGATCAGGTAGTTGCCGAACACGGCTGACTCCTCGGGGTGTTGGGGGTGAGCGGGATCAGCCGAAGAGGGCCTGGCCCCACCACTCCCCCGGCTTGCGGACACCCGCCGGGCAGGCGAAGTGGGCGGAGCCGACGTGCTGGATGTACTCGTTGAGCTTGTCCGAGGCCGCGAGCCGCTGCTGGAGCGGGACGAAGGCCTTGCGGGTGTCGCGCTGGTAGGCGAGGAAGAACAGTCCGGCGTCCAGGCGGCCGAGGCCGTCGGTGCCGTCGGTGAAGGAGAAGCCGCGGCGCAGGATCATCAGGCCGTTGTTGGCGTCCGGGTGGGCCAGCGCGACGTGCGAGGTCGCGGGCATCGCCTTGAGGTCGGGGGCGTCGTGCTCCTTGGCCTTGCCGTACGGGGCGCCCTCGCCCTTGGTGCGGCCGAAGGTGTCCTCCTGGTCCTTGAGCGGGGCGCGGTCCCAGGTCTCGATGTGCATCCGGATCCGCCGGGCGACGAGGTAGGAGCCGCCGGTCATCCACTCCGGTCCGTCGCCGGGGGCGGCCCAGACGTGCTCGGCGAGGTTGGCGCCGTCGCTGCCCGCGATGTTGTGGGTGCCGTCCTTGAACCCCATCAGGTTGCGCGGGGTCTGCTGGTCCGGGGTGGTCGAGGAGGTCTTGCCGAAGCCGAGCTGGGACCAGCGGATGTTGACGGTGCCCATGCCGATCCGGGCCAGGTTGCGGATCGCGTGCACCGCGACCTGCGGGTCGTCGGCGCAGGCCTGGACGCACAGGTCGCCGCCGCTGCGCAGCGGGTCGAGCTTGTCGCCCTTGAAGTTGGGCAGCTCGATCAGGGCCTCGGGGCGCTGGGCCTTGAGGCCGAAGCGGTCGACGCCGTCCTTCTCGAACAGGCCGGGGCCGAAGCCGATGGTGAGGGTGAGCCGGGAGGCGGGCAGGCCCAGGGCCTCGCCGGTGTCGTCCGGCGGGGCCTCCGCGGAGGCCGGGACGGCGCCGGTGCCGACCTCGCGGCCGCCGGTCATCGCGGCGGCCGCCTTGGTCCACTCCTTGAGCAGCTTGACCAGGGATTCCCGGGTCGCCTTCTCGGAGACGTCGAAGGCCGCGAAGTGCAGCCGGTCCTGGACGGGGGTGGCGATGCCCGCTTGGTGGTCGCCGTAGAACGGGACCTCCGCCGCGACCGTCGCGGCGGCCGACGGGACGGGGTCGTCGTCCTGGCGGCTCGCCGCCGCGACCGACCCGACGGCCGCCGCGCCGAGCGCGACGCCCGCGCCGGCCCAGCCGATGACGGCGCGGCGGCTGACCGCGCCCGGGGTGGCGGTGGCGGCAGCGGCCGGAGCGCCCTGCTGCTCGTTCTCGGCGTCCATCGGCGGGCGGGCCCTTCTCACTCTTGCTGAACTACTGGAACTACTGGAACTACTGGAACGACTGGAGGTGCTGGAAGTCCGGGGGTGCCGTAAGTCCGGGGGAGCCGGGGGCGCCGGACTTCCGGTGCCGGTCGGCTACTTGACGACCACGGCGGCGGCCAGCTTCGACAGCGGCTCGCCCAGCGAGTTGACCGCGTCGGAGAAGGTCTTGCGCTCGGCCTCGGTGACCTTGTCGTACGGGGTGAAGGTGCCGTCGGCCTGCTTGTACTTGGCGAGCAGGGCGTTGATGGCGGTGAACTCGGAGTCGAGGGTCTTCGCCAGCTCCGGGTCCTTCTCGGCGGCGACCGGCTTCAACAGCTCGTAGGCCTTCCGGGCGCCCTCGACGTTGGCCTGGAAGTCCGCGAGGTCGGTGTGGCTGTAGCGGTCCTCCTCACCGGTGATCTTGTTGGTGGCGACCTCGTCGAGCAGTTCCTTGGCGCCGTTGGCCATGCTGGTCGCGGTGATCTCCGCCTCGGGGATCTTCTTCTGCCAGTCCTTGAGGTCGGTGACCAGCTGGTCGGCGAGGGTCTTCTCCTCGTCGCCGATCTTGGCGTCGGCCCAGAGGGCCTTCTCCAGGCGGTGCCAGCCGGTCCAGGCCTGGCCCTGCTCCAGCTTGTCCTCGCGGGTGTCGGTCTTGGGGTCGACGTCGCCGAAGCTCTCGGCGACCGGCTCGGTGCGCTCCCAGCCGGTGCGCGAGGGGGCGTACAGCGACTTGGCCTTCTCCAGGTCGCCGCCCTTGATCGCGGCGGCGAAGGCCTCGACGGCCGGGATGGTGGCGTCGGCCTGCTCCTGGGCGTACGTGCGGTAGGCGTCGACGGCGGCGGCCAGGCGCGGGTCGGCGGGGGCGGCGCTGCCGCTGTCGCCGGTCACGGTGATCTTCTGGCGGATGCCGTCGCCGACCATGCCGGGCTTGCAGGCGACCTCGTAGCTGCCGGCCTTGATCTCGGCGTTGATGCTGGCCTTGGTGCCGGGGCCGATGTTCTCGCGCTCGGTGACGATCTTGTCGCCGGCGGCGTAGACGTAGACCTCGGTGGTCTTGGAGCCCTTGTTGCTGATGTCGATCACCACGTGACCGGCCGGGAAGCTGGTCTTCGAGACCTCGCAGGCGGTGTCGGTGGCGTTGACCTTGACCGCGCCCGACCCGCCCGCCTTGTCGTCCTTCTTCGACGCGCAGCCGGCCAGGGCGGCGGTGGCCACGGCGAGGCTGAGCAGCGCGGCTGCGGTGGAACGGCGGCGGGCGGACATGGGGGCTCCAACGGAAAAGGGCATGGGGGTGCCAAGGCCGGGTAAAGCGCCGGCCGGGCCGGTGCCTCCTGATTAGCTAAGGCATACCTTACGTAAGAAGTCTTTACCGTCGATACCCGGCCCCCCGCCCTGCCCGAACCGTTACCTCCGGGGCGCGCGGCGGGCGGCGGCGCGGGCCGTCCAGCGGCCCTCCTGGCGGCTGATCCGGATCGGGTGGCCGAAGGTCGCGCTGATCAGCTCCGTGGTCATCACCTCGTCCACCGGGCCGGCCGCCAGGCACTCGCCCTCGCGCAGCAGCAGCGCGTGGGTGGTGCTCTCCGGCAGCTCCTCCAGGTGGTGGGTGACCAGCACGCTGGCCAGTTCGGGGTGCTGGTGGCGCAGCAGGTCCAGGCTGTCCAGCAGCAGCTCGCGCGCGGTCAGGTCGAGACCGGTGGCGGGCTCGTCGAGCAGCAGCAGGCGGGGGCTGGGCATCAGCGCGCGGGCGATCAGGGCCCGGCCGCGCTCGCCCTGGGAGAGCGTGGTCCACGGGGCGTCCGCCATCGCGGCCATGCCGAGGGTCTCGATCAGCTGCTCGGCCCGCTCCAGCGCCCCGGGGGCGGGTTTGCGGTGCCACTCCGGCTCGATGGTGTTGGTGTGGCCGGTGAGCACCACCTCGCGCACGCTCAGCGGCGAGCGCAGCGGGTGGCGCGGGTTGACGTGCCCGAGGTGGGCGCGCAGCTCGCGGATGTCGACCCGGCCGAGCCGGCGGCCGAGCACGTCCACCGTGCCGCGGGTGGGGTGGGAGACCGCGCCGAGCAGGGCGAGCAGGGTGGACTTGCCCGCCCCGTTGGGGCCGAGCAGCGCCCAGTGCTCACCGGGCTGGATCTCGAGGGTGATGCCGCGCAGCAGGTGCCGGCCGTCACGCACGACGTCCACGTCCTGGGTGCGCAGCAGCGGGCCGTCGAAGGACGGGTCCATGGGGCAACTCTCCGATCACGGTGCCGGTCAGGGGGGAGCGGGGCGCCGTACCCGACCGGCCCGGCGCCGACCGTCCGTGTGCACCGTACAACCGTCGGCCGGGGCCGAGCCCGGCCGTCCGAGGAGTGAACCGTCCAGAACCCTGTTGTGCGGGAGGAGTTGGGAGGAACATGGTGCTCTTCCGCGGGGGCGAGGGGGAGGCGTTATGGTGGCGGACGCGCAGCGGGCCGGCAGCCTGCACGGACTGGTCGAGCGGCAGGCCCGTCGGACCCCGCACACGGTGGCGGTGCGCTGCGGCGAGGCGGAGCTGACGTACGGGGAGCTGGACGCCCGGGCGGACCGGTTGGCGGCCGTACTGGCGGGGCACGGGCTGGCCCCCGGCAGCCTGGCGGCGGTCGCGCTGGGCCGGGGCACCGAGGTGTACGTGGCGCTGCTCGCCGTGCTCAAGACGGGCGCCGCCTTCGTGCCGCTGGAGCCGACCGCACCCGACGCGCTGCTGCGGCACGTGCTGACCGACGCCGCGCCCCACCTGGTGGTCACCGAGCGACGCCACCTGGTCCGGCTGGCGGACGCGGGCGGCGCCCAGGTGGTCTGTGTCGACGACCAGGACCAGCCGGACAGCGGGTTCGAGCGGCCCGAGGTCACCCCCGGCGACCTCGCCTGCGTGTTCTACACCTCCGGCTCCACCGGCCTGCCCACCGGCGCGCTGGTCGAGCACCGCAACCTGCTGGCCGCGTACGCCGGTTGGCGCGAGGTGTACGGGCTGGCGCCCGAGGACCGGATCCTGCAGACGGCCAGCCTGGAGTTCGACGTCTTCACCGCCGACTGGGTGCGCGCGCTGGGCACCGGCGCCACCCTGGTGGCCACCCCGTTCAACCTCACCCTGGACCGCACCGCCGACCTCGCCGCGCTGCCCGCGCTGGTGGCGCAGGAGCGGATCACGGTCATGGAGGTGAACGTCCGCACCGCGCGCCGCCTCACCGACCTGCTGGCCGCGACCGGCGCCGGGCTGCCCGGGGTGCGGCTGCTCACCGTCGGCGCCGAGAAGTGGTACCTGGACGAGCAGTTGGCGCTGCAACGGCTTCTCGGCGAGGGCACCAGGGTGCTGAACGTCTACGGCCTGGCCGAGGCCACCGTCGACAGCACCTGGTTCGAGGTGCGCGGCGCGGCCGCCGCCGAGGGCGCCGAGCGGGTCTCGCTGGTCGGCCGGCCCTTCCCCGGCACCCGGGTGTACGTGCTCGGCCCGCAGGCCACCCCGGTGGCGCCCGGGCGGGTCGGCGAGATCGCCGTCGCCGGCTCCGGCCTGACCCGCGGCTACCTGGGCCGACCGGCGGACACGGCCCGCCGCTTCATCCGGGTGCGGTTCGATCCGGACGGTCGGGTGCTGCTGACCGGCGACCTCGGGGTGCTCCGGGAGGACGGCGTACTGGAGTTCGTCGGCCGGGCCACCACCGTGGTCGGACCGCTCGGCGCGGACCGGCCGACCACGGTGACCACCCGGGTCAAGGCGGCGGCCCGTGCCGAGGGCGCGCTGCGCGCCCACCCGTCGGTCCGGGAGGCCGCCGTGGTCGAGGTGCGGCCCACACCGGGGAAGCCGGTGCTGGTCGGCTACGCGGTGCCCACCCAGGGCGTTCCGGGCGGGGTGGACGGCTGGTCGCTCACCCAGTACCTGCTGGCCGAGCTCAAGGGCTTCTCGGCGCCGGCCGCGGTGGTCGTCGTCCCGGAGCTGCCGCGCACCCGGGCCGGGAAGCTGGACCGCGCCGAACTGCCGCTGCCGGCCCCGCCGGAGCACACCGCGCCGCGCTCGGCGAAGGCGGGCGGCAGCCGCAAGGGCGGCGGGAAGGCCGGGGGCGGGGCGGGTTCCAAGGACGTGACCGGCTGCCTCGCCCTCTTCCTCACGGTGACCGCCACCATCGTCTCCCGGGCTCTCACGGACACCCTCTTCCCCGGGTCGACGGACCTCTCGGGAGTGCCCGGCGCGTACCACTTCTGGTTCGGCCTGCTCTACTTCTGCGAGTGCGCCGCCTTCGGCGCCGGGCTGGCCTTCCTGGTCCTCGGCCTCCCGTCGGTGCTGCGGCTGGGCCGCTCGCCCGGGCTGTCGGTGCTCGCCCACCTGTCGGTGTGCTGGCTGCTCGTCAACTGGTGGCCGCAGGACAACCTGTACCGGCTGACCGCGGCCGACGACTGGCCGCGCGAGACGACGCTGGTGTACGTGTTCAACATCCCGCTGATGCTGGCCGCGGTGATCGTGGTGACCTTCCTGCTGCGCAAACCCGCTCCGCGAAAAGTGAATTGACGGACCGTCAGCGCAGCGCCTCGAACATTCCGGTCAGGGCGTGGTTGGCCGCCGTGAGCAGCGCCTGCGCGGCGTCCAGCGCCTCGACGTCGGGCCCGGCCAGGGCGAGGCCGACGGCGGGCTCCGGGTCGTGGGCCGCCGTCGGGATCAGCGGCAGCAGGGTGACGCCGAGCCGGGCGCAGCGCGGGCGCAGCCGGTCGAGGTGCCCGTGCAGCGCCTCGGGGGCGAGCCGGGCGCCGAGCGGCAGCGCGTCCAGGGTGCGGACGAGGTGGCCCGGGCCGCGCACCTGGTCCAGCCGCTCGCGCAGGACGAAGGCGACGGCGGGGCCGGTGAGCCGCAGGTTGATCTCGGTGGGGGCGAGGCGGCGCTGCCGGTCGGTGACGAAGTCGACGTCGTACCAGCCGCGGTAGCCCTCGGCGGCCAGCCGCTCCCCCACCGCCAGGGCGAACCCGCGAGCCGTGTCGGCGGCGGCTCGCGGCACCGTGCCGGGGCCGACGGTGACGCCCTGGTAGCGGGTACCGGCCACCTCCATGTGGCCGGCCCCGACCGGGTGCACGGTGCCGTCCGGGCCGATCACGGCGTCGTAGGTGACGTCCCGCAGCCGGGCGGACGGGCCCGGATCCACGTACTCCTCCAGCAGCAACTCACCGCCCGGCGGCAGGACTTCGGAGCGCACCAGGCGGCGCAGCAGGGCGCCCCCGCCGCCCGCGGCGAACAGCTCGGCGGGCTCGACCACGACGGTGCCGTAACCGCCCACGCCGTACGGGCTCTTGAGGACGGTGCTCAGGCCCCGGACGGCCCGGACGGTGAGTCTGCGCGCCGCGCGACGACGGCTCTCCGTACGCTCCTGGGCGGGGACGACGATCCCGGGGTGTCCGGGGGCGAGGGCGGTGAACAGCCCGTGCGCGGCGGCCTTGGACTCGTAGTGGCGGACGGCGGCCAGCTCGGGGCCCTCGCCCTGCGCGGCCGTGCGGCCCCAACTGACGACCGGGTGGCCGGAGCCGGCGATCCTGGCGGCCAGGGCGGGGCGGGCGGCGAGCGCCTCGGCGAGCGTCCGGTCGGCCGCCACCCCGGCGTGCACCTCGACGGGGCCCCAGGCCAGTTCCCGGCCCAGCCAGTCGGTCCAGGCCCGGTCGACCTCGGCGGGCAGCACCAGCACGGCCGGTTCGGGGCTGTAGCCGACGGCCAGGCAGGCGTAGTGGTGCGCGTGCCGCAGCCGCCGCGCCCGCTGTGCGGCGTCCATGCCCGGGGCGAAGAACTGGGCGTTGAAGTCCGCGACGTTGCCGAGGTGCACCGCCGCCCGCCCACCGGTCCAGGCCCCCACCCATCCGTCCATGGAGCGGAAGCATAGGGCGTCACAGTGCCGACAGCCCCGTCTCGGTGGTCGTCGGTAGTCGGTAGTCGATGGTCATCGATGGTCATCGATGGTCTTCGGTAGTCGATCGTCACGACGGCAGTGTGGACGTCTTGTTAAGTTCCGATCATTTTTGATTGGACCAGGACACAACTTGGCAAAGTTATGACTTTTCCTCTAGCCCGATCTGACTGATCGCCGTCAATCTCGGTCGCAGCTCTTTGCAGCCCCTTTCCCTGCACCCCACCCCCACTGGAGTCAGAGTGAGCCCCAACTCCTCTTCCCGGCGTGCCCGCACGGCCGCAGCGATAGCCGTCGTCGCCGCCCTCGCCGCCGTGGCCGTCCCCACCACCGCCTCCGCCGCCCCCGCCGCCCGCGAGGCCGCGATCGCCCAGGCCCGCGCCAACGTCACCCACAACCCCGGGGTGTTCGGCTACGGCGCGGGCCAGGACCTCGTCCTCAAGGACGTCGTCCTCGACGCCGACGGCACCTCGCACATCCGCTTCGACCGCACCTACCAGGGCCTTCCCGTGGTCGGCGGCGACCTGGTCGTTCACCAGGACGCCCGCGGCAGGCTCAAGGACACCTCCCGGGCCGCCGCCCACGACGCCGCCGTGAAGACCACCGTCCCCAAGGTCCCCGCCCAGGCCGGCGCCGCCGACGCGCTCTCCGCCGCCCCCGGCGTCCGGGACGCCACCAGCAGCCCCGAACTGGTCGTCTGGGCCGCCGACGGCACCCCCCGACTGGCCTGGCGCACCGTCGTCGAGGGCACCGGCGAGCACGGCCAGCCGGCCGGCAAGGTCGTCGTCACCGACGCCACCACCGGCGAGCAGATCGAGTCCTACGACGCCGAGCACCAGGCCGCCGGCACCGGGAACTCCGAGTACACCGGCCAGGTCACCGTCGACACCACCCCGGCCAACGGCGGCTACACCCTCACCGACCCGGTCCGCGGCCACGTCACCAAGGACGCCGGCAACCTGTCCGCGAGCTCGATCAAGGCGAGCTCCGGCACCCCGTTCACCAGCACCACCAACGTCTGGGGCGACGGCAAGAAGTTCTCCACCAACCGTGCCACCGCCGCCGTCGACGCCCACGCCAACACCGCCTGGACGTACGACTACTACAAGAACGTGCACGGCCGGAACGGCATCAAGAACGACGGCAAGGGCGCCACCGTCTTCGTCCACGTCGGCACCGACTGGGACAACGCCCAGTGGTCCGACAGCTGCTTCTGCATGATGACCGGCGACGGCGACGGCACCACCGACCCCGAGCAGGTCGACCTCGACACCATGGGCCACGAGATGACCCACGGCGTCACCAGCGCCACCGCCAACCTGCGCTACAGCGGCGAGTCCGGCGGCCTCAACGAGTCGACCAGCGACATCTTCGGCACCATGGTCGAGTGGTACGCCAACAACAAGATCGACACCGGCGACTACCTGTTCAGCGACCAGTCCACCCCGCCGTGGCTGCGCCGCTTCGACAAGCCCTCGCTGGACGGCAAGTCGGCCGACTGCTGGAGCAGTTCGGTCGGCAAGCTGGACGTCCACAACTCCTCCGGCGTCGGCAACCACTGGTTCTACCTCGCCAGCGAGGGCAGCGGCAGCAAGACCGTCAACGGGGTCGCCTACAACAGCCCCACCTGCAACAAGTCGACGGTCACCGGCATCGGCAACCAGAAGGTCGCCAAGATCTGGTACCGCGCGCTGACCGTCTACATGACCTCCACCACCAACTACAAGGGTGCCCGCGCCGCCTCGCTCAACGCCGCCCGCGACCTCTACGGCGCCGGCAGCACCGAGTACAACGCGGTCGCCGCGGCCTGGAGTGCGGTCAGCGTCAACTAGCCTGCGGAGATCAGGTGTTGAACCCGACGTGGACGTGGTCGTGGTGGGTGTCGTCGGTGAAGAACTGGTTGCCGACGCCCGCGATCGCCACCGGCCCGCCCACGTTGTACGAACCGGCCGCCGCCGCGTCCCGCATGAAGGACTCGATCAGCTGCCGGGGCGTGGCCGGGTCCACCACGGCCCGGCCGTCGATCCGCCAGACGTCGAAGGCCCGGCCCAGCGGATGGTCGCTGGGCCGGGTCGTCCCGAAGACGTCCAGGGGGTGGCCGGTGCGCACCACGCTCACCGACAGCGCGTACGGGCCGGCCAGCCGCAGCATCGCCGTCAGGACGGTGTCGTGGACGGTGCCGCTGAGCAGGTCGGCGGCGGCCTCGGGCGGCAGTTCGATCCTCGGCTCGGCCAGCACCTTCGCCACCGCGGCGGCGGGTGAGGCGGCGGCCGGGCCCGGGTCGCCCGGGTTCACGGCGGTGACCGTCCAGCGCGGCTCGGCCCGGCTCAGCCGGACATCCACCGTGATGCCGCCCGCCGCCACCGATCCGTCCGGCTGCCTGGCCCACTGGCGGCAGACCACCAGCACGCTCGCCGAGTCGGCGAGGATCCCGCCGTACTGGGCGTCGATCACCTCCAGGCTCGCCTCCGGCGCCGCCGGGGCGAGCCGCCCGGCCCCGTCGGCCAGACCCGGCGGCAGGCCCAGCGCCGCCACCCGGGCCTGGGCCGCCCCGGCCCCCTGCCCGCCGGGCGGCCAGGCACCGAGCGCGGCGACCAGCTCGACGGCGCGGCGCTTGACGTCGGGCTGGATCTCGCCGGGGCCGGGCTGCCAGAGGGGTGGGTTGGGCAGCGGGGTCGCTGCCTGGGTCGAGGTCGCCGCCTGGGTCGGGGGCACGGTCGGGGCCGCCGTGGGAGCCGGGGTGGGCCGGTCGGTCGAGTACGGGGTCGGCGTCGAACTCCCCGGGGCCACGGCGGACTTCGCTCCGCTCGTACACCCCACCGTACCCAGCAGCACCGCCGCCGCACCCGCCCGCAGCACCCCGCGTCGGCCCGCACCCCGGCCACCGTCTCCGCTCGTCATGCCGTCAGTATGCGACCGGCGGCCGGGCCGGGGCGCGGGCGTCAGCCCAGACGGCGGATCGGCTCACCCGCCAGGAACGCCGCGATGTCCTCCACCGCCTCGGTGAAGTACCGCCGGTAGTTCTCCTGCGAGACGTACCCCAGGTGCGGGGTGGCCAGCAGCCGGGGCGCGCGGCGCATCGGGTGGTCGGCGGGCAGCGGCTCGACGTCGAAGACGTCCACCGCCGCCCCCGCGATCCGGCCGCCGGTGAGGGCGGCGAGCAGCGCGTCCTGGTCGACGATCGCCGCCCGGGAGGTGTTCACCAGGTAGGCCTCCGGCTTCATCAGGGCGAGCTCGGCGGCGCCGATCAGCCCCCGGGTGCCCGCGTCGAAGGCGAGATGGATCGACACGAAGTCGCTCTCCCCGAGCAACTGCTCCTTCGAGGCGGCCCGGCGCACACCGGCCGCGGCCGCCCCTTCGTCGGTCAGACTCCGACTCCAGGCGAGCACCTCCATGCCGAAGGCCAGCCCGACCCGGGCGACGGCGCCGCCGATCCGACCGAGGCCGAGCACGCCGAGCGTCCGGCCGTGCAGATCGGCCCCGACGGTGCTCTGCCAGGGCCCGCCCTCGCGCAGCGCGGTGTTTTCCTGGACGATGCCGCGGGCCAGACCCAGCAGCAGCGCCCAGGTCAGCTCGACCGGCGGGGTGCCCGAGCTGGCCGTACCGCAGACGGTGACGCCGTGCGCCGCGGCGGCCGGGAGGTCGATCACCGAGTTGCGCATGCCGGAGGCGACCAGCAGCTTGAGGCGGGGCAGCCGGGCGAACAGCGTGGCGGGGAACGGCACCCGCTCGCGCAGGGTGACCACGATGTCGAACCCGGCGAGGGCGGCGGCCAGTTCCGCCTCCGAGGCGTGGTGTTCACGGAAGGCGGTCACCTCGACCCGATCGGCGACCGAGGCCCAGTCGGCGGAGCTGGTGGCGACACCCTGGAAGTCGTCCAGGACGGCACAGCGAAGGAGCGGAAACGTCATGCCCGCAGCTTCCCAGACGGCGGCGGGCCGGGGGGCCGCAGGCCGTAGCGTTCCCGGTCGCATTCCCGGTCCCGGTCCCGGTCGCGGTCGCGTTCCTGTTTCCCCTCCCGTTTCCCTTCCCGGACGATCCACGGCGGCTCGCCGAGCTTGGCCCGCAGCAGGGCCATCGGGTGCCGCAGCTCCCGGGGATCGAACAGGCCCTCCCAGCCGTGCAGTTGGATGTCCCGCAGGTCGTGCGTCCCTTCGCCGAGCTCGATCAGGGTGCGCAGCACCCGGGTGTCCTGACGGGTGAGCGGGACCTCCCGGCCGTCCACGATGGCGATCCGGGTGGCCGGGTCGAGGACGATGCGGCCGTCGAAAGCGGTCAGCGGGCCCGGCGGCTCGTACACGGGCTGTTCCTGCTCCATACCGGCAGCCTAAAGCCTGTCCCGCGATGGTCGAGCGGTTGTGTCACGCGGCTCTGCGGCTGACGGTCCTCGGTAGGTCCGGCAAGGGCGGGAGGATCTTCCAGGACAGCGGCGGGGAGTGCGCACCGGGCGCGCCCCTCAGCCGTCCGGGTCGAGCAGCGCCTCGGCGGTGGCCGTCCGGGCGTACAGCACCCAGCGCCCGACGCGGTGGGCGCTGACCAGGCGGGCGTCCCGCAACGCCGTCAGGTACTGGGAGACGGCCGAGGGCGACAGGCCGGTGCGGTGGGCGAGTTCGGTGGTCGAGGCGGGGGCGGCGAGTTCGGCGAGCAGCAGGGCGCGGGAGCGGCCGAGCACCGCGGCCAGGGCCGCCGCGCCGGGGGCCGGTGCCCCTGCGGTCCAGAGACGGCCGATCCCCCTTGCCGGGTAGGCGAGTTGGGGCGGGGCCGGTGGGGCGAGCAGGGTGAACAGGCCGGGGCCGGTGAACGCGGAGGGGATCAGCAGCAGGCCCGGCCCGGCGGTGCGGCGGGGCATCGGGCGGGTGCGGTGGCTCAGCCGCAGGGCGCCGTCGGTCCAGCGCAGTTCGGCGTGCAGGTCGTTCAGCACCCGCTCGGCGCCGTGCTCGGCGGCCTGCCGGGCCCGGTACAGCACGTCGGCGTCGAGCACGGCGCGGATCCGCGCCCAGTACGGCGCGAGGGCCAGCTCCCAGTAGGCCTCGACCGCCTCGGCGAGCCGGGCCAGCCCGGTCTCCGGGTCGGCGTGCAGGGCCCGCAGCCTCGGCCCGAGCCCGCCCCGGTGTGCCCGGTCCGCGTGGTGCGCCCGGTGCGGGTGGTGCGCCCGATCCGCCCGGTGCGCCTGGTCCGCCGCCAGCCGGTCCAGGTCGCGTCGGACCTGCGCGGCGGGGGTGGCCCGGATCGCGGCGAGTTCCGCGGCCAGGGTCGGCGCGGGGCCGGTCGGGGCCGGATTGAGGAAGTCGGGCACGTAGCCGGTGGGCGGCACGAGTTCGGCGAGCAGCCCGTACGCCGGGCCGAGCGCCGCCAGCCGGGGCCGGACCTGCTCCACCCAGGGGCCGTGGACGGCGTGCGGCGCTCCCGAACGCAGCAGGCGCAGGCTCGGCCCGACCTCCCACATCGGTGCGACCACGAACCGCATCCGGGCCAGGTCGCCCGCCGTGAACAGCAGTTCCGCCAAGGCCCACCCCGTCGATTCACACATGTCCGAATCAGTGGCGATCAGGTTAGTTCAGTGGCGATCATGATCGGCATGACTTCCGACACCACTCTGACCTCTGCTTCCCCGACCTCCGCCTGCCCGACCTCCGCTTCCGTGTCCGCCGCCGCCTCCGGCACCTGGCGGCTCGGCGACCGCGCCGTCCACCGGATCGGCTTCGGCACCATGCGCCTGCCGCAGACCGGACCGGCGCTCGTACCGGACGCCGTGCCCCGCGACCGCGACCAGGCCCTGCGGGTGCTGCGCCGCGCGGTCGAACTGGGTGTCAACCACATCGACACCGCCGCCTTCTACTTCTCCCCGCTGCGCTCCGCCAACGAGCTGATCAACCGCGCCCTCGCCCCGTACTCCGACGACCTGGTGATCGCCACCAAGGTCGGCCCCGCCCGTGGCACCGACGGCCGGTGGATCGACCACGCCCGCACCCCCGAGGCGCTGCGCGCCCAGGTCGAGGAGAACCTGCGCCAGCTCGGCCGCGACCACCTCGACCTGGTCAACCTGCGCATCCTGGGCACCGACTCGATCGCCGAACGCTTCGGCGCACTCGCCGAGTTGCGGCAGGCCGGACTGATCCGGCAGCTCGGCCTCTCCAACGTCCACCCGCACCAGCTCACCGAGGCCCAGGCCATCGCCCCGGTCACCTGCGTGCAGAACCCGTACGGGATCGGCGCCTCGGCCGCTCAGGACGAGGTCCTGCGGCTCTGCGGCGAGCAGGGCATCGCCTTCGTCCCGTTCTACGCCATCGCCGGCGCCGGGCGGGAAGGCGGCGCCGGCGGGACGGAACCCGGCGAGGTCCGGACGGTGGCCGAGGCGCGCGGCGTCAGCACCGCCCAGGTCCGGCTCGCCTGGACGCTCCACCGGGGCCCGCACGTCCTCGCCATCCCGGGCACCGGCGACGTGGCGCACCTGGAGGACAACATCGCGGCCGGCGCCCTCCGGCTGACGGCCGAGGAACTCGCCCTGCTGAACCGGGCCCACATCGGCTGACCGGGAACCACCACCCGTCGCACGGGCGTCACTCCGGGACCAGACCGTCCCACCGAACGCACCCCGGAGCCCGCCCGTGCCCGACAGCGCCACCCGCTACCTCTACCTCGCCCGCCACGGCGAGGCCACCGACCACGGCCCCACCGACAGCGGGTCGGACGGCCAGTCGGGAGGCGAGCCGGGAGGCCAGTCGGACGGCGAGTCGGACAGCGGGTCGGGCGGCGGCGGACTCACCGCCACCGGCCGCCGGCAGGCCGTCCTGCTCGGCCGCCGCCTGGCGGAGCGCCCCCTCACGGCCGTCCACCACGGGCCGCTCCCCCGGGCCGCGCAGACCGCCCGGCTGATCGGGGACCAGCTCGGCGGGGTACCGGTGTCGGCCTGCGAGGAGGCCGGCGACTACGTCCCGTACGCCCCGTCGGCCGACGAACTGCCCGCCGACAGCGCCGAGTTCCTGTTGCGATTCCTGGCCGGAGCCTCCGCCGAGGAGCTCTCCCGCGGACCGGAACTGGCCCGCCGGGCCGTCGACCGCTTCACCGGACCCGTCGACGGCCCCGAGGACCGGCACGAGCTGGTCGTCACCCACGCCTTCCTGATCGGCTGGCTGGTCCGCCACACCCTGGACGCCCCCGCCTGGCGCTGGCTCGGCCTCAACGCGGCCAACGCGGCGCTCACCGTGCTCCGCTTCGCCCCCGGCCGCCCCTCGGCCGTCCTCCTCCTGAACGACCAGTCCCACCTGCCCGAGGAACTGCGCTGGACGGGCTTCCCGCCGGAGCTGCGGGCCTGAACGGCCGCCGCTGGGCCGCCACCGGGGGTGACGCATCGCCAGGCATGGGGTCGACAGAAATGAGGTCGACAGGAATATACAGACCGGTCTACAGTCTCCGTCCATGGGAGCAAAGGGCGAGGAGACCCGGGCCCGGCTGATCGCCGGCACCCGGGAACTGATCGAGCAGCACGGGTACTCCGGCACGGGCCTCAACCAGGTCCTGGCCGCCACCGGCGCGCCGCGCGGCTCCCTCTACTTCCACTTCCCCGGCGGCAAGGACCAACTGGTCGCGGCCGCACTGCTGCAGTCCGGCCAGGAGGTCGCCGACCTGCTGACCGGGCTCGCCGCCGACGGAGCCGACGCCGCCGCGCTCAGCCGGCACCTCACCGGGGTGTTCGCGGAGCGCCTGGCCAGCTCCGACTACACCAAGGGCTGCCCCATCGCCACCGTCGCCCTGGAGGTCGCCGGCACCAACGAGGCACTGCGCGCCGTGTGCGCCGAGGTGTACGAGGGCTGGCAGCACATCCTGGCCGAGCAGCTGACCGCCGGCGGCTTCCGCCCGGCCGAGGCCGCGGTGGCTGCCGGCCAGGCCCTGGCCCTACTGGAGGGCGCGGTGCTGTTGGCCTCGGTCCGACGCAGCCGGGAGCCCCTGGACGACGCCCGGCACGCCGTCCTCCACCTCCTCGGCGCGAAAGCGTCCGGCCGCTCGTAGGCGCCGCACGGGCAGCCCGTGACCGCGGCTTCCTCGGTGCAGCACCGACCGTCCGCCCAACAATATGCAGACCGGTCTACAGGTCTCCTGGGCCTGCCACCCCCCTCAACCCCTCTCACTCCCCCTCCCCGCCATTCCCCAGTCCCGCCACTCCCCCACCCCGCCATGACCAGAAATTATGCAGATCGGTCTACAGAATTATGCCGACCGGTCCACAGAAAGCAGAGAACGCTCATGCCCTCCACTCCCCCACCCCCGCAGACCCTCGTCCTGGGCGCCGGTGGCTTTCTCGGCCGCTGGCTGCTCCTCGAACTCCTCGGCCGCGGCAAGCCCGTGGCCGCCGCCGTCCGCACCACCGGGAGCGGCACCGCCCTCCGCGCCTGGCTGCGCGAGCACGACGCCGACCCGACCTCGCTGACCACCGTCACCGCCGACCTCACCCGCCCCGGCCTCGGCCTCTCCCCCGAGGACGACGCCCGCCTCGGCGAGGTCCGCGACGTCCACAACCTCGCCGCCCGCTACCAGTTCGGCCTCAGCCGCTCCCAGGCCGAACCCGCCAACCTCCACGGCGCCCTCCACGCGCTGCACTGGTCCGCGACCCGGCCCCGGCTGCGCCGCCTGGTCCACCTCTCCGGCTACCGGGTCGGCCGCGACCCCCACCCCCGCCACCCGCTCGACCAGGGCACCGCCGCCGCCCTCTACGCCCGCCTCGGCGCCTACGAGGCCTCCAAGCAGCTCGCCGACGCCGCCGTCCGCGTGACCGCTCCCCGCCTCGGCGTCCCGCTCACCACCGTCAACCCGAGCAGCGTCATCGGCCACTCCGTCACCGGCGAGGCCGGCCAGTACCTCGGCCTCGCCCAGCTGGTCCACCAACTGCACCGCGGCCGCCTCCCCCTGCTACCGGGCACCCGCCGCACCTTCGTACCCGTCGTCACCGTCGACCACCTGGCCCGCTTCCTGGCCGCCGTCCCGGCACACGACCGCGCGCCCGGCGCCGCCCACACCGTCCTCGACCCGACCACCCCCGCCCTCCCGGACCTGGTCGCCCTCCTCGCCACCCACCTCGGCGTGCGCCCACCCCGCGGCCTGATCCCCGTTCCCCTGGTCCGCCGCCTCCCCCGCGCCCTCACCGGCGCCGACCCGGAGACCCTCACCTTCCTCTCCGAGGACCGCTACGACACCACCTCCGCCGACCACCTCGCCACCGCCGCCGGCCTCACCCACCCGCCCCTCACCCCCGCCCTCCACCACTGGGCCGACCGCCTCGTCCACGACGCCTTCGGCACCCGATAGCCATCCCCGCCGCACCCCACACCGCCGCACACCGCCGCACACCGCCGCACACCGCCGCACACCGGAAGTCGACCCATCCGACGTCCGGTGCACCCCACATCCGCCCGCCACAAATGGACCGTCTGGATCATCGGGAGAGGTGTGCCGTCGCGTGATGCCCGGTGGGCCGGGTCGAGCCGCTGGTGCCGGATCGGGCTCCGAAGCGGGGTGGGCGCTGGCGCGACCACCGGCTGGCGGTCGACGCGGTCGCGTTCAAGTACCGCACCGACACACCGTCGAGCGGTGCGCCACCAGGTCAGGCAGCGGCCCGGTCCGGCCACCCGAAAGGACACGACCGCCACCAGCTCACCCGCTGGCAGCTTCCTCCGGTCAGCCGGGTGAATCCAGCCAGGATGCCTGGACCCGTCCCTCGTCGGCGTGAAGCGAAGGGGGCACGTCGTCGAACCGACCGGGGCAGATCTCCTCGGCCCGCCCAACCGCAGCGTCGACACGCGCCACCTGCGCGAGGAGATGCCCGGGGACAGGCCCACAGCTGAACGGCGCGAAGAAGCCCTGAGCGTCCACGGCCCACCCATCCCACCTGGATCCAGGTCGGGGGTGCCGCTGGATCGTCGTCATGCCGTCACCGTGTCCAGGCGCGGCAAGGACCGGTGAAGATGATCCGAAGGGAACGGCATTGCCGACCTCGGTGTGGCTCCGAGCGATGGTTTGCGCGCCGTCACCGCGAAGCCGCTGATCACGGCGCGCTCCGAGGTGAGGTCTGGCGCAGTCACGGCGCGCACAGCCGGTCCAGGGCCGCGCGGCTCTCCTCGTCCGCGGCGCGGTAGACCAGCAGGCGCAGTTCCGGGTCCTGGAGCGGCAGCAGGACTTCGAAGTCGACGGTGATCGTACCGGCGACCGGATGCCGCAGCAGCTTTCGGCCGCGTCCGTTGACGCGGACCTCCCGCTCGGACCACAGGCGGGCGAAGTCCTCGTCCTGCGTGACGAATTCCGCGATGAGGCCGGACAGTTCCCGGTCCTGCGGATGCGCGGCCCATGCCGCACGCAGGTGGGCGATCCCGTCCCGCAGCACCTGCTCCCGGTCGGCGTAGAAGCCGCGCATCGCCGGGTGCAGCAGGCACAGCCACATCGCGTTGCGCCGTGACGGCGGCACGGCCTCGAAGTCCGGTAGCAGCCGGGCCATTTCGGGGTTCCAGGCGAGGATGTCGTAACGGTGGTCCAGCAGCATGGCCGGCAGCGGCGAGAGGTCACCGACCAGGTGGGCCAGCGACGGCGCCGCACCGGCGGCCGGCCCACCGGTGGTGTCGGGACGGCGGCGCCCGGCCAGGTCGAACAGGTAGTCGCGTTCGCCCGGTTCCAGGCACAGGGCCCGGGCCAGCGCCGCCAGCACGTCCGCCGAGGGCCGCAGCCCGCGGCCCTGCTCCAGCCGGACCACGTAGTCGGTGCTGACCCCGGCCAGTTCGGCGACCTCCTCCCGGCGCAGCCCCGGCGTCCGCCGGGGCCGGCGGTGCGACGGCAGGCCCAGCCGGTCGGGGTCGAGGCTTTCGCGCCTGTTCCGCAGGAAGGCGGCCAGCTCCTGGGCGGTGTCCATGGTCCGGGTCGTCATGACCGGTCCAACCGCCAGGGTGGGACCGGTCTTCCCAGGAAATCCCGTCCCTTTCCCCCGGTCCGCCGCCGCCACAGACTCGGTCCCGGCAACGGACCACGAGCACAGGAGAACCTGATGGCACTGACCCTCGACGCCTACCGGCTGCTGGGCCGCTCGGGACTGCGGGTCTCACCGCTGGCCCTGGGTACGGCGACCTTCGGCACCGAATGGGGCTGGGGCGCCGACCGGGCCGAGGCCCGCAAGCTGTTCGACCACTACGTCGGGCTCGGCGGCAACCTCCTCGACACCGCCGACACCTACACCGACGGCAGCTCCGAGCGCCTGCTGGGCGAGTTCGCCCGCGAGGAGCGCGAACGCCTGGTGCTGGCGACCAAGTACTCGACGCTGCGCCGCCCCGGCGACCCCAACTCCGGGGGCGGTCACCGCAAGGCCCTGTTCGGCTCGGTGGAGGGGAGCCTGCGGCGGCTGGACACCGACTACCTCGACCTGCTGTACCTGCACGTCTGGGACTTCCGGACGCCGGTCGAGGAGGTCCTGCGCGGCCTGGACGACCTGGTCCGGCAGGGCAAGGTGCTGTACGTGGCGATCTCCAACACCCCGGCCTGGCAGGTGTCCCGGATGCAGGCGATCGCCGACCTGCGCGGCTGGTCGCCGCTGGTCGCCCTGCAGCTCGAGTACAGCCTGATCGAACGCACCGCGGAGCGCGACCTGATCCCGATGGCCCGGGAAATGGGCCTGGGTGTGGTCCCGTACTCTCCGCTGGGCGGCGGGGTGCTCAGCGGCAAGTACGGTCGGGACGACGTGACCGCGACGGGTGCCGTCACCGGCGACGGCACCCGCAGGGGCCACAACCTCGCCCTGGGTACGCTCACCGAACGCAACCTGGCCGTGGCCGGGGCCGTCCGGGAGGTAGCCGCCGACCTGGGCCGCACCCCGGCCCAGGTCGCGCTGGCCTGGACCTTGCGGAACCCGGGCGTGACGACCACGCTGATCGGGGCGCGCACCCCCGCCCAGCTGGAGGAGAACCTGGGCGCCCTGGAGGTCGAGTTCACGGCCGCCCAGCTGGCCCGCCTGGACGCGGCGAGCGCGGTCGAGCTCGGCCAGCCCCACGACCTGCTGGCGAGCGACCACATCCGCCGGCTGACCACGGGCGGCCTGCGGATCGATACCCGCCGCTGAGGGCCAGCCGTCGGCGGCGAGCCGCTGACGGCCGCCCGGGCGAGCCACGTCCGGATCGCTTCCGCCGTCGGACTCCGTCGAACCGAGTGCCGATTGACCTTCACCGTTCGCACGGCCCCGGTCGGAGGCGAGCACGCCGGTGGCCCGCGCCACGTACGGGGCTTGTACAGCCGTACCCTGTGGCTCGACGACATGACGGGTGGCGTCCATGACCTCCTGGACCTGGTCGCGCCCCATGTCGAGGAGCCCGGCTACGACGGTCACGTGCGCGAGGAGTTCGACGGCGCGCCGTCCGTCCTCAGCTTCCGGGACGGCGCCTTCGAGCCGTTGTCGCTCTGATCCGGTCCCGTTACGCGAGGCGTGCCACGGCCAGGGCCAGGGCGCGGTCGAGCGCCGCCCCGGGGTCGCACGGCACGTCGGGCCGGACGCCGGTGCCCTCCCAGTTGGTGCCCGAGACCGGGTTGAGCGCGCGGGCGACGGGCACGCTGAGCTCCAGGTGCGGGTGCACCGTCCAGCCCTCGCGCGGGTGGGCGCCGCCCCGGGTGGCCTCCCCGACGACCTCGGCACGTCCGAGCTGCTGGAGGTCGTAGGCGAGTTCCTCGCCCGCCGAGAAGGTGTTCCCGCTGGTCAGCACGTACAGCGGCTTGCTGCCGCCGAAGCGGGCGCCGGGCACGAACGGGGGCGTCCAGGACTGCTCGGCCAGCTCACCCTGCCGCGAGAGCAGGGTGTTCAGGTGCGTACGGCGGTCGAGCAGGTAGCCGCAGACGAAGGCGACGGTGTCCGGGTCGCCGCCGGTGTTGCGGCGCAGGTCCAGGACGAGGGCGCGGGCGGGGGCCACCAGCGAGAGCGCCGCGGCCAGCGGCTGGGCCGCCCAGTCCAGCGGGAACATCTTGGGCCCGATCTCCAGGACGGCGACGCCGCCGTCGAGGAGCTCCACCCGCGGCACGCCGCCCAGGGAGGCGTCGAAGTCCCGCCGCATCGCGGCGAGTACGGCCGCGCCGCGCTCCGGCGGCACCGGCACGGCGTGGTGCTTGAGCGCCAGGTGCAGGTCGCCGTTGACGGACCGCAGGTCGGCGGTGACCGCGTCGGCCAACTCCTCGACGTTCAGCGACCGGTAGCCGCCGTCGGCGTTCCGGCGGCGCAGCAGGCCCGCCAACTGCCGGGCGGTGTCGGGGAAGACGTAGTTCTCGCCGACCAGGTCGGCGATCGACTCGACGACGGTGACGGCGTCCAGCGGCGCGGGCAGCACCGTGGCCGAAGTGGTGGGTGTGGTGGAGGTCATGGGAGGGAGTAGACCAGCGGCTTGCCAAAGCGTCAACCGTACTTAACGCTTGATCGGGTGAGCCATCAACAGGACGAAGCCGACAGCGAGGACGTGCAGCGGATCACCACACCGCTCCAGCACACCGCACTCGCCCACCCCGTACGCCAGCGCCTGCTGTTCGCCCTGAGCAGCCGGCCGTCGACGATCAGCCGGCTCGCCGCGCAGCTGGGGGTGAACAAGGGCAGCGTCTCCCACCACCTCAAGGTGCTCTGCGAGGCCGGGCTGGTCCAGGACGCGGGAACGCGGCAGGTGCGCGGCGGCACCGAGAAGTACTACCGGCGGACCGCCGAGCGACTCCTCGTCGCCGAACCCCGGGCGGAGGGCACGGCCGCGCTGTTCGGCGCCGTCGCCCAGGAGCTGGACCGCTCACCCGTCGACCACCTCATGACGCTGCGCCACCTCCGGCTCAGCCCCGCCAAAGCGGCACGACTGGCCGAGGCGCTGGCCGCACTGGTCGACGAGGCCGAGGAGGACCCGGAGGGCGAGCCCGTGCACGGCCTCCTGGTGACGCTCTACCAACAGGCCGGGGCACAACGGGCGGCGGCTACCCCTGGTCGGCCGCCGGTCGCAGATGGCGGCTGACGTCGCCGACCAGGGTGATCCGGACCTCGCGTGCCGCGAACCGCCAAGCGCCGTCGCGGTGTTCGAAGCGGTCGTGGTAGCGACCGGCGGCGATGGGCCGGAGCGGGAAGCCGGGGAGGGCCTGGAGGACGGTGACGTACGAGCGAGCCGCCGCCGTGCCGGCCGCCGCGTCCAGGTCGATGGCGAGGTTGGTGGTGACGTGCTGGGTCCGCGGGGTGCCGTCCTCGTAGCGGATCACCGTTTCGCGGAACATCCGCTCGATCTCCTCGCGCCCGCGCAGCGCTTCGCCGCTGCCCGTGAACACGGCGTCGGCGAGCAGCTCCCCGAGCCCCGCGAAGTCCCCGTCGTCGACCAGTTCGGCGTAGCGGGCGATCAGGTTCTCGACGGCGCGGTGGGCGGCGGCGGCCGGGTCCACGGCCGGGTGGTTCGTCATGGTCATCGCTCTCGCCGCTCGGCTGCTTCGTGCGGTTCGTACGGCTTGTGTGGCTTGCGCTGTTCATGCGGTTCATGCAGTTCATGCGGTTCGTGGCGGACGGCGGAGTGGCGCAGCTGGAACGGCGAACCGGCGGCGGTGGGCGTCCAGCCCAGCGACCGGGCAGCCCGGATGCCGGCGGCGACCTCGCCCGGCAGGACGACCTCGGCGGGCACCAGCCGGGGTTCGGGCGTCTCCGGCCGTCCGGTCTCCACGACGAGGGTCGTGCCGGGTCGGGCGGCGTCCTCCACCACGTAGCCGAGGGTGCCGGCGTCGTAGTCGCAGCACCAGTGCTTCCTGCTCATCCGCCAGCGGTACTCGACCCCGTCGACGACGATGCGGCGGGACCCCTTCTTCACCAGTGCCACGTGCTGCCCTTCCCCTCGCCGGTCCGCGTGCGTCGCCAGTCTCCCCGTACGGCACGCGCGTGTCACCGGATTTCGCCCCCGGCCCGGCCTGAGCCGCACGACACGCCTGGGCCGCGTCTCCTTCGGATCCTGCATGATGATCGACATGAGGACGGAACCCTGCGATCCGGCCAATCGGCTGTCCTGCGTGAGATCTTCGCGTCTCAGCCCGAGGCGGCGAGGCGGCGGAGCGGCGGACTCGTCTGCCTGCCGGGAATCGGATCGCCATCAACGGGGTTGGTGGGGTCATGCGAGCGATTCAGGTGTACGAAGTGGGCGGTCCCGAGGTGCTGCGGGAGGCCGAGGTGGACCAGCCGCGGCCCGGTCCGGGCGAGGCGATCGTGGAGGTTGCCGCATCCGGGGTCAACTTCCTCGACGTCTACCACCGCGAAGGCCGGTACAGCCTCCCGCTGCCCTTCACCCCGGGCGCCGAGGGCGCCGGCACGGTCGTCGAAGTTGGACCCGGCGTCGCTGACGTCGCGGTCGGGGACCGGGTCGGTTGGGTGGAGGTTCCCGGCGCGTATGCCGAGCGGGCCGTCGTGGACTCCTCCCGGCTGGTGCCGCTGCCCGACGACATCGACTTCGAGACAGCCGCCGCCGTGCTCCTCCAAGGCATGACCGCGCACTATCTCGTCAAGGACGCCTACCCGGTTCAGGGGGGCGACACGGTGCTCGTGCATGCGGCTGCCGGTGGCATGGGGCTGCTTCTGACCCAGCTCATCACCCATCTCGGCGGCAGGGTGATCGGCACGACGTCGACCACGGCGAAGGCCGAGCTGGCGAAGCGTGCCGGAGCCGCCGAGGTGATCCTCTCCTCCGCAGTCGACGATCTCGCAGCCGAGGTGAGGCGGCTCAACGGCGGTCAGGGACTGCCGGTTGTCTTCGACGGCGTCGGCGCGCACACCTTCGATGCGAGCCTCGCCAGCCTGCGACCCCGCGGTCATCTGGTGCTCTTCGGCGCGGCAAGTGGTGCCGTGCCTCCGTTTGATCCGATGCGGCTCGCCCACGGCGGTTCGCTGACCCTGATCCGGCCCAGCCTCGGGGACTTCATCGCCGATCGGTCCGAACTGCTCCGACGGGCCGCCGATGTGTTCGAGTGGGTGCGCTCCAAGGCGCTTGAGGTCACCGTGACGGGTCGCTACGCATTGTCCGAGGCCGCCCAGGCCCACAGCGATCTGGAGGCTCGGCGTACCACCGGCAAGCTGCTCGTCGTACCCGATGCGGCCGCTGTCGGACGCCGCGAGGAGACGCAGAGCTGATCGCGGTGACGCTGTCGGGGATCTTGGAGACCGAGACGTCGAGGGCATGGCCGACCGTCATCGCCAAGATCCCCGACAGCGTCAGGCACTCAGCAGGCCGAGACACCCGGCTGGACGTCAGACGATCGAGACCCGGGAGACGTAGGCGTTGTTGAAGCTCAGGCTGCCGCCCGCGTAGAGGTTGTAGTCGTGACCGTTCGCCGTGATGACGCCGTTGTTCCACTGCGAGGTCACCGAGTACACACCGGCGACCCCGGGGTACGTGGTGCCGACGCTCCCCGCGTAGCAGAGCTGCCAGTAGCCGCTGTTGTCGTGTATCCAGAGCTCGATGCCGTACGCCTCCGCGCCGCCGCCCGGGCACTGCACGCTTCCGATCGCGCTGGCCGGCGAGGCCGCCAGGACACTTCCGCCGATGAGGGTCGCGGCCGCCAGCGCCACGGCACCGATTCGTGTGATCTTGCGACGAGCCATCTGCTGTTCTCCTCGTGTCGGACCGTTGTGGCAACCGGCTGACGGGCCGGCTCGACACCATCCTTCTGTCAGCGGCAGCCCGTCACCACGACGTTGGCCGGACGTTGGGCCGACACTTGCGTCGTGGGGCCCTCACACCCTGGGAGCCGCGATCCTGGACCCAGGGGGGTGTCGATGGACTTCGAGTACGACTGCTGGTACTTCGGGGAGACGAACGCCGTTCTACGGAGAGCCGAAAGGGTTCCTCAGCATCCGCTGCGAGCTGCCCTTGCAGTGGAACTGCCACTGGTGCGACTCGGTCACCATCCCCCCTGCCGACTGAGCGCCGGAGCCGTCCCCCTGCTCCGGCGCCCGGTCCTGGTTCCGGCTCGCGGGCGCCCTGAGCAGCACCGGCCCCGGGCCGACGGCGGGTGCCTCGTGTCCGACCGATGCGGGCTGGTGGCGCCGTTCGCCGGACACGGCACCACCAGATCCGAGATCCTTTCGCGCGGACCGGGCGAAGAGGACGGCCCCGGTCAGCCCGACCCGCGAGGAGCGAAGTTGAGCGAGAGCGAGCCGGCGGGGGATCAGCCGGGCAGCGTCACCTTCGAGGTGCCGCACGACCTGGCCGCCGAGCAGGTCGCTCATGTCCGGATCGTCGCGTTCCCGGGGGGGGCCGGTGTCAGAGCGGCGGCCGGGACCGCTGTCAGAGCGGCGGCGGCGGCGGCCGGTGGCCGCGCTGGAAGACCAGTTCGGTCCAGCTCACGTCCGCGCGGGCGTGCAGGTCGGGCCGCTCGCCCTGGTGGAGGAGGTGGAGGCCGTGGGCTTCCGCGAGGGCGGTGGTGTGGTCGGGCGGGAGGTCGAACATGCGGCGGCCGGGCGGGACGGGGCCGTGGCGCAGGGTGAGGGCGAGGCGGGCGCCGGGGGCGAGCAGGCGGGCCACGGCCCGCATGGCGGGCGGGCGTTCGGCGGGGGCGAGGTGCATCCACACGGCGGTGACCAGGACGAGGTCGTACTGCTCGCCCCGGGCCGTCAGCTCGGGCAGGTCGGGCAGGGCGTCGGCGACCCAGCGGATGCCCGCGCGGGGGTGCAGGCGGGCGCCGACGGCGCGCAGTTCGGGGGTCGGTTCGACGGCGGTGACCCGGTGGCCGAGGGCGGCGAGGGCGGCCGCGTCGCGTCCGGTGCCGGCGCCGATGTCGAGGACGGTGGCGGGCGCGTTCGGGTAGAGGTGCAGCAGGGAGCGGTGGACCTCGGCGAAGTCCACGCTCTCGTACTGGACGGCGAGTTGTTCCGCCGCCTCGCCGTAGCCGACCGTCCCCGGCGGGCGCGCCGGGTCCACCGGGCGCTCCGGGTCGACAAGAAGCCCGGGATCCGCCGGGCGGGTCGGATCCACCGGTCGCGTCGCCTCTGCGGGGCGTATCGGCTCGGCGGGGCGTATCGGTTCAGCGGCTCGCATCGGTTCCCTCATTCGGATTCACGGACGACGACGGCGTCCCCCGCGGCGGCCGCGCCGGCGAAGAAGTCCCGTAGTTCGCGCAGGTCGTGGACGACGCGGGCGGCCCAGGACTCGGACCAGGGCGGTTCGGAGTCGAGCTGGGCGACCCGCCGGGCGAGCACCGTGTCCTGCTGGCGGACGAGTTCGCCGAGCGCCGAGTCCCGCAGGAAGGTGAAGGCGGCGGCGACCTGGTCGGGCCGCAGCACCGGCATCCCGATCCCGGTGTCACGGCGGTTGCCGCCGTAGACGGGGAGCCGGGCGGCCGGGTCGGGGTGGAGGCCGTTCTCGGTGAGGGCGAGTTCCATCAGGACGGCGGTCTGCCGTACGCCGAGGGCGAGTCCGGCGGCGACCAGCCGGTCGTAGCGGACGTCGCGGCTCCGGGGCACGAGTTCGCCGAGTTCCTCGGGCGAACAGGCGTCCACGGCCTGGCCTGGCAGGCGGCGCCAGAAGTGATCCACGCTCACCCGGAAAGCGTAGCGAACCCGATGGCCGGGCGATCAGTGCCTCAGGCTTCGCCGGGGTGCCAACTCGGCCATTCCCAGGGGCGGTCGGCCCAGTGCACCTTGACGGGGTCGTGCGGGTCGAGGTCGGGGAAGAGCTGGTGGAGGCGTGGTTCGAACTCCTCGGGGGCGAGGGGTTCCCAGCCGTGGCCTTCGAGGTGGACGAGGCGGTAGCGGCTGTCGGTCCGGAACTCGGCCACCTCGACCAGGTGTGCGGACGTGCTGTTGGTCTCCATGACCCCCAGCATGTGGGTCGGCGGCAATCAGCGCCCGTCCAGACCCCTCTTCCGGGTCATGTCCCGTGGTCGGCGCGCTCGTTGTGCACGGAAAGGTACGGCGGGGGCGGCGCTGGAAGGACGAGCACATGACTGGGCAGCCCACCGGAGGACAGTGGCAGTGGCCGTCGAACGCCTGGCAGCCACCTCCCGTCCCCCTCCCGATCCCGTCGCAGGCGGAGCCGTTCCGCTCGGCACCCCCGCCGACCGGGCCCCCGCCGGCCGGGCCGCCGCAGGCGGATCCGCCGCCCGGCGGCACACCCGCGCCGCCGCGTCGGTCGCGGCGGGCCAGGGTGGTGGCAGCGGGCGGGACGCTGGTGGCGCTGGCCGCGTTGCTGGTGATGTGCGGTCCGGGGTCGGGCGACGACGTCCGGGTGGTGGCCCTGCCGGAGGCTTCGCCGTCGGCCACGCCGTCCGGCCTGCTGCCGCTCGCTCCGCCGGCCGGCACGCCCTCGCCGTCCCCCGGCCCCTCCCCCGCGCCGGGGGGCGCCCCGGCCCTGCCGGGCGGCGACCCGGCCGCGACGGCGGCCGCCCCGGGCAGCGGGGCGGACCGGACGGGCGCCCAGCACGTCTCGGCCTCGCCGCACACCAAGGCGGGCCGCAGCCCCCGCCCGAGCCCGTCCGGCCACGCGGCACCGAACGCGGGGCCGGGCGCGCAGGGGCTGCCGTCGCTCGGCCCGGGAACGATCTGTGACCAGGCGGAGCGGGTGGGCCGCTGGCCGGCCGGTTCCGAGCAGGCGCGGCTCTGCCGCGGCGTCTACGGCTGACCGGAACCCGACACCCGAACCTCCGCGCCCCCGCACCCGCACCCGCACCCGAACCCGAGCACGCACCCGCACCCGCACCCGAGCCCCGATCGCTATACCACGGGAGGCCCCCGCCCGCCCCCGGAACGCCGGTGGTTCCCGAGGATCGGTGCCCTGCGGGGTGGCGGGCCCGGCAGTGCACGGCCCGGTGCACCAGCATGGTCGGCGAGAGGGCCGTCGGGAATCAACGGTGCGGTGGGTGCGAGGAGTTGCTCGGATGCAGATGCTGGCTGCATGCCTGTGGGGGCTCGGTGGCGCGGCCGCCATCGAGGCGTGGACCCTCCACGAGCGGATCAACTCCGTGGGCGGCTTCCCGTGGACGTACCGGGGTCAGATGAAGCTGGCCCCGTACGTGGTGGCGGTGGCGATCCGGTTGAGCGTCGGGGTGATCGTGACGGCGGCGTCCACCGCCTCGAACCAGGTGGCGGGCCCGGTGGGGGCATTGGCGATCGGCATCGCGGCGCCGCAGATCCTGCAGCAGATGTTCGCGCGCGGCCCGTCGCGTCCGGAGCTCCCCTCGCCACCCCGGACCGGTGCCGAGCCACGGTCCGGGCCAGCGGCCGAATCTCAGACCGGGCCGGGCCCCGAGCCGGGCTCCAGGCCCCGGCCCGGTCCGCTCCGGGCCCCGATCGTGCCCCGGGTGGACGCCAGGGTGGTCGACAAGGTGAACGACAGCGTGGACGGCAGGTACGGCCCCGCCGACGGGGCCGACCAGCGGAGGAGGCGTCGTGGCCGGTGATTCCGTACGGGACGGACGGGGGTCGGCGGCGGGCCGGGCCCCGGAGCCGCCGAGGGAGGGCTTCCGGACCTGGCTGCGGGCCGCGCTGGCCTTCGAGCCGCTCCGGGTGCCCGGCCCGGGCGCGGTGCTCCACAACGCCGAGCTGGCCGGTGCCGACCTGTCCGGGGCGGACCTGCGGGCGGCGGACCTGACGGGCGCGAGCCTGGCCGGTGCCCGGCTCCACGACGTGGACCTGAGCTCGGCGATCATGACCGACATCAACCTCTGTCAGGCCGAGCTGTGGCGCGCCGACCTGTCGGACGCGACGCTGGACGACGCGAACCTGTACGCCGCCGACCTGTCCGGCGCCATCCTGGTGCGGGCCCAGCTCTTCAACGCCCACCTGGCGGGCGCCCGGCTCCGCGGCACCCGGCTGCCGGAGTCCGACCTGCGCTACGCCCTGCTCACCGGCGCCGCCATGGACGGGGCGGACCTGCGCCGGGCCCAGCTGTGCGGGGCGGTGCTGGCCGGGGCGACACTGCGCGGCGGCGCCCTGGCCAGGGCCGACCTGAGCCAGGCGTACGTCACCTCGGCGGACCTCACCGGCGCCGACCTGTCCCGCGCGACCCTGGACCACGCCTGCCTCGCGGCCGCGGTCCTGGTCGACGGGGACTTCACGGGCGCCGGCCTGGCCCACGCCGATCTGACCGACGCGGACCTGACCGGCGCCCGGTTGGACGGCGCCGATCTGATCGGCGTCAGCTGGTCGCTGCGGACGGAGTGGCCCGCCCACCTCTACATGGACATCCGCAGCCGCTCCGAGGAGGTGGGGCCGGGGGTGTTCCGGATCGTCGGGGCCGACTCCCGCCTGGAGGAGCTGCCCCGCGAGCCGGTGCTGATCTGAGCCTGCGGGGCCGTGCGGGGCTGCGAGCGGCGGGCGGCGGGCGGCCCACCCCACGCCCACCCCACGCCCACCCCACATTCACCCCACGCTCACGGCGCCCCCAGCACCCCCTTGTCGATCCGCGGCGCCAGCACCCGGGCCAGGGTGTCCGTGATGTGCCCGGTGTCCCGGTAGAGCACCACGCCCTCCAGCACGGCCGGGCAGCTCGCTCCACTGCCCGGGCAGAGCAGCGGCCCGAGGTCGAGGGTGCGGACGCCGTAGCGGGCCGCGAGGCCGCCGTCGAGCATCGGGTCGGGCTCGAAGGCGGTGTCGCGGGGGAAGAAGCAGGCGTCGGAGCGGCCGTCGGAGGCGGCCAGGCAGGTGGGGATGTCCTTGCCCGGCATCGGGGTGTCGCCGAGGTAGGCGAGCGGCGCGCCGAGGGCGGTGAGGCGGTCGAGGGTGCGGGTCCAGCCCTCGGCGCGTTCCTCCTGGCTGCCGTAGCGGTTGAGGCCGGCCATCAGGACCAGCCGGGGCTTGGGCCCGGAGGTGAGCCGGGTGAGGGTGTTCTCGCGCCAGCGGTCGCACTCGTCGAAGGTGCGGCCGAGGACGTTGTTGCGCACGGTCAGGGTGGCCAGCGGGCAGCCGGGCTTGACCAGCACCTCCAGGGCCCAGTGCCGCTGCTCGGCAAGGGCGAGCCCGGCGGAGATCCACTGCCCGGCGTGCGAGTCGCCGAGCAGCACGATCCGGTCGGGGCTGTCCTGGTTGCCGAAGAGGCAGCGGGGGCTGCTGTCGGCGTTGAGCGGGATCTCGCAGCCCTTGCCGGGCGGGAAGTCCTCCCGGGCGCGGGCGAGCGAGGGGGTGAGGCCGAGCACCCGGGTGCCGGGGGCGAGCAGGGCGGGCCCGTCCACGGCCCCGGCGGGGGCGACGGTCCGGGCGTCCGCGGTGCCGCCGAGCGCGCGGACGGTGCCGCCGCCGAGGGTGAGCGCGGCGATCAGCGGGATGACGAGCGCGCTGGCGCCGACGGCGAGGCCGCGCCGGGGTGCCGGACTGCTGCCGTACCGCAGGGGCTGTTCGACGAGCCGCAGGGTGAGCCAGGCGGGCAGCGCGCTGGCGGCGGTCAGGGCGAGCAGCACCGGCCAGGTCAGCTGGCCGTACCGGGCCTGGGCGATGGTCAGCACCGGCCAGTGCCACAGGTACCAGGCGTACGAGAGGCGCCCGGCGGCGCGCAGCGGGCGGCTGGCGAGGACTCCGCCGACGATCCGGTCGGCGGGGGCGGCGAGCAGCAGGGCCGCGGTGCCGAGGACGGGCAGCAGGGCGGCCGCGCCGGGGAAGGGGGTGGTGCGGTCGTACAGGAGGACCGAGCCGAGGACGGCCGCCAGGCCCGCCCAGCCGAGCAGCCGCAGTACCCGGGTCGTGGCCCGGCCGGAGCCGGGCCCGGCGACGGGGGCGGGGGCGAGGTCGCGGCCGGCGGTACGGGCGGCGGTACGGGCGGCGAGGGCGCTGCCCAGCAGGGCGGCGCAGGCCCCGGCGGCGAACTCCCAGAGCCGGCTGCCGGTGGAGAAGTAGGCGAGCGGCGCCGAGGTCGCCGTCCAGCGCAGGCAGAGCGCCAGCGAGGCCCCGCCGACGGCCAGGGTGGCGAGGGTGATCGCCAGGGTCCGGCGGCGCCCGTGCAGGTAGCGGGCGAGGCCGAGCAGCAGGACGCCCCAGAGCAGGTAGAACTGGTTCTCCACGCCGAGGGACCAGAAGTGCTGGAGCGGGCTGGGGTCGTGTTCGGCGGCGAGGTAGTCGGTCTGCTGGCCGACGAAGCGCCAGTTGGCGAACTGGCCGGCGGAGGCGATCAGGTCGTGGGCGAGGTCGGTGCCGCGCAGCGGGTCGAGCAGGGCGCCGCCGGCGGCGGCGGTGGCGACCAGGACGGTGGCGGCGGCGGGCAGGATGCGGCGGGCGCGGCGGGCGGCGAAGTCCCACAGGCCGATCGGGCGGCCGGTGAGCAGACCGGTGATCAGGAAGCCGGAGATGACGAAGAAGACGTCGACGCCGACGAAGCCGCCGGTCGGGCCGGGGACGGCCGCGTGGTAGGCGAGGACGGAGAGCACGGCGATGCCGCGCAGTCCCTCGATGTCGGGACGGAAGGCGGCACGGCGGCGGGGCTCGCCCGTCGACGCGACAGTGCCGGAGGCGGAGGCGGTGCCGGAGGCAGAGGTGCCCGAGGCGGAGGTCGAGGTGGTTCCGGCGGCAGCGGCCTGCCGGTCCACCCGGACGACTCCGGGCAGCAGTTCTTCGGCGGACGTGGACGACGTCGGTGGTGGTACGGCCGTTGACACGGCGGTGCTCCTTGCTGGGCTGGCAGCGGTGGTCGGGCCCGCCGGGCCGATGGGGCGGCCGGGCGGCGGGGGTCCGCGCCGGTGGGGCGACGCGCAAGGAAACGCAGCGGGGAAGAGTGGGCGGTTCGGCAGGTCAACTGGTCAGGAGGTCAACTGGCCGGCGAACCAGCGGGGTTGAACGGACCAGCAGGTCAAGTGGTCAACTGGTCAACAGGTCGGCCGACCGGCCGCTCAGAAGATCAGCGGGTCGGCCCAGCCGGAGGCGAGCACCCCGCAGAGCAGCAGCACGGCGGTGACGGCGACGGCTTCCGCCCGGCCGAAGCCGAGGTCGGGTCCGAGCCCGGTGCGGCGCCGCGCCGGTGCGGCGACCTCTCCGACGGCGGCGCCCTTGCCGCCGTCCGCGGCCCGCGCGGCCCGGCCGGTGCCGAGCAGCGGCCACAGCGACCTGATCAGCGGGATCATGGTGTAGGCGGTGAGCCCGAGCAGCGCGGCGAGCGCCCAGAACGGCCGCCAGCCGTACTCCAGTCCGGCGCGCACCAGGCCGGCCGCGCCCGCGAAGACGACGAGGCCGAGCCAGCCGACGCCGAGCCGGGCGACGCTGCGGGCCAGGGCGGTCCCGCCGGAGACGGCACCGGTGGGCACCCAGTCGGCGGAGCGGCGGCGCAGCGCGTGCGCGATGGCGATCACGTGGCAGAGTCCGCCGAGGAGTTGGACCCGGGTGACCTCGAAGCGCCAGCGGGTGCGGGACATCGCGGGCAGCAGCACCAGGGCGACCCAGATCGGCGGCAGGAACGGCAGGACCTGCCAGGGCTGGATCTCCTCGGGGGAGAAGAACAGCATGATCAGCGCGGGCAGCGGCACGGCGAACACGTTCACGGCGCTGGTGACGTAGCCGAGGATGCCGTTCCAGAAGCAGAGCCGGGCGGACCTGGGGAGCGGGCCGCTGCGGAAGTCCGGGTCGCGGACAAGGGCGAGCGAGCCGAGGCACCAGCGGTACTGCTGGCTGATGAAGGCGGGCAGGCCGGTGGGCGACATGCCCTTGGCGACCAGCGCGGGGACGTACCGGGTGCTCCAGCCGGCCCGGGCGAGGGCGAGGCCGGTGTAGAGGTCCTCGCTGTGGTCGATCTCGGCGAAGCCGCCGATCCGTTGCAGGGCGGCGCGTCGGTAGAGCGCGTTGGTGCCGCAGCAGACGGTGCCGTCCTGGGCGTCCCGGGAGGGCTGGATCCAGCGGTAGAAGATCTCCTGGGTCGCTCCGGCGGCGCGTTCGAGCCAGGACATGTCGGCGTCCGTGTCGAAGCACTGCGGGCTCTGCACGATGCCGACCTCGGGGTTGTCGAGGTAGGGCACCAGGTGGTGCAGGAAGTCGGGGCGGGGGCAGAAATCGGCGTCGAGGACCGCGATGACCTCGCCGGTGCCCTCGGCCAGGCCGTGGTTGAGGTTGCCGGCCTTCTTGAAGCGGCCACGGTCGGGGCGGGCGCGGTACTGGAAGCCGTAGGAGCGGGCGAGTTCGCGCACCTCGGGGCGGTCGGCGTCGTCGAGGACCAGGACGGTCAGCTCGCCGGGCCACTGGACGGCGGCGGTGTGCCGGTAGGCGTTGTCGAGGACGGCGAGCGGTTCGCCGGCGGTGGGCAGCAGCAGGTCCACGCTCGGGTGACGGGCGGGGCTCCAGGCGCGCAGCAGCAGGTCGTGCGAGTCGCGGGTGAAGCGGCGGGCCCGCTGGCCGTCGGTGAGCGAGAGCAGCCAGGTGGCGGCGTTGAGCACGGTGAGCACCAGGAACGGCCAGAGCAGCGGCTTGCTGAGGGCGAACAGGCCGAGGGTGGCGGTGGCTCCCGCGTAGGAGAGGGTGGCGCAGAGCAGCACCCAGCGGCGCTGCGGGCCGAAGTACCAGTAGAGCTCCTGGTCGTCGGGCGGGCTGGGGAGTCGGAGGTCGGGGTCCGCGGGCGTCCGGCGCGGACCGGTGTCGGGTGCGGACATGGCGGTGCCATGGAGTACGGGCATGCGGAAATGGCCCCCCTGGGCATCGGACGGAACTTCGCCGTACGTCCTCAGCCTCTCACATTGGTCTGGACCAATCATGAACGAGGTATGACATCTCCGCATCGCCGCTGTTCAGCGACTTGACGTCGCATCAGTAGGACGACAGACCGTCAAACGATCAACAAACCGCCCCTCCCCCGAGCCCTCCCCGCACCCCTACAGCTCCTTGATCAGCTGCTCGAACCGGAGGTCCGGACGGCGCGGGACGCCGAACCGCTCGTCGCCGTACGGGAACGGGCTGTACACACCGGTCCGACGGAAGCCGCGGCGCTCGTACCAGGCGATCAGCTCCGCGCGCTGCTCGATGACCGTCATCTCCATCGCGCCGACCCCCCACTCCTCGCTGGCCAGCCGCTCCGCCTCGGCGAGCACCAGCCGCCCGATCCCGCCGCCCTGGAGGCCGGGGCGCACCGAGAACATGCCGAAGTACGCCAGCTCGCCACGCCGTTCCAGCTGGCAGCAGGCCAGCAGTTCGCCGTCCCGCTCGGCCAGCAGCACCAGCCCGTCGGCGTGGCCGACGGCCTCCGCCACCCCCTCGGCGTCGGTGCGCTGCCCGCCCAGCAGGTCCGCCTCGGTGGTCCAGCCGGCCTTGCTGGCCTCACCCCGGTAGGCGGACTCGACCAGTTCGACCAGCGCCGGGACGTCGGCGAGGGTCGCGGGGCGGAAGGTCGGTTCGCCGGCGGTCCTGGCGGCGGTCTCGGGCATGGCGCTACCTCGTTCTCGTGACGGTCGGCATTCCGATGAATGTCGACTTTTATGCATCGTGCCACATCGCCCCCTCGGCCCGGGCGCGGGCACCTGGCGCAGCTGGCGGGTACATGGCTAACCTGCTCCCCGGTCGGGCCAACCACCGGCCGTACCGGGCCCGTTGGGCCATTCGCACCGGAACCAGAGGAGTGTCCATGTCCCGCTCTTCCCGCTCCGCCCGCCCCACCGGTACCACCAGAAGACCGACGACCCGCCGTCGGCTCCCCGTACTGGCCGCACTGGCCGCCGCGACCGCCCTGGTCACCGGCGTCACCGCGCCCGCCTACGCTGCCGACCCCGCCCCTCTCGCCCCCGCTGCCCCCTCCTCCTCCCCGTCCCCCGCCGGCCCCTCCCCCGAGGCCCGACCGGCCTTCCACCCCGACCGCGACTTCGCCGGCTCCACCGTCGCCGCCCACGAGGGCCGCACCGGCGAGTCGCCCCTGCCCACCCTCGCCGCCACCCAGACCCCCGGGCTGGACGTCGCCAGCTACCAGGGCAACGTCAACTGGTCCACGGCGGCGGCCAACGGCGCCCAGTTCGCCTACGTCAAGGCCACCGAGGGCACCAGCTACACCAACCCGTACTTCGCCCAGCAGTACAACGGCTCCTACAACGCCGGACTGATCCGCGGCGCCTACCACTTCGCGCTGCCGAACAATTCCTCCGGCTCCGCCCAGGCCAACTGGTTCGTCGACCACGGTGGCGGCTGGTCCGCCGACGGCGCGACCCTGCCGCCCGCCCTCGACATCGAGTACAACCCGTACGGCGCCAGCTGCTACGGCCTCGGCCAGAGCGCCATGGTCAGCTGGATCCGGGACTTCTCCAACACCGTCCGCAACCGCACCGGGCGCTACCCCACCATCTACACCACGACCAACTGGTGGGCGAGTTGCACCGGCAACTACGGCGGCTTCGGCGCCACCAACCCGCTCTGGATCGCCCGTTACTCCTCCGGCGTCGGCACCCTGCCGAACGGCTGGGGCTACCAGACCTTCTGGCAGTACGCCGACTCCGGCACCTTCCCCGGTGACCAGGACCTCTTCAACGGCGCCGCCGACCGGCTGAGCGCTCTCGCCCTGGGCTGACCGGGCACAGCGTTGCTCCCCGCACCGGACCGACGGCGCGGGGAGCAACGGGACCTACGGCACCGGGCCGCCGGCGGGGCTCAGCGGTCGGTGAGCTCCGGCGCGTACACCGTGCCCAGCGGCTCCGGGCCCACGTACTGCTGGCAGTTGCAGGGCCGCGGCTCGTAACTCACCGGGCGCCGGTCGGCGTCCCAGGCGGTGGGCGCCTCGACCACCTCGTGGCAGCGGCCCTGCTTGTCGTGCTTGGCCAGGTGGTGGGTGCAGCCGCAGACCGGCTCGGGCGGGCGGCCGGCCGCCTCCAGGGCGACCCGCTGCCGCTCGGTCGCCTCCAGCACCTCCAACTTGCGCTTGTGCCGGGTCTTCAACGCCTTGCGGGCCAGGTCCGAGCCGCCGTAGATCACCATGGGCAGCAGCCACCACAGGTTCCACAGGTTGTCCATCAATGCCCCCCGGTTGATCCGTCCTCGGCCCAGATCATACGACTGACCAGCGCGAACGCCCTGGCGGGTCAGCGGATGACCGGCAGCACCGGCTCCGAACCGCGGCCCGAGGCCGCCTCGATGAAGGCCACCGGGTCGGCGACCTCGGCCAGCAGCGCGCTGGTGAACCGCAGCGCCCCCTCGGCCGGCGCGGGGCCGCCGACGGCCGCGACCAGGTCCAGCAGGTGGACGGTCGCCTCCATCAGCGCCACCTCGCCGAGCGCCCCGACCGTGACGCTGCCGAGCAGCGGGTGCGCCACCACGGTGCTCGGCGGCAGGTCCGCGAGCCCGGCCAGGGCCTCCGGGCCCTCGGTGTCGAACCGGGCGATCAGCACCGCCGGTTCGCTCGCCCTGGCCGCTTCCCTGGCCAGTTCGGCGACCTGGCCGGCGGCGGTGTGGGCGAGCCCGCCCGGCCGGTTGAAGGTCCGCAGGATGTCCGCCCCGCAGGTCAGTTCGGCCGGCCCGTCCAGGACGGCCGTGCGCAGCCCGGTGAACATCTCCGGCACCGGCGCCACGTGCGCGTACAGGTCCCGTACGGACCACTCGGTCAGCCGGGTCGGCCGGTCCCAGTCCGTCGCCCCGAGGGCCGCCCCGCGTTCCGCCCAGGACCGCCAGGCCTCGGCCAACAGCTCGCGCACGTGGTCGTTCTGACTGCTCATCGGGGGCCTCCTCGAAACAGTGTTCACGGAGTTCCCCACGCTACCCGCCCTCACGGGGGAAACCGCTTGCACCCCCCGGTGCCCACCCGCCACCATCGGCCCATGACCTCGGCACCCGCCCGCCCGCTGCCCGTGACCGCCGCCGCCCGCCCGGCCGCCGGTCAGCAGCAGCCCGGCCGCCCCCGGAGGCCCGACCGCGCCCGCGCATGAGGGCCGCGCTGGTCGCGGGGCTGCTCGCCGGGTGGGGCGTCGCCGTACCGGTGGGGGCCGTCGGGGCCTACCTGGTGGCGCTCGCCGCGCGGACCTCGCTGCGCACCGGGGCCTGCGCCGCCCTCGGCGTGGCCACCGCGGACGGGCTGTACGCCGCGCTGGCCGCCCTCGGCGGCGGCGGCCTCGCGCCCCTGCTGGCACCAGTGGCCGCGCCGCTGCGGATCGCCTCCGCCCTCGTGCTGCTCGCCCTGGCCGTCCGCACCGCCGTCACCGCCCTGCGCGCCCCCGGCAGCACGTCCGCCCTCGCGGCGCAGACCCCGCCCGGCCCTGCCCGGGCCTTCCTGACCCTGCTCGGGATCACCCTGCTCAACCCGCTCACAGTGCTCTACTTCGCCGCCCTGGTCCTGGGCGACGGCCCCGGCAGCCCGACGGGCCCGCTCGCCCGTACGGTCTTCACCCTCGCCGTGTTCGCCGCCTCGGCGGGCTGGCAACTGCTGCTCGCCCTCGGCGGCACCCTGCTCGGCCGGGCGCTGACCGGTGCCCACGGCCGCCGGTGGACCGCGCTGGGCTCGGCCGCTCTGGTGGGCTGGCTCGCCGTCCGACTGCTGCTGCCCTGACCCGGCCCGCCCAGGCCAGACGTGGCCGCACCCGGCCACCGGTTGCGCTCCGTCACCGGCCGGGGCCTGACTGAGGCCTGTTTTCCGGCTATTCGTCCCTTGTATCCTGGTTCTGTATCCGCTGCGTAACCTGCGACCTGCCCGGCCCCGGCCCCCGTCCGGCCCCGCCGCCCGGGCACGGCCGACGGCCCACCGGCACCGACTCGGAGGAGTGCGGACATGGCTGAGCGGGACGGCCCCGAGAAGCGCGGGCGCCTGAGTCGCCCCCTGGTGCTGGACGCCGCCGTCGCCCTGGTGGACCGCGAGGGGCTCGGCGCGCTGACCATGCGCAGGCTGGCGGCGGAGCTCGGCGTCGAGTCGATGGCCCTGTACCGCTACACCCCCGGCAAGGAAGCCCTGCTGGACGGCCTGACCGAGGCCTACTTCGCCGAGATCAACACCCAGCTGCGCACCGGCGTCGGCGGCCACGAGAACGGTTGGCGGACGGAGCTGCGCCGGATCGCCCAGGCCTTCGCCGTCGTGGCGCACGCCCACCCCGAGATCCTGCCGCTGGTCGCCACCCGCCCGCTGGCCGTCCCGGTGTCCCACCGCCCGGCGCCGGCTCTCGCCCTCACCGAGCACATCCTGTCGGTGCTCGCCCGGGCCGGTTTCGACGACACCACCGCGCTGACGATCTACCGCACCTTCGTGGCCTGGAACCTGGGCTTCCTGCTGGTGGACAAGCGCCAGGTGGTCGACAACCCGGACGAGCCGGACCCGGTGCTGCGCCTCGGCCTGCACCTGCTGCCCGCGGCCGACTACCCCCGGCTGCGCGCGCTGGTCCCCCGCTTCGCCGACTTCGACGACCGGGCCGAGATGCTGGCCGGCCTGGACCGCCTGCTGGACGGGATGCCGGAGCCGCCCCTCGACGGCTTCTACGGCGCCGGCGGGTCCTGAGGGAACGAGGTCCGCGGGGGTACTCCGGTCAGAGCCGGGCGCCGAGCATCCGCAGCACCAACTCGCCGTAACGGCGGCCGAGTTCCTCCGGCGTGCCGGAGGAACGCTCGGTGTACCAGCGGGAGACGTCGATGCCCAGCGAGGTGACCGCGCGGGCCGCCGTGCGCACCTCCGAGACCTCGAACTCCCCGGCCGCCACACCGGCCTCGATCAGCGCGCTGACCTCGCGCTCGATGTCCAGGCGCAGCGCCGCGACCTGGGCGTAGGCGTCCTCGGGCAGGGCGTGCAGCTCGTAGTTGACCACCCGGCCGACCGTCCGGGCCCGGGCGTGCCAGGCGGTGAACTGCTCGACCACGCGCCGCATCCGCTCGGCCGGTCCGCCCTCCCCGGCCGCCGCCTCGCGGACCAGGGTGAGGGTGGCGGCGTGCCCGGCCCGGCTGATCTCGGCGAGCAGGGCGGCCTTGGACTGGTAGTGGATGTACAGCGCGGCGGGGCTCATGCCCGCCGCGGTGGCGATGTCCCGGGTGGTGGTGGCGTGGAAGCCGCGCTCCGCGAACGACTCGACGGCCGCCTGGAGCAGCCGGTACGCCGCCTCGGGGCGGGTGTCGGCGCCGGGCAGGGTCGGCCAGAGGTCGGCGATGGGCGTGCTGGTCATGGCGCCATCCTCCCAGAGAAGTCGTACAGGCATTCCCGCCGGCCGCTCCGCAGCGGCCCGGCGGACTGTTGACAGGCTCTCGCACCGACAGCATGCTGAGCAAGCGCTTAGTCAGCACTCTAGAGCAGACCCGAAAGGCAGGACCCTCCGTGGTGCACTCCTTCAAGGGCCGGGTGGCCGTCGTGACCGGATCGAGCCGGGGCATCGGCCTCGGCATCGCCCGCGAACTGGTCGACCGCGGCGCCAAGGTCTGCCTCACCGCCCGCAACCCCGAGCCGCTCGCCGAGGCGGTCCGCGACCTGGGCGGCCCGGACAACGCGATCGCGGTCGCCGGCAAGGCCGACGACCCGGCCCACCAGGAGGAGGCGGTCGCCCGCACCCTGGAGGCCTTCGGACGGCTCGACCACCTGGTCAACAACACCGGCATCAACCCGATCTACGGGCCGGTCCTGGAGACCGACCCCGACGCGGCCGCCAAGATCTTCGCCGTCAACGTGCTCGGCCCGCTGGCCTGGACCCGCCGGGCGCACGCCGCCTGGATGGGCGAGCACGGCGGCTCGGTGGTCAACGTCGCCTCCGTCGCGGGCATCCGCTCCTCGCTCGGGATCGGCATGTACGGCATCAGCAAGGCCGCACTGATCCGGCTCACCACCGAACTCGGCGCCGAGCTGGGCCCGCAGGGCATCCGGGTCAACGCCGTCGCCCCCGCCGTGGTGAAGACCAAGTTCGCCGAGGCGCTGTACGAGGGCCGGGAGGAGAAGGTCGTCAAGGCCTACCCGCTGGGCCGGCTCGGCGTCCCCGAGGACGTCGCGGGCGCGGTCGCCTTCCTGCTCTCCCCGGAGGCCGGCTGGATCACCGGCCAGACCCTGGTGGTGGACGGCGGAGTCACCCTCGGCGGTGGGCTGTGACCGGCGGGCCGGACGCGCCGACCGGGCTCGGCGGACCGGACGGGCTCAACGCGCGGGACGAGCTCAACGCGCCGGACGGGCTCGGCGACGCTACCGGGCCGGGCGGTGACCTGACCGGCCAGGGCGTCGTGGTGACCGGTGCCGGCCGGGGCATCGGCGCCGCCCTGGCCCGGGCCTTCGCCGCGGCCGGCGCCCGGGTGGTGGTCAACGACCTGGACGCCGACGCCGCCCGCGCGGTCGCGAAGGAGTGCGGCGGCACCGCCGTACCCGGGGACGCCGCCTCCGCCGAGGGCCTCGCCGCCCTGGTCGACCGGGCCCGCGCGGAGCTCGGCGAGATCGACGTGTGGTGCGCCAACGCGGGCGTCGCCCCGATCGGCGGCGCCGACGCCCCCGCGGAGGCCTGGGCCAGCGCCTGGGAGGTCAACGTGCTGGCCCACGTACGGGCCGCCGACCTGCTGCTCCCCCGCTGGCTGGAGCGCGGCCACGGCCGCTTCCTGGCCACCGTCTCGGCCGCCGGGCTGCTCACCATGCTCGGCTCGGCCCCGTACGCGGTCAGCAAGCACGGCGCGCTCGCCTTCGCCGAGTGGCTGTCCGCCACCTACCGCCACCGCGGTGTCCGGGTGCACGCGCTCTGCCCCCAGGGGGTGCGCACCGACATGCTGGCCTCCACCGGCGCGGTCGGCGAGGCGCTGCTGGTGCCGACCGCCCTGCACCCGGCGGAGGTCGCCGGGGCGGTCCTGGCGGCGCTGCGGGAGGAGCGGTTCCTGATCCTGCCGCACCCCGAGGTCGCCGAGTACTACCGCGTCCGGGCCACCGAGCCGGACCGCTGGCTCGCCGGGGTGAACCGGCTCCAGCAGGGGCTGGAGAAGGGCGGGGCGCTGTGAGGGCCTGGCAGGTCACCGAGCTCGGCGAGCCGGCCGCGGTGCTGCGGCTCGCCGAGGACGCCGCCCGGCCGGTGCCGGGCCCGGGGCAGTTGCTGGTCCGGGTCCGGGCGGCGGCGGTGAACTTCCCCGACGCGCTGATGGTGCGCGGGCACTACCAGGTCCGCCCGCCGCTGCCGTTCACCCCGGGCGTGGAGCTGTGCGGCGAGGTCGCGGACGGCGCCCGGCGCGGCGAGCGGCTGATCGGCAACCCGGTGCTGCCGCACGGCGCCTTCGCCGAGTACGCGCTGCTGGACGCCGCCGCCGCGTTCCCGGCGCCCGAGGCGCTGGACGACGCCGAGGCGGCGGCGCTGCACATCGGCCACCAGACCGCCTGGTTCGCCCTGCACCGCCGGGCCCGGCTGCGGGCCGGCGAGACCCTGCTGGTGCACGCGGCGGCCGGCGGGGTCGGCAGTGCGGCCGTCCAGCTCGGCCGGGCCGCCGGGGCCCGGGTGGTCGCCGTGGTCGGCGGCCCGGCCAAGGCCGAGGCGGCCCGGGCGCTCGGCGCCGACCTGGTGGTGGACCGGACGGCCGACGGCCCGGCCGGGGATTTCGTCACCGCCGTCAAGGAGTTCACCGGCGGGCGCGGCGCGGACGTGGTCTTCGACCCGGTCGGCGGCGAGGCCTACACCGGCTCCACCAGGTGCGTGGCCTTCGAGGGCCGGATCGTGGTGGTGGGCTTCGCCGCCGGGCAGATCCCGGCCCCGGCGCTCAACCACGCCCTGGTGAAGAACTACACGATCCTCGGCCTGCACTGGGGCCTGTACAACACCCACGACCCGCGGGCGGTTCGCGCCGCCCACGACGCGCTGACCGAGCTCGCCGAGCAGGGCGTGGTCCGGCCGCTGGTCAGCGCCCGGGTCCCGCTGGCCGAGGCCGCGGCGGCCGTGCAGCTGGTCGCCGACGGGCGCAGCACCGGGCGGATCGCCGTCCTGGGCGAGTAGCCCGACGGCGAGTAGCCCGACGGCGAGTAGCCCGACGGCGGGCGGCCCGACCGCAAGTGGCTCAACCGCCGTGCCGGGCGGACTCGTTCTCCTGCGCCAGCCGCCGCAGCGCGAGCAGCGCCGGCTCCAGGAGGACGGTCCGCAGCAGGGCCCGCTCGGCCTGTTCCAGCGGGTCGGCGGCCGGGTCGAGCTGGTCGAGGTCGAGGACGGCGGTCCGCTCGGCCAGTTCGGCGTAGCCGCGCAGGGTGGCCGGGTCGAGTGCGGCGCCGAGCGAACGCAGGGTCTCCAGGGTCTCGCCGAGCACGCCACGGCCGGGACGGGCCCCAGGGCCGGGACGGACCCTAACGCCCCGCGACGACCTCCAGCGCCGGGCGCGGCGGGCGGCCCAGCAGCGCCGCCAGGTCCCCCGGCCCGCCCGGCCCGGCCAGGAAGCCGTGCGCGATCGCCGAGTAGGTCCCCACCGTCATCGGCACCTGGAAGTCGCGCAGCGCGTCCGAGGCCGCCAGCGCAGTCCGGGCCTCCGCGAGCCTGCCCGGGCGGTACTCCGCGCCCAGCACCTCCGCCACCTCCGCGCCGCCCACCGCCCGCTCCCCGACCAGCTCGTACGTCCGCCCCGCGTGCGCGGCGGGCGCCAGCGCCACCTTCACCGCCGCCTCGGCCAGGTCCGCCCGGGCCACGGCCGCCAGCCGCCCCGCCCCCAGCGGCGCCGTGATCACCCCGTCCGGGCCGGGCGCGGCGATCGCGGCCAGCAGCTCCGCGTAGAGGCCGTTGCGCAGCACCGTCCAGCGCAGCGTGCCGGACTCGCGCAGCCGCCGCTCCGTCCAGCGGTGCGCCAGCGCGTACGGCAGGTGGTCGCCGTCGCCGGAGAGGCTGGTGTAGACGACGTGCTCGACGCCCGCCTTCTCGGCCGCCTCGATCGCCGCGCCGTGCCGGGCGATCACCACGTCGTCCTCGGCGGCCCCCGCCGAGATCAGCAACAGCGTCCGTACCCCGTCGAAGGCCGCGGCCAGGGCCTCCGGCCGGTCGAAGTCCACCAGCCGGACGGGCACCTCGGCCTCCACCGCGCCGGGCGTCCGGCTCCCGGCGACGACATCCGCACGGCCCGCGAGGCGCTCCAGGACGAGGGAGCCGAGACCTCCGTTGACACCGGTGACGAGCAGCATGTTTCTCCTCCAGATGGCTGGTCGTTGAAGACGTGACCATCCTCGGTAGCCTGGGCGTCCGGCGTAAGGAGGCACTTCCATGTCAGTAGGGCACACCGCGGTAACCACCCCCCGTCCGGTGGTCTGGTGCGACGACGGCGTCGACTGCGGGATCCGCGACCTGCTGACCCGGCTCGGCGACAAGTGGTCCGTCCTCGCCGTGGTCGAACTCGCCCAGGGCGTACGGCGGTTCCGCGAGCTGCAGCGCGCCCTGCCGGGGATCTCGCAGCGGATGCTGACCCTGACGGTGCGCCGGCTGGAGCGCGACGGCCTGGTCTCCCGGACCGTCCACCCGACCGTCCCCCCGCAGGTCGAGTACGAGCTGACCCCGCTCGGCCACAGCCTCACTCACCTGGTGCGGGCGATGGTCGACTGGTCGTACGACCACCACGACGCGATCCTCACCTCCCGACAGGAGTGGGACGACGCCAACCCCGGCTCGGAGATCCGCTAGCGAAGCACGACGCGGCCGGCCACGGTCGAGGTGGTCACGAACCCGGCGCGAACGCGGTGGCGTGGTCGGCGGCCCACTGACGGAACGTTCGCGGGGCCGTCCCGAGGATGTCGGCCACCGCGGTGGTGACGTGTGCGGGCGGTCCGACCGCGGCGGCCCAGGCGGCGAGCAGCATCTCGACGACCGGGCGGGGCGCCGTGCCCTCCGACAGGCTCCGAAACTCCTCCGGCGTCATCTCCTCGAACGCGATCCGGCGCCCCAGGGCGGCACCGATGGCGTCCACCTGTGCGACCTGGCTCAGCGACTCGGGGCCCGTGAGGACGTAGTCACCTCCGGCGTACCCGTCCTGGTGGAGTGTCCGGGCCGCGACGGCTGCCACGTCGCGGTCGTCGACCGGTGCCGTCCGCGCGGCACCGTAAGGCCATCGGACGACCTCGCCGCGCCGGATCGCGGGCGCCCACCAGGCCAGCGAGTTCGACGCGAGCATCCCCGGCCGGATGATCGACGACTCGAGTCCGGTGGCCGCGATGAGCCGCTCGATGTCGGCGTGCAGCGCCGCCATGGGATTGGGCTGCTGGAAGAAGGGGTGCGGGGTCTGATGCGGAGAGGAGAGGAAGACGACCCGCCGCACGTTGGCCGCCAGCCGCTCGATGACTGCCGCGGCGCTCTGCGGCGGGGCGGTCCAGACCAGGAAGACCGCACCGGCGCCCCTCAGCGCCGGGTCGAGCGACTCGGGCACGGTCAGGTCACCGGCGAAGACCTCGACCTTCGCCGGCAGCGTCGCCGCCGCCTCGGAGCGATGGGTCAGCGCGCGGACCGGCACGCCCGCTTCGAGGAGTCGGTCGATGACGATGCGGCCGATCCGACCCGTCGCGCCGGTGACGAGCACGGGAGGAATGATTGTGCGATTCATGCCACCCATGAAATCCTTACCTGGTTAAAAACGCAACTTGGTAAGCAATTGCCTCGGTTCCATGACGGTCGGCAAGCTGGTGCTCACCGTTGACTGACGGCGGCACGGGGCGGTTTCGGCCAGATCGCCACGCCCGGTGGCTCGCAAGGCGTCCTTGTCCGGGGCGGCCGCGCACCGATTCGATGGCCCCATGGGCCGACGAGACCTCGTTCTTCTGACCGATCACAGCTCGACCGAGGGCACCCGGGACGCGATGGCCACCGCCGCCCGGCGGCTGACCGGTCGCGAGCCCGTCCTGCTGGACGCGCGGCACTTCATGACGGATGGCTCCCGAGACGCCACCGGCCGGATCGAAGCCGTGGGCCACGGTACCGTCCGGCTGGAGGCCGAAGGGCGTGTCGTGACCACGGACGCGGTGGTCGTCTACGAGATCCCGCCGCACCGGCGCCCCGCCTTCGCCCACTGCCAGCGGCAGTTGCGCGCGGCCGGCGTCCGCTCGCTCGGCACCGACGTCGAGGCCTGGCGCGCGGCGACCGAGAAGGACCTCACGGTCGAGCGCTTCACCCGCGACGGCGTGCCGCACATGCCGACGATCACGCTCTCCCGGCCGAGCCCGGAGGCCGCCGTCGAGGCCTTCGAGCGGCTCGGCGGCGACGTCTGGGCCCGGCCGTGCGTCGGCATGGGCGGCGACGACGTCTTCCACGTCACCACCCACGCCCAACTCGCCGCCGCCGCACGACACTACGCGGATCTCGACGAAGCCTGGCTGATCGCCCGGGACGCCCGGAACTTCACCGCCGACGGGCAGCGCCACCAGTACCGGGTGGTCGTCCTCGGCGGCCGGGTGGTCCGCGCGACGGAGCACGTCCAGGCGGACCCGGAGGCGCCGTGCAACGAGTGCCGGGGCGCCGTCTCCACCCTGCTGGAGGTCGACGAACTCCCCCCGGATCTCGCCGAGTTGGCGATCCAGGCGACCAAGTCCCTGGGCCTGCCGCTGGCCGGCGTCGACCTCGCCGCCGAGAGCGGCGGCGTGGTCTTCGAGGTCAACGTCCACCCGGCCTTCGGCCGCACACGCGGGGTGGACCAGATCGCCGTTCCGTACGTCGCGGCGCACCTGCATTCCTGAAGCGAGGTGTCGTGGCACGGGCTACCGCTCGTACGTCATCTCCGGGAAGCGGGCCGAGGGACCGTCCAGCAGGTGGTCGTCGTGGCCGCGCAGCCAGCGGTCGAGGAAGGACGCCACGGAGGAGCGGGTGGCGAGCTCGGCCCGGTCGGGGCGGACGTCGCCGACGTCCCCGGCCAGCGCCTCCGGGGTGACGGCGCCCTGGCGGGCGAGCAGCGGCAGCAGGGACTGGGCGTCGGTGTAGGAGCCGTGGCGGGAGCCCTCCAGGGTGAGGTCCGCGTGCCAGCCGGTGCTGTGCTGCCACAGGGCGTTCCAGCCGGGCTGTCCGTGGTAGCTGCCGGAGTCCTCGCTGCGGGTGCCCATCAGCAGGAACGGGCGGTCCAGGCCGTCCTCGACGAAGTCGGGCAGGAAGACGCCGGTGCGGCCGTCGGGGCCGGGGAAGTGCAGCTGGCCGTCCAGGTTGACCGCGGCCGCGATCCGCGGGTCGTCGTGCATGGCCTGGAGGGCGGTGAAGCCGCCCGCCGAGTGGCCGACCATGCCGATCCGGTCCAGGTCCAGCGAGGCGCCGACGCCGGCCGGCAGGCCCGGGGCCCGGCGCAGCCCGGAGAGTTCGTCCAGGACGAAGCGGGTGTCCGCCACCCGGGCGGCCAGCGACTTGCGCAGCACGGCGCCGACGTCCAGTCCGGGCTGCTGGAGCATGGCGGGGAACACCGAGGTGGCCAGGTCCCCGTCAGGGAAGGCGACTTCGGAGGCCTCGTAGGTGTGGTCGACGGTGACGACCACGTAGCCGCGCGAGGCGAGGTCCTCCACCAGGGCCGTCCCCCAGGTGCGCGGGTCGCCCAGCCCGGGCGAGTACAGCACCACCGGGCGGGGGCCGCCGGGCCGGGCCGGGGCGTCCCGGCGGGCGTGGGTGAGGATCCCCGACCAGTCCGTACTGCCGGGCCGTACCTGGTAGTTGAGCTGCCCGACCCCGGTGTCGCCGCCGAAGTGCGCCCCGGCCGCGGGCTCCATGTAGCGGGCCCGCTCCCCGCCGGTGGCCGGGCGGGCGGTCGGGTACCAGAGACTGACCATCAGCTCGCGCCCGCGGCCCGGTTTCCAGGGGTCCTCCCGCCCGGCGTCGCTCAGCCGCAGCGAGGTCGTCCCGATCGGGTACGGACCGGTCGGCCGCGGCAGCCAGGCCGTGGCCTGCCGCCCGCCCCCGCCGTCCACCGCCGGCGCCGCCGCCCCCGGCGCAGCCGTCATCCCGAGCGTCGCCGACGCCGCCAACAGCACCGCCGCCACGGCCCGTCCCCGCCTGCCCATGCCTGCCTCCTCGTCCCGATCGGTCACCGGACAGACGCTACGGGCGGGGCGCGCCGGTGCCGTCGTACCGGGGAGCCAAGTCCCCCTGACTACCCCGGTATGACACCCTTACGGGCCAGGCGGGGGCGACCCGGGGCCCTCCCGCCCGAGGTGGCCCCGGCCGGTCCGGGTCCGTCGTGCAGGTGCTCAGCGGTACTGCTTGAGCTCCCGCCGGGCCAGGGAGCGCTTGTGCACCTCGTCCGGCCCGTCGGCGAGGCGCAGGGTGCGGTTGCCGGCCCACAGTTGGGCGAGCGGGGTGTCCTGGCTGACGCCGGCGGCGCCGTAGGTCTGGACGGCCTTGTCGAGGATCCACTCGACCGTGCGCGGGGTGGCGATCTTGATGGCCTGGATCTCGGTGTGCGCGCCGCGGTTGCCGACGGTGTCCATCAGCCAGGCCGTCTTGAGCACCAGCAGCCGCAACTGCTCGATGCGGACGCGCGATTCGGCGATCCAGTCCTGCACCACGCCCTGCTCGGCGAGCGGCCGGCCGAAGGCCACCCGCTCGCTCGCCCGGCGGCACATCAGCTCCAGCGCGCGCTCGGCGATGCCGATGGCCCGCATGCAGTGGTGGATCCGGCCCGGGCCGAGCCGGGCCTGGGCGATCGCGAAGCCGCTGCCCTCCTCGTCGATCAGGTTCTCGACGGGCACCCGGACGTCCTCGAACAGCACCTCGGCGTGGCCGCCGTGGTCGGCGTCGTCGTAGCCGAAGACCGTCATGCCGCGCTTGACGGTGAGGCCGGGGGTGTCGCGCGGCACCAGCACCATGCTCTGCCGGCGGTGCACGGCGGCGTCCGGGTCGGTCTTGCCCATCACGATGAAGACCTTGCAGTCCGGGTTCATCGCGCCGGTGATGTACCACTTGCGGCCGTTGATCACGTACTCGTCGCCGTCGCGTTCGATCCGGGTGGCGATGTTGGTGGCGTCCGAGGAGGCCACCTCGGGCTCGGTCATCGCGAACGCGGAGCGGATCGCGCCGTCCAGCAGCGGCCGCAGCCAGCGCTCCTGCTGCTCGGCGCTGCCGAACTGGGCGAGCAGTTCCATGTTGCCGGTGTCGGGGGCGGCGCAGTTGAGCGCGGGCGGGGCCAGCTGGATGCTGCGGCCGGTGATCTCGGCGAGCGGGGCGTACTGGAGGTTGGTGAGCCCGGCCCCATGCTCCCCCGGAATGAACAGGTTCCACAGGCCCTGCTTGCGGGCCTCCGTCTGGAGGTCGGCGACGACGGGCGGGACGCTCCAGGGTTCGCGGGCGGGGTCGGCCAACTGCCGCGCGAGGACGGGCTCGGCGGGGTGGACGTGCTCGGCCATGAACGCGAGCAGCTGCTCGCGGAGCACGTTCGTGCGGGCGTCGTAGGCGAAGTCCATGGTTCTCAGCCCTCCTTGAGGGTGGTCAGTCCGTGCCGGGCGAGGATCGGGGCCATCTCGCCCGCGCGCTCGAAGCCCGCGCCCAGGGTGCGGCCCTGCTGGAAGCGGTAGTGGATGCCCTCGGCGACGGCGGCCAGCTTGAACGAGGCGAAGGCCACGTACCAGTCCAGGTCGGCGGCCTGGCGGCCGGTCAACTCGGCGTAGTACGCGACGATCCCGTCGGCCGCGGGGAAGCCGGGGGCGGTCATGGCGTCGGGGATGATGCCGCCGCCGACGCCGGCCAGCTCGGTGTACATCACCAGCAGGCCGATGTCGGTGAGCGGATCGCCGAGGGTGGACATCTCCCAGTCGAGGACGGCGGTGATCGCGTCGGAGTCGTCGACCAGGACGTTGTCGAGCCGGTAGTCGCCGTGCACCAGGGCCGGCGCGGGCGAGGCGGGGAGGCGCTCGGCGAGCAGGGCGTGCAGCCGGTCGAGCTGGGGGAGGTCCCGGCTGCGGGACTTCTCCAGCTGGGTGGACCAGCGGCGCAGCTGGCGCTCCAGGTAGCCCTCGGGCCGGCCGAAGTCGCCGAGGCCGACGGCGGCCGGGTCGATCCGGTGCAGGGCGGCGAGGGTCTCGACCAGGCGGCGGCCGAGCGCCGCGACCCGCTGCTCGCCGAGGCCGGCCAGGGCCTTGCGGTCCCGGTGGGCGACGCCGGTGACGTGCTCCATCAGGTACCAGGGCGCGCCGAGCACGTCGGTGCCGTGGTCGATCAGCAGCATGCCCGGTACGGGCACCTCGCTGTCCCGCAGCGCCGACATCACCCGGTGCTCGCGCCCCATGTCGTGCGCGGTCGCCAGCACGTGCCCCAGCGGCGGTCGGCGCAGTACCCAGCGTCCGGTGCCGTCCGTGAGCACGTACGTCAGGTTGGAGCGGCCCCCTTCGATGAGCTCGGCCCGCAGCGGGCCCCGGACGGTGCCGGGCAGCTCCCGGTCCAGGTGGGCGCGGAGGCGGGCGAGGTCCAGGCCGGGCGGGTCGGCGGGGGTCGGCGGCATCGGGCGGCTCCTCGGGGACGACGGAGGGTTGACTAAGCGCTTGCTTAGCATTCAGGGGAGGCGCTCCCGTGTCAATGGCACCCGGCCCGGGCCTGGGCCGAATGCCGCCGTTCCGGCCCCACTTGCTGACGGGTTCGCGACAATGCAATCCAGGTGCCGACGGGTACCGCGTCGCACGGACGAGAGAGGGACGACCCCATGGCGTACGGGACGAGAACCGTCAGGCGGGCGGCGACACTCGCGACCGCCCTGCTGGCACTGGGCGCCGGCCTCCTCCCGGCCGCCTCCGCCGCAACGCCGGACCCCGAGGGACCGAGCGCCTACTGGACACCGGCCCGCCTGGCGGCCGCACTCCCCCAGGACACCGGACCCGCCGCCCCGGGCACGGCGGACGGGCCCCGCCCCGGCGAGTTCATCCCGCCGAGCCGCAGCTTCGACGGCATCCCCCAGGCGGGCGCGTTCTTCTGGACGGACGCCGACGGCACCGGCCGCACCTGCAGCGGCTCCGTGGTGCACAGCCCGGGCCGCGACCTCGCGCTGAGCGCGGGGCACTGCCTCAAGGGGTACGCCGGCCGGGCCCCGAAGCGGCACCTGGCGTTCGTGCCGCAGTACCACGACGGGCGCACGCCCTTCGGCGTCTTCCCGGTCCGGGCCGACGGCGTGTATCTCGCCCAGGAGTACTACGACCGGGGCGAACACGCGGGCGCCGCCTACGACTTCGGCTTCACGGTGACGGAGCCCAACCAGGCCGGGCAGCGCCTGGAGGACGCGACGGGCGCGGTGCGCCTGCTGACCGGCACGGGGTACGTCCACCTGCCGGTCCGGATGATCGGCTACCCGGGCGGGTCGCAGAAGCCGCTGGAGTGCCTCGGCCGGACCACCCGCTGGGCCAGCGACGACCCCGCCGACCCGGGCACCTTCCAGCGCATCGCCTGCGACGCCTTCACCGGCGGCACCTCGGGCGGGCCGATGCTGGTGCCGCGGCCGGGCGGCTGGGCGGTGGTCGGCGTGATCGGCGGCTACCACACCGGCGGCAACACCCCCCAGGTCTCCTACAGCGCCGCCTTCGGCCCGGCCGTCCGGGCCCTGTACGAGGCCGCCGTCAGCGGCGCCCCACCGGCCGGCCCGCGGCCCGTCGCGGGGTAGGCCCGCCGACCGTCCGGGCACCCGCCCGAAAATTCGTACGACGTCCCGTGCAACGTTTCCGACGGCTCAGGTCATCGATCAAGGAAGAACCCTGTGTGATCGAAACTGTCGCCGAAGGAAAGGGAATCCGTGCGGACTGCTCGCGGTGCGGTCGTCCTGCTGGCCGTGGGGGTCGTCGCGTCCCTCACGCTCACCACGGGGGACTCCTTCTCCGAGAGCAGACCGAACGCCGCCGCCCCCGATCCCGACCCGACCGCCGCGGAGGCGAGCCCCACCGACACCCCGGCGCCGACGCCCACCCCGACCCCGACGCCCACCTGGGACGGCCAGGTCCACGTGCTCGGGGACGGCTCCACCTCCTACACCGGCCCGCAGCCCAAGCAGCCGAAGCCGGAGAAGCTGAAACCGGGTGAGAAGCCGCCGCAGTTCGTCGTCTTCTCCTGGGACGGCGCCCTGGAGGGCGACGACCACCTGTTCTCCCGCTTCCGCAAGCTGGGCGCGGACAACAACGCCCAGATGACGTACTTCCTGAGCGGCCTCTACACCCTGCCCAAGTCCAAGCGCTCGCTCTACCACCCGCCCCGGCACAACGCGGGCGACGCGTCCATCGACTACGCGACCGACCCGCACATCAAGGACACCCTGGAGCAGCTGCGCCTGGCCTGGCTGGACGGCAACGAGATCGGCACCCACTTCAACGGGCACTTCTGCGGCGCGAAGGGCGGGGGCGAGTGGAGCACCGAGGAGTGGCGGAGCGAGCTCGACCAGGCCGTCTCCTTCGTCACCAACTGGAAGACCAACACCGGCTTCAAGAACCTCCCGCCGCTGCCCTTCGACTACACCAAGGAGCTGGTCGGCGGCCGCGCGCCGTGCCTGGAGGGGCAGAAGAACCTGCTCCCGGCCGAGAAGGCCGCGGGCTTCCGCTACGACGCCAGCTCCCCCGGCGAGTTCCAGGTCTGGCCGACCAGGAAGGGCGGCATCTGGAACTTCCCGCTCCAGATGCTGCCCTTCCCGGCCAGGTCGTCCCAGGGCCTGTCGATGGACTTCAACTTCCTGGCCGGCCAGTCCGGCAACACCACCAAGGGCGACCCGAAGAAGTTCACCGACTGGGAGAAGGAGGCCCGGGACAGCTACCTGGCCGGCTTCAACCGGGTCTACAACGGCAGCCGCGCCCCGCTGTTCATCGGCAACCACTTCGAGGACTGGAACGGCGGCATCTACATGGACGCCGTCGAGGACGTGGTGAAGAACGTCTGCCACCAGGACGGCGTCCGCTGCGTCTCCTTCCGCCAGGTCGCCGACTGGCTGGACGCCCAGGACCCGAAGGTCCTCGACAAGCTCCGCCAGCTCGACCCCGGCCAGCCGGGCGACTGGTCCCGCCTGACCAAGTAGCCCACCGCCACGGCCGGTTGCGGGGTGGCGCCGCGACCGGCCGGCCCCCGGCACCGGCGGGCCACGACGCCGTCGGACGCGACGGGCCCCGGGCCCGGAACTGCTGGAGTGCTCGGTCAACGGCGCGCCGACGGTGGCCGCGTTCGACGTCCCGGACGGCCGGGTGTGCCGGATCCGGGCGGTCCGGCACCCGGAGAGGCTCCGCCCGGGGGCGCGGTGGACGACGGCGGCCGCTACTGCCCGGCGGTCTTCATGAACGCCGTCCAGATCCGCCCCGGCAGGTCCGAGTCCGGGGTGTCCGGCGCGGCCCCGCCGATCCCCTCCAGGGACTGCAGCTTCATGTCCTTGAGGTCGGCCCGGAAGACCGTGACCGCCGTCGACAGCTGCCCGTTGTAGCCGATGGTCCACCCCGCGGTGCGGTCCGGGGTGGTACCGGGCTTCGCCGCCAGGCCGGCGCCCGCGCCCGCCACCGCCTGGGCGCTGCCGCCGCGGACCGCGCCCTTGAGGGCGGTGTCCACGTCGGCCGCCACGGCCGCGGGCAGGGCCTGGGCGGCGGTGGGCAGGCGCAGGTCGACGGGCGCGCCGTTGCGGGTGACGCCCAGCACGGAGTACGGGTCGGTGTGGCTGCCGCCGGATCCGAAGGCGGCGTAGGCGTCGGCGGCGCGGATCGCGCTCGGGGTGGAGTTGCCGACGCCGAAGGCGGGGACGAGTTCGCCCAGGCTCTCGGGGAGCAGGCCGAGGGCCGCCGCGGTCTGCTGCACCTTGTCGAGGCCGACGTCCATTCCGAGCTGCATCATCGGCCCGTTGACGGACTGTTCGACCGCGCTGCGCAGGCTGACCTGGCCCCAGTTCCGCTTGCCGTCGTTGGCGGTCTTCACGATCTTCCCGTCCCGCCCCCAGTACGGCCCCTCCGGGGTCATCACGTTGACGCCGTTGTCGCCGTCGTACGTCGTGCCGGGCGTCACCGGGGACCGGCCGCCGTCGCGCCGGCGCTGCACGCCCTGGTCGAGCCCGGCCGCGTACACCAGCGGGGTGAAGGCCGAACCCATCGGCACGGTCGAGGTGTTGGCGTTGTTGAAGCCCTGTTTGCGGTAGTCGGGGCCGCCGTAGAGGGCGACGATCCGCCCGTCGAGGGCGACCGAGGCGGCGCCGACCTTGAGCAGTCTGTCGGCCTCGCGGTTGTCCGGGTCGAGGCCCTTGGTGGCCTCCTGCACGGCCGCGGCCAGGGCGTTGACCTTCGCCTTGTCGAAGGTGGTGCGGATCTGGTAGCCGCCGAGGTCGAACTGGGCCGGGGTGATGTCGCTGTGGCTCTCCACGAAGCCCCTGGACAGGTCGACCAGGTAGCCGATCTGGCCGGCGAGCCCGGCCGCCTTGGGCGGTGTCCGCGGCTCGGGGAACACCGTGTACCGGGCCCGCTCGGCGGCGGAGAGCTTGCCCGCGTCGACCATCCGGTCCAGGATCCAGGACCACCGCTCCACGGCCCGCGCGTGGTTCGCCTCGCTCAGCGCCGGGTCGTACTGCCCGGCGCCCTTCAACAGGGCGGCAAGGAAGGCCCCTTCGCTGGGGTCGAGCTGCGACACGTCCTTGCCGTAGTACGCGGCCGCGGCCCGCTCGATGCCGTAACTGCCGCGCCCGAACCAGCTGGTGTTCAGGTAGCCGGCCAGGATGTCCTGCTTGCTCATCCGCTGGCCCAGCTTGACCGCGATGACCATCTCGCTGAGCTTGCGGGAGACGTCCTGGCGCTGGTTCAGGTAGGTGTTCTTGACGTACTGCTGGGTGATGGTCGAGCCGCCCTGGGTGTCGCCGCCGGTGGCCATCTCGTAGACGGCGCGGCCGATGCCGCTGAGCGAGACCCCCGGGTCCGAGTAGAAGGTCTCGTTCTCGGCGGAGAGCACCGCCCACTGGACGGACTCGGGCACCTGGCTCAGCGGCACCTCCTGCCGGTTGGTCTCGCCGATCCGGGCCATCTCGGTGCCGTCCGCCCAGTAGTAGACGTTGTTCTGCTGGGTGGCGAAGGCGTTGAGGTCGTCCGGGACGTGCGTGGTGGCGTAGAACCAGCCCGCCAGCCCGGTCAGCACCGCCGTCCCGAGACCGGTCGTCAGGAGCAGCTGCCGCCAGGAGGGGAGCCAGCGCCGGACCCCGCGCCGCCCGCGGCGCGGGTAGTCGATCCGCCGCAGCGGTCGCCACCTCCGGCGTCCGGTCCGCTCCTCCTCGGCTTCCCCACCCTGCTGTGCGCGCATCCGGTCTCCGATCTCCTGGGGCTGCCCCCTCCACCCCGTTAGATGCCGTACCGGCCGTCCTTTGGACGGGCGAGATCGGTGTGATCATGTTCATACCGGGCGGGGGAACCGAACCGCACCCGGGAGATCCGCGCCCTGACCGGGGGCTTCGCACCGCACTGCCGACCGCCTACCGCCACAATGTCGCCATGAGGTTGATCCACACCCTGATCGGCGTGCTGCTGCTCCTGCTCGTCGTGGGCAGCATCCTGCGCACCCTGGTCGTCCCCCGCGGGCTCTACTCGGCCCTGGTGTTCCGGCTCTGGGCGCTGCTGCGCACCGCGCTGCGGCTGTGGGCCACCCCCTTCGGCACCTACCGGGCGCAGGACCGCGCCCTGACCTGGCTCGCCCCGCTGGTGCTGCTCGGCATGCTCACGGTCTGGCTCAGCGGGATGCTGCTCGCCTACACCCTGCTGCTGCACGGCACCTCGGAGCTCAGCTGGTCGATCTCCATCCGGGAGGCCGGCTCCAGCCTCTTCACCCTCGGCTACGCGAGCGGCGAGCGCCTCCAGCTGTCCGCGATCGACTTCATGGCCGCCGCCAGCGGCCCGCTGGTGATCGCCCTGCAGATCGCCTACCTGCCCACCCTGTACGCGGCCTACCAGCGGCGCGAGACCGAGGTGACGCTGCTGCAGTCCCGGGCCGGTGAACCCGCCTGGGGCCCGGAGCTGCTCGCCCGCCAGTCCCTGGTCGACACCGAGACCGCGCTCCCCCAGCTCTACCGCGACTGGGAGCGGCTGGCCGCCGACATCGGCGAGAGCCACTCCAACTACCCGGTGCTGCTGGCCTTCCGCTCCCCCCAGCCCAACCGCAGCTGGGTGGTCGGGCTGATCGCGGTGATGGACGCCGCCGCCCTCCACCTCGCCCTCTGCCCGCGCTCCGCCCCGCCCGAGGCCCGGCTGGTGATCCGGGCCGGTTTCACCGCGATGCGCGACATCGGCCGCGCGCTGCGAATCGACTTCGACGCCGACCCGGACCCGGACACCCAGATCCGCCTCAGCTACGCCGAGTACCTGGGCGCCGTCGCGATGATCACCGCCGCGGGCTTCCCGCGCGAGCGCCCGGTCGAGGACGCCTGGCCTCACTTCCGCGGCTGGCGGGTCAACTACGAGGCGCTGGCCTACGAACTGGCCCGCCGCGGCGACGCCGTCCCCGCCCTGTGGACCGGCCCGCGCGACTTCCGCGCCCCGATCATCCCGCCGGCCCGCCCCACCGACCGCCGCCCGGAGTCCGCCGCGCCCGGCCTGCCGCCGGCCTGAGGGATCGCGGCGGCCCGGGAAGCCGCAGCAGCCCGGGTACCAGCGGACCGGCGCCGGCTCGGCCGCCGTCCGGGCCGCCCTCGACGCGGCCCGGGAGCGGGGCGAGCGGTACGTCGTCGTCCTCGGGCACCCGGCCTACCACCCGCGGTTCGGCTTCTGACGGACGGGTGGGGGGGGGGGGGGGGGGGGGGGGCCCCCCCCCCCCCTCCCCCCCCCCCCACCCCCCCCCCCCCCCCCCCCCCCCCCCCCCCCCCCCCCCCGCCCCCCACCACCCCCCCCCCCCCCCCCCCCCCCCCCCCCCCCC
>NZ_JBVIWC010000041.1:0-62986 GCF_055594965.1 Kitasatospora sp. NPDC040550 | reverse complement strand
ACCCGAAGCCCTACGTCTGGACCAAGACAGCCGACGAGATCCTCGACCGCCTAGCCGGATATCTGAAGCGAATTCCTGACTCAGGACACTAGGGCCGTTGGGCCGCGGCCCGTAGGGTGGGCGGCCGTGACCGACACCGCCGCCCTCCTCGCCGCCGTCCCCGGCCTGGCCCGCCACCTGCGGCCCGCCACCCTGCTGCACCCGTACGCCGCCCCCGGCGGCGCCCCCGCCGACCCCGGGGCGAGCCGGATCGGCGGGCCGGCCGAGTGGCCGGCCGGCGAGCCCTGGCCGCACTGCACCGCGCGCCACCCCGAGGAGGAGGACGTCCTCCCCCGCAGGGCACCCGGACCACCCGCCGCCGCGACGGCGTTGGTCCCGCTCGCCAGGATCCGCGCCGAGGACGCCCCGCACCTGCCCCGGCCGCAGGGCACCGACCTGCTCCAGGTGCTCTGGTGCCCCAACGACCACGACGACATCCAGGGCGAGCGCCACTACTACGGCCCCGCCGTCGAACTCCACTGGCAGCGCGCCGCCGACCTCGCCCCGGCCGCTCCCCCGCCGCCCCGCCACAGCGCGCCGCAGTACCTGCCGCGCCCGTGCGCGGTGCGCCCCGAGCAGCTCCTCGACCTGCCCGACCGGGACGAACTGCCCGGGGAACTCGCCCGCGCCGTCGCGGAGTTCGCCGAGCGACAGGGCCTGGAGTACGAGCGGGACCTCGGCCGGGCGGACGGCTGGAAGCTGGGCGGCTGGCCGTCCTGGCACTGCACCGACCTGATCCCGATCGACTGCCGCTGCGGGGCCCGGATGACGCTCCTGCTCACGGTGGAGAGCGGCGAGGACCCGGACCTGTCCCTGGGCCGGCACGGCGAACTGCACGTGTTCGTCTGCCCGGTGGACCCGGCACACCCGGTGGGGCTGGACATCCAGGGCTGAGGCCGGGGCGGGGCCTCAGTCGAGGCGCAGCCGGTAGACCTGCCGGGAGCCGCCCTCCGGCCCGGGGGCCGCGGCCTCGGCCGGGGTGAAGCCGAGCCGCTCGTAGAACACCCGGGCGCCGCCGGCCACCGCCCCGGGGTGGTCCGGGCCGAAGGTGACCACCTCGACGGTGGCCGGGGCGCGGACGTGGCGGCGCAGCGCGTCCTCGACCAGCGCCCGGCCGACGCCGGTGCCCCGGGCGCGGCCGGCGACCACCAGCCAGTGCAGGTGGTGCGGCCCGTCCTGCGCGGGGCCGAACAGCAGGCCGCCGAGCAGTGCCCCGGTGGACTCGGCGACGGTCGCTGTGCCCCGGGCGACGGCCCTCTCGACCGCGCGGTGGAAGCCGGGCTCGGCCACCATCGGGCCGAACCAGTGCTCGACCTCGGCGGCGAGCGCCAGGAAGCCGGGCAGGTCCGCCGGGCCCGCCGGGCGCACGGGGTGGGCCGGGTGGGCGGGACGCACGGGGTGGCCGGGACGTACGGGGTCGCCGGGGTGGCCCGGGCGTACGGGCTCGGCCGGTCCGGTCATCCGGAGGGCCGGGACGGCCAGCGCGGGTCCACCACGGCGAGCGGGTCCTTGCCGCGGCGCAGCCAGGCCTGGAGGCCCTCGGCCCAGTCCCGGTACCAGTCGACCTGGCGCCGGTGCAGTTCGGCCGGGGCCACCTCCCCCACCTCGGCCGGGTAGCGCCCGGCCAGGGCGACGGCGACCCGGACGGCGGCCAGCGCGTCGCTGCCCGCCTCGTGGGCGTCCGTCAGCTCCACTCCGTACACCTCGCAGACCCGTTGGAGGGTGCGCGAGCCCTTGCGGTACTTGTCGACGGCCCGGTCGATGACCAGTGCGTCCAGCACCGGACCGACCGGGGCGCCGAGGCGCTCGGCGAGCGTGGGCAGCCCGTGGCGGAGCAGCTCGGCGTCGAGCAGGGACAGGTCGAACGGGGCGTTGAAGGCCACCACGGGCCGCCCGTCCGCGATCCGCGCGCAGAGCGCCGCGGCTATCTCCTCGACCGCCTCCTTGGCCTGCCGCCCCCTGCTGCGCGCCAGGGCGTCGCCGATGCCGTGGATGGCCTCCGCCTCGGCGGGGATCGGCACCCCGGGATCGAGCAGCCAGTTGGCGGCGTCCACCCGGACGGGGCCGACGGTGTCCACGAGCGCGGCCGTGACGATGCGGTCCACGGCCGGGTCGGTGCCCGTGGTCTCCAGGTCGAAGCCGACCAGTGGCTGCTGCCACCAGCTCATCAGGTGTGTCCTTCCGTCCTCCGGCGAAACAGCCCCTATCATCACCCGCCCCACCGACAACCCGACCGGCAGGGCGGCCGGGCCGGGCGGTCGGCCGTGGGTGTCCGGGTCGGTTCCGGGTCGGTTCCGGGGGCTTCCGAGGGGCTTCCGGGGGGCGGGGCGGGGCGCCGGGCGGCCGGCCGCGGGTGCCGGCGGAGGGTCCAACTCCGCTGGCCCGCCGGCCGGTTGGACGGCCGCCCGGGTCAGGGGGCGAGGAGGGTGCGGCCGAGCCAGTCGGTGGTGTCGCGGGCGCCGGGGAGGACGTAGAAGTAGCCGCCGCCGGTGGGGCTGAGGTGCTGGGCGAGGGGTTCGCTGTCGAGGCGGGTCTGGACGGCTTCGAACTGGCGCTTGACGTCCTGCTGGTAGCAGCAGAAGGCGAGGCCGAGGTCGGGTGTGCCGTCGGCGTCGAGGCCGCGGTCGAAGTTGAAGGCGCGGCGCAGGATGCGGCTGGCGCGGGTGGCGTCGGTGCGGGGGTTGGCGAGGCGGATGTGGGAGTCGAGGGGGATGACGGCGCCGTCGGGGTCGTGGCCGTAGTCGGGGGTGTCGGTCTCGCCGGTGGCGCCGAGCGGGGCGCCGTCGCCCTTGCGGCGGCCGATCAGGCGTTCCTGCCGGTGCAGCGGCACTTCGTCCCAGCTCGTGGTCAGGGTGCGGATGGCGCGGACGACCTGGTAGCTGCCGCCGACGGCCCAGCGGGGTTCGTCGCCGTCCTCGCCGACCCAGACGAGTTCGTCCATCTGCCGGGCGGAGCCGGTGTCGGGGTTCTCGATGCCGTCCTTGAAGCCGAGCAGGTTGCGGGCGGCGCCCGTGGGGCGGGCGGGGTTCTGGAAGCCGTCGAGCTGCCAGCGCGGCCTGGCCAGGCCCCTGGTGGCGCGCAGCAGGTCACGGACGGTGTGCTGGACGGTGTCGCGGTTCTCGGCGCAGATCTGGAGGCAGAGGTCGCCGTGGCAGTCGGCGGGGCGCAGGGCGTCGACCGGGAAGGCGGGCATGGCGGTGAGGCGGCGGGGGCGGCGGTCGGTGAGGCCGTAGCGGGTGTCGAAGAGCGAGGCGCCGACGGAGAGGGTGACGGTGAGGTCGTCGGCGGGCAGGACGGGGCCGAGGGTGCCGCTGTCGGCGGGGGCGGTGTCGGGGCCGGGGTCGGGCGGGGTGCCGCCGGCGGTGAGGAAGCGGCTGCGGCCGGTGAGGGTGCGCAGCAGGGTTTCCAGGGCGGCGCGGTCGCGGGCGGTGACGTCGAGGGCGAGGAAGGTGCCGTAGCCGGGGGGCGGGTTGAGGATGCCGGCCTGGTGGACGCCGTGGAAGCCGATCTGTCCGCTGGGCGTGCGGGGGGCCGCGGTGGCCGGGAGGGCGGGCAGGGCGGCGAGGGCGGTGGAGGCGCCGAGGGCGGTGCGCAGGAGGCCGCGGCGGGTGGCGCGGGGGTGTTCGGAGCCGGTCGGGTGCGGGCTGTCGATCATGGAACCGGACGCTACGGGCGCTCGGCCCCGGCGTGCTGGCGAGCACGCCGGGGCCGAATAGTCCTATCGAATGACTACCGGTGGGTCACCAGCCGTCCGGCCTACCGGGCCGCCGCCCGGCCGGCCAGCGCGAACCGGCCGGACAGCACGCTGGAGGCCACGGCGAGCACCAGGCAGAGCGCCGCGCCGCCGGCCAGCGGCAGCCAGGGCAGCCGCAGGGCGACGCTCGCCTGCCCGGCCAGGACGCGGTGGTTGAGCAGGGCCGTGGTGCCGTACTGGGTGAGCGCGGTGACGGCGAGGGCGAGCACCGCGGCGGTGGCCACCACCAGGGCGGCCTCCAGGGCGACCATCTGCAGCACCTGGCGGCGCACCGTCCCGGCCAGCCGCAGCACGGTGAAGTCGCGGCGGCGGTCCGCGGCGCTCATCACCATGGTGTTGACGATGGCGATCAGCGCGTAGAGCAGGGCGGGGCCGAGGATGGTGGTGGTGGCGATCCAGGCGTAGTGGGCGTTCGGGTCGGGGCCGGGGTCGCGGGCGTCGGTGAGGACGCCGCCGAGCCGGTCGGCGGGTTCGGCGCTGAGGTGGACGGCGCCGGGGCGGGCGCCGTCCAGGTGGCCGGCGACGGCGTCGCCGCTGAGCAGGACCTCGTCCAGGCCGAGCTGGGTGCGGTAGACCAGGGCGAGCCGCAGGCCGGTGACGGTGCCGTCGGCGAGGCGCAGGTTGACCTGGTCGCCGAGCTTCCAGCCGTGGCCGCGGGCCTGGTCGGTGGAGGCGGCGAGGGTGGCGCCGTGCAGGTCGGCGGCGGTGCCCTCGACGGCGGGCAGGGACCAGGCGGTGGCGAGGTCGCCGCCCACCACGGTGGCGGCGGACGGCGCGCTGGCGGGCGAGTCCTCGCCGTGGTCGTCGAAGGCGGGCCGCTCGGCGCCGAGGCCCGTCACCACGGTGGAGGTCGTCGCGGTGGCGTGCAGGCCCGGCCGCCCGGCGGTGAGCCGCTGGGCGGCGTCGGCGGGCAGCGGGGCGGCGCCGGGGCGCAGCACGTAGCGGGCGGCGGCGGTGGCCCGGCCCTGGGCGGTCATGGCCTCGGCGAAGGCCGCGGTGGAGCCGACCATGGTGCCGGTGAGCGCGATGGTGAGGAAGGCCGGGGTGGCGGTGGAGACGGTGCGGCGCACCGCGGTGAGCGCGTTCTGCCGGGCGAGCAGCGGGGCGGCGGCGGTGAGCCGGGCGAGCGGGGCGCTGAGCAGCCGGACCAGCGGCGGGACCACGACGGGCGCGAACAGGGCGAGGGTGGTGATGGTGGCCAGGTCGGCGCCCATCACCCACTGGGAGGCGAGCTGGGGGTCGTCCGGCTGGTCGCCGGGGGCGGGCGGCATGCTGGATGCCGCCAGGTAGAAGCCGACGGTGCCGACCAGGCCGATCAGCCCCAGCAGGGCGAAGGCCCAGCGCGGCCCGGTCATCACCTTGCGGTCGACGGCGGCGTCGCCGAGCGCCTCGACGGCGCGCACCCGCCCGGCGCGGACGGCGGCGGTGACGGCGCCGAGCAGCGCGACCGCCAGGCCGACGGCGGCGGCCAGCAGCATCGGTCCGACGGCGGGCCGGGCGGTGAAGCCCTCGGGGGCGGCGCCGCGGGCGACCAGCCAGGAGGCGAGGGCGGGCGCGCCGGGCAGTGCGAGCAGGCAGCCGCTGACGGCGGAGACGAGGGCGACGACGGCGGCCTCGCCGGTGATCAGCTGGACGATCTGGCGGGGCGTGGCGCCGACGGCGCGCAGCATCGCGATCTCCTGGCGGCGCTGGGCGACGGCGAAGGCGAAGGTGCCGGCGACCACGAAGACGGCGACGAAGGCGGCCATCGCGGAGGTGAACTGGAGCACCTTGTGCAGCGAGGGCGCGCCGAGCGGGGAGTCGTCCCCGGCGGTGTCGCCCAGCAGGCTGCCGGTGGTGGCGACCAGGGTGACGCCGAGGGTGAGGGCGACGTACGAGCCGGCGAAGGCGGCCTTGCGGCGGCGCAGGCTCGCGGCGGCGACGGGCAGCAGGGTCCCGAGCGAGGTCATGCCGCCGTCCCCGCCGTCTCCAGGGCGGTCATCCGCTCGGCGACCTGCTGGGCGGTGGGGCGGGGCAGGTCGTCGACGATCCGGCCGTCGGCGAGGAAGAGCACCCGGTCGGCGTGGGCGGCGGCGACCGGGTCGTGGGTGACCATGACGGTGCTCTGGCCCTCGCGGTCGACCAGGTCGCGCAGCAGGGCGAGCACGTCGCGGCTGCTGGAGCTGTCGAGGGCGCCGGTGGGCTCGTCGGCGAACAGCATCCGGGGCCTGGTGATCAGGGCGCGGGCGATGGCGACGCGCTGCTGCTGGCCGCCGGAGAGCTGGGAGGGCAGGTGGCCGGCCCGCTCGCCGAGGCCGACCTGGGCGAGCGCGCGGTGGACCTCGGCGCGGTCGGGGCGGCGTCCGGCCAGGCGCAGCGGCAGGCCGACGTTCTGTTCGGCGGTGAGCGAGCCGACCAGGTTGAACGCCTGGAAGACGAAGCCGAGCTGCTGTCGGCGCAGGACGGTCAGCTGGGTCTCGGTCAGCCCGGCGAGGTCAGTGCCGTCCAGGACGACCCGGCCGCGGTCGGGCCGGTCGAGGCCGGCGCCGCACTGCAGCAGGGTGCTCTTGCCGGAGCCGGAGGGCCCCATGACGGCGGTGAACGTGCCGCAGTCGAAGCCGACGTCCACCCCCCTGAGTGCCCGTACGGCCTCCGGGCCGGTGCCGTAGGTGCGGTGTACGTCTTCGAGGCGCAGTACGGCCCCGTCATCCCCCGTGATCTTCACGGGGCCTACACCTACCATGGGCACGACCACGCCGACCAGGCCATTTGGGAGAATCGTTACTGTACGTGAGGAGCCCGGTCAGCCGACGGGCCTCGGCTCCGCCGCAGGTCGCCGGGCCGGCTCCCGGTGCATGGTGACGTCGATCGGGTCCTCGTCCACGACCTCGAAGCCGTGTCGTTCGTACAGCCGCTGGGCGGCGCTGCCCCGGAGGACGGTCAGGTGCACGGGCTCGCCGGCGGCGTCGGCCTCGGCGAGGAGGTGGCGCAGGACGGCGGTGCCGAGGCCGCGGCCCTGGAGGTGGGGGGCCAGGTAGAACATCTCCAGCCGGCGCCCGCCGTGCCCGTCGGGGCGGATGGTGACGGAGCCGCCGAAGGCGCCGTCGACCAGCAGGACCGAGGTGTACCGGGTGGAGAAGGAGTCCCGGACCCTGCGGCGGGAGCGGTCCGGGTCCCAGCGGCCGAGGCGTTCCAGGTCGGCGCGCATGACCTGGTCCTTGAGGTCGCTGATCGGGTCGAGGTCCTTGGGCCCGGCGGGTTCCAGGGTCCAGGTGGGGAGGCTGTTCACGGCGCGCAGTGTGGCACCCCCGCGGCGCCGGCGACCAGTGGTTGTCTCAGGAGACGTTCCGGGCGTCCGCCCAGACCCCCTCGAACTCCTCGCGGTAGACCTCCAGCAGCCCCGGCTCGGTGCCGCCGGGCTGCTGGCCGGCGCCGCCGCGCAGGATCAGCGCCGGGGACTCCATGCCGCGTGAGCGGCGCAGGTAGGGCTGGATGACGCCGAGGTCGCGGCCGGCCCGGCGGCCGGCCACCGGGCCGGTGGGGCGGGGGCCCTCGACCAGGTAGGCGGTGAATCGCGGGGTCTCGTCGAAGACCCTGATCTCGAAGCCGCCCTGGTCCCGCAGCCGGGCCCGGACCCGCCGCACGTGCATGATGTTCATCTCGATGGAGCGGGACAACTCGCCCCGGGAGAGGCCGAGTTCGCGTTCCCGGCGGCGGGTGGCGCTGCTCGCCGGGTTGAGGAACAGCAGCCGCACCCGGCAGCCCTCGCCGGCCAGGCGGACCAGGCGCTTGCCGGTGTAGTTCTGGCAGAGCATGCCGAGGCCGATGCCGAGCGCGTCCAGCCGCCGGGCGCCGTCGAGCAGGTCCTCGACCGGGAGGTCGCGCTGCAGCCGGACCCGGTCGGCGTGCACGGCGACCACGTCGGCGTAGCGTCCGGCGACCAGGGACTCCACCACGTCGGCGGGCACCCCGCCCGCGCCGCCGTCGAGGACGGCGAGCAGCCGGGCGGCGGCGCGCTCGGTCTGGGCCAGCACGGTCTGGGTGAGCACCCGGTTGCGGGAGACCACGTGCCGGGCCACTTCCAGTTCGTCCAGGGCGAGTTCGATCTCGCGCCGGTCGGCGAGGTAGGGCTCGAAGCAGGGCCAGTGCTGGACCATCAGCTCGCGCAGCTGGGGCAGGGTGAGGAAGACCAGCGGGTCGTCGTCGGCCGGGTCGAGGAGGTAGCCCTTGCGGCGGCTGACCTCGCGCACGGCGCCGGCCCGGTGGGCCCACTCCTCGCCGGCCGGGCCGGCCGCGGCGGTGACCCAGTCCTCGCCGTGGGCGGGGGCGTAGATGGGGTGCAGCACCTCGTCGACCAGGGCGCGCAGCCGCTGTTCGACCAGATTGAGCCAGACGTAGGCGCGCCCGGAGAGCCGGACCCGCTGGTAGGACTCCTCCCACTCGGCGGCCGACCAGGCGAGCGCGGGGACCTCGACCGGGCCGCCCTGGGCGGGGACGAGGGCGCGGCCGGTCATGGTGGGCCGCATGACGACCGTGGGCGCCTCGCTGCGGGCGCCGCCCCGGTCGGGGCCGTCGGGCCCGGAGCCGCGGCCGCCAGCAGGGAACACCATGCGCCACCTCATCTGCGGCTGACCCCCGCGGGCGCGGGGGCCGTTGACGGGCCGTTGACAAGCACCGGTCGGCCGGAGCGGCCGGACGATCAAGGGTACTGCCCGCCGCGAGCCGCCCGCAGCCGGATCGGCCAGGGGCCTCCGGCGCATCTCCCGCACCGGAGGCACCAGTCTTCACACGAATGCTCGCCGGACACCCGTTCGGACTAACCCCGGCGGTACCTCCCGGCCGCCGGGGAAGGGCTCGGGGAGTATCTCGGGGAGTGTGCGGGCTGTGCCGTGCGTCACGGACCCCAGGGCCGCACATGCCCGGCCGCCCGGCCGGGAAGAGAGCGTCCGGGCCGGCCGCCCGGCCGGAACACGCGTCGGACTACACATCAGTTTCCGTAAGTCACAAGGAAGTTGAGGACTCATGCAGGTCTGGCCCGGCAAGCCCTACCCCCTCGGCGCCACCTACGACGGGGCCGGCACCAACTTCGCGGTGTTCTCGGAGAGTGCCGACCGGATCGAGCTGTGCCTGATCGACGAGGACGGCTCGGAGACCGCCGTCGAACTGCGCGAGACGGACGCCTTCGTCCGGCACGCCTACCTCCCGGGCGTCCAGCCCGGCCAGCGCTACGGCTTCCGGGTGCACGGCCCGTACAACCCGGGCCTGGGCCAGCGGCACAACAGCGCCAAACTGCTCCTGGACCCGTACGCCAAGGCGATGAGCGGCCACATCGACTGGGACGAGTCCGTCTACGGCTACCACTTCGGCGCGCCCGAGCGCCGCAACGACCTCGACTCCGCCCCGCACACCATGCACTCGGTGGTCATCAACCCGTACTTCGACTGGGGCACCGACCACCCGCCGCGCACCGACTACCACCGCACCGTCATCTACGAGGCCCACGTCAAGGGCCTCACCCGGCTGCACCCCGGCATCCCCGAGGAGATCCGCGGCAGCTACGCCGGCCTGGCCCACCCGGCGGTGATCGAGCACCTGGCCAAGCTCGGCGTCACCGCGATCGAGCTGATGCCGGTGCACCAGTTCGTCCGCGACCACCGGCTGCGCGACCTCGGACTGGCCAACTACTGGGGCTACAACACCATCGGCTTCTTCGCCCCGCACTCCTCCTACTCCTCCACCGGCGACCGCGGCCAGCAGGTGCAGGAGTTCAAGTCGATGGTCAAGGCGCTGCACGCGGCCGGGATCGAGGTGATCCTGGACGTCGTCTACAACCACACCGCCGAGGGCAACCACCTCGGGCCGACGCTGTCGCTGCGCGGCCTGGACAACGTCTCCTACTACCGCCTCGCCCAGGACCAGCGCTTCTACGAGGACACCACCGGCACCGGCAACAGCCTGCTGATGCGCAGCCCGCATGTGCTCCAGCTGATCATGGACTCGCTGCGCTACTGGGTCACCGAGATGCACGTGGACGGCTTCCGCTTCGACCTCGCCGCCACCCTGGCCCGGCAGTTCCACGAGGTCGACCGGCTGTCCTCGTTCTTCGACCTGGTCCAGCAGGACCCGGTGGTCTCCCAGGCCAAGCTGATCGCCGAGCCCTGGGACCTCGGCGAGGGCGGCTACCAGGTCGGCAACTTCCCGCCGCTGTGGACGGAGTGGAACGGCATGTACCGGGACACCGTGCGCGACCTGTGGCGCGGCGAGAACGCCACCCTGGCCGAGTTCGGCTCCCGGCTCACCGGCTCCTCCGACCTCTACCAGGACGACGGCCGCCGCCCGATCGCCTCCATCAACTTCGTCACCTGCCACGACGGCTTCACCCTGCGCGACCTGGTCTCCTACAACGACAAGCACAACGAGGCCAACGGCGAGGACAACCGGGACGGCGAGTCCTTCAACCGGTCCTGGAACTGCGGCGCCGAGGGCCCCAGCAGCGACCCGGCCGTCGAGGAACTGCGGGCGCGCCAGCAGCGCAACTTCATCGCCACCCTGATGCTCTCCCAGGGCACCCCGATGCTCTCCCACGGGGACGAGCTCGGCCGCACCCAGGAGGGCAACAACAACGCCTACTGCCAGGACAACGAGCTCGCCTGGGTGCACTGGCCCGAGGGCGACGGCCCGGCCGCCCGGCTGCTGGAGTTCACCCAGGGGATGATCTGGCTGCGCCGCGACCACCCGGTGTTCCGGCGGCGCCGGTTCTTCCACGGGCGGCCGGTCTCCGGCCGGCACGGCGCGGTCGCCCCCGCCCCGGACGGCTACGACGACCTCACCGACATCGCCTGGTTCACCCCCGCCGGGGAGGAGATGACCAAGCGCAACTGGGGTGCCAGCTACGCCAAGTCGCTGACCGTCTTCCTCAACGGCTACGCCATCTCCGAACCGGACCGGCGCGGCGGGCGGATCGTCGACGACTCCTTCCTGCTGATGTTCAACGCCCACTTCGAGCCGCTGGAGTTCACCGTCCCCGCCGGCCACGGGCAGGAGTGGCAGGTCGTGGTCGACACCGCGCAGCCCCGGCTGCCCGCCCCCGGGGCCGGGGCCCGGGTCAAGGCCGGCGACGCCCTGTGGCTCACCGACCGCTCGCTGATGGTGCTGCAGCGGCCGGCCTAGGGAGCTCGCGCGGGGACCCCGCGGAGGCCTCGCACGGACCCCGCCGGGATCTCATGGGGATCTTGCGCTCACCTGTTCGGGTCAGTACCGGGTCTTGGCGGCGGGCCCGGCCGGGTACCTATGGAGCTATGACCTCCGCCGCCGAGCCCGCGCAGCCCCGCCCGGCCGCTACCCCTCCCACCACCGCCCCCACCGCCTCGTACCGCCTCCAGCTCCAGCCCGGCTTCACCCTCCGCGACGCCACCGCCGCCGTCCCCTACCTGGCCGCCCTCGGCGTCTCCCACCTGCACCTGTCCCCGCTGCTGGAGGCCTCCCCCGGCTCCACCCACGGCTACGACACCGTCGACCACACCCGGATCAGCGAACAGCTCGGCGGCGAGGGCGCGCTGCGCGCCCTGGCCGCCGAGGCCCACCGGCACGGCCTGCGGCTGCTCGCCGACGTGGTGCCCAACCACATGGCCGTACCCGTCCCCGAAGGGCTCAACGAGCCGCTCCGGCAGGTGCTCCGGGACGGCCCCGACTCGCCGTACGCCCGCTGGTTCGACATCGACTGGACCGCCCAGCCCGGCCCCGCCGACGCCCCGGAGCGCGGCCGGGTGCTGCTGCCGCTGCTCGGCGACCGGCTCGGCGCCGTCCTCGACCAGCTGGTGGTCGACGGCGAGGTGCTGCGCTACCACCGGCACGAACTGCCGCTGCGCCCCGGCACCGAACGGCTCCCGCTCCCGGAGCTGCTGGGCCGGCAGTGGTACCGGCTCGCCTGGTGGCGGCTGGCCCGCACCGAGCTCAACTACCGGCGCTTCTTCACCGTCAACGAGCTGATCGCCGTCCGGGCCGAGGACCCGGAGGTCTTCGCCGCCACCCACGCCGTACTGCTGCGGCTGCACGCCGACGGCGTCCTGGACGGCTTCCGGATCGACCACCCCGACGGGCTCGCCGACCCGCGCGGCTACCTGCGCCGCCTGGCCGACGCCACCGGCGGCGCCTACGTCGTGGTCGAGAAGATCCTCACCGGCGAGGAGCGGCTGCCCGCGGACTGGCCGGTGGCCGGCACCACCGGCTACGACGCGCTGCGCCGCATCGACGGCGTGCTCACCGACCCCGCGGGCGCCCGCCGGCTCGCCGAGGCGTACGAGACCTTCCTGCACGACGGGCCGGTCCCGCACGACGGGGCGAACCCGCACGACGGGGCGGGCCCGCACGGCGGGCCGGCGGACTTCCCCGGCCAGGGCCCGCACCCGGCGCTCGCCGCCGCCCGCCGCGGCCGGGCCGAGATGACCGGGCCCGGCGGCGAGCTGACCGCCGAGGTCGAGCGGCTGGTCCGGATCGCCCTGCGGATCGGCGCCGCCGAACCCGCGCACGCTGACCACGCGCCCTGGCAGCTGCGCGCGGCGCTGCGCCGACTGCTCACCGACTACCCCGTGTACCGGCCGTACGCCCGGCCCGGCGAGCCCGTCGACGACCCCGGGCTGCCGGTGGACGACGCCGCCGACCCGACCGCGCGCCTGGTCGCCGCCCTCGCCCTCGGCCGGCTGGGCCGCAGCGAGTCCAAGGACGAGTTCTGCGTGCGCTTCGCCCAGACCGCGGCCGCCGTGGCCGCCAAGGGCGTCGAGGACACCGCCTTCTACCGCTGGAACGCGCTGCCCGGCCTCAACGAGGTCGGCGGCGAGCCCGCCCGGCCCGGACTGTCCCCGGCCGCCTTCCACGACTGGTGCCGGTACCTGGAGCGCAGCTGGCCGCACAGCATGACGGCGCTCTCCACCCACGACACCAAGCGCAGCGCCGACGCCCGGGCCCGCCTCGCCGTCCTCGCCGAGCAGCCGCAGGCCTGGGCCGCCGAGGCCACCGCCTGGTCCGCCGCCGCCGGGCCCGCCGCCCCCGGGCTCGACCGGGACGCCGACTGGCTGCTCTGGCACACCCTGGTCGCCGCCTGGCCGATCACCCCCGACCGGCTGGTCGCCGCCCTGCTCAAGGCCGTCCGCGAGGCCAAGCTGCACACCTCCTGGACCAGCCCGGACACCGGCTACGAGCAGGCCCTGGAGCAGCGGGCCCGCGCCGTCCACGGCGACGCCGGACTGCTCGCCCGGATCGAGGGCCAGGTGCGGGCGCTCGCCCCGTACGCCCGCGCCAACACCCTGGCCGCCGCCCTGCTGCACCTGACCGTCCCCGGCGTGCCGGACCTCTTCCAGGGCAGTGAGGAGCCGCTGTACACGCTGGTCGACCCGGACAACCGGGGCGTGGTGGACCTCGGCGCGCTCGCCGTGCGGCTCACCGACGCGGCCGCCCCGCGCCCCGGCGACCTCGCCCGGGAGAAACTGCACCTGACCGCCACCGCGCTGCACCTGCGCCGCTCCGGCCCGCTCGGCGCCTACCGGCCGCTGGCCGCCCCCGAGCACCTGCTCGCCTTCGCCCGCGGCGCGGACGTGGTCACCGCCGTCACCCGGCTGCCGTACGGGCTGGCGCGGGCGGGCGGCTGGCGCGACGCCGTGCTGGAGCTGCCGCCCGGCGGGCCGTGGACCGACCAGCTGTCGCTGCGCGACTTCCCCACCGGTCCGGTGCCGGTGGCGGAACTGCTGGCGACGTACCCGGTGGCGCTGCTGACGAGGAGGGGCCGATGAAGTCGCGCTACGAGGTCTGGGCGCCGAACGCGACCCGCCGGGTCGACGTCGAAGTGGACGGCAGCGCCCACGCGTTGGCGCGCTGCCCGGAGCGGGACGGCTGGTGGAGCGGCGAGGCCCCGGCGGGCGACTACGCCTTCCGCCTCGACGGCGGACCACCGCTGCCCGACCCGCGCTCGCCCCGCCAGCCGTACGGCCCCGACGGCCCCAGCCGGGCGGTCGACCACGCCGCCTTCCGCTGGTCGCACACCGACTGGCGCGGCCGGGCCCTGCCGGGCGCGGTGCTCTACGAGCTGCACGTCGGCACCTTCACCGCCCGCGGCACCTTCGACGCGGCCGCCGACCACCTGGACCACCTGGTCGAGTTGGGCGTGGACTTCGTCGAGCTGATGCCGGTCTGCCCGTTCCCCGGCCGGCACGGCTGGGGCTACGACGGCGTCGCGCCCTGGGCCGTGCACGAGCCCTACGGCGGCCCGGAGGGACTCAAGCGCTTCGTGGACGCCGCGCACCGCAAGGGCCTCGGGGTGGTGCTCGACGTGGTGCACAACCACCTCGGCCCGTCCGGCAACCACCTTCCCGCGTACGGCCCGTACTTCACCGACCGGCACCACACCCCGTGGGGCTCGGCGGTCAACCTGGACGCACCCGGCTCGGACGAGGTGCGCGCCTACCTGGTCGGCAGCGCGCTCGCCTGGCTGCGCGACTACCGGATCGACGGCCTGCGGCTGGACGCGGTGCACGCCCTCGTCGACGACCGGGCCGTCCACTTCCTGGAGGAACTCTCCCGGGAGGTCGAGAAGTTGGCGACCTCGTCGAACCGCCCGCTGTTCCTGGTCGCCGAGTCCGACCTCAACACCCCGCGCACCACCGCCGCCCGCGAGGCCGGCGGCCAGGGCCTCACCGCCCAGTGGAACGACGACTTCCACCACGCCCTGCACTGCGCGCTGACCGGCGAATCCCAGGGCTACTACGCGGACTTCGCGACCGCGCCGCTCACCGCCCTGGCCAAGACGCTGCGCCGCGGCTTCTTCCACGACGGCACCTGGTCCTCCTTCCGGGGACGCAGCCACGGCCGCCCGTTCGGGGCCGGTGCGGCGGGCCACCGGCTGCTCGGCTACCTCCAGACCCACGACCAGGTCGGCAACCGGGCGCTCGGCGACCGGATCTCCACCTCGCTCACCCCCGGCCGACTGGCCTGCGGCGCCGCGCTGGTGCTCACCTCGCCGTTCACCCCGATGCTGTTCATGGGCGAGGAGTGGGGCGCCGCCACCCCCTGGCAGTACTTCACCGACCACACCGACCCGGCTCTGGCGGAGGCCGTCCGGCAGGGCCGGCGGCGGGAGTTCGCCGAGCACGGCTGGGCCGCCGAGTCCGTCCCGGACCCGCAGGAGCCGGCCACCGTGCTGCGGTCGGTGCTCGACTGGACCGAGCCCCGGCGCGGCCCGCACGCCGAACTCCTCGACTGGCACCGGACGTTGATCGCACTGCGGCGCGCCCGGCCGGAGCTCGCCGACCCGGACCTCGGCGCGGTGCGGGTCGACCACGACGAGGCGGCGGGCTGGCTGGTGCTGCACCGGGGGCCGTACCGGATCGCGGTCAACCTGGGCCCGGCCGAGGCCCTGCTGCCACTGGGCGGGACCGGGCGGGAGCTGGTGGCGGCCTTCGGCGCGGCGGCGCTGGACGGGGAGACGGTGCTGGACCGGGAGACGGTGCCGGGCCGGGAGGCGGTGCGGCTGGGGGCGGACTCGGTCGCGGTCGTGCGGGTGAGCTGAGGCCTCACCAGAGGAAGGTGCCGATCCGCTCCCGGAGCGCGGCCGCGTCCAGGCCGTAGGCGGCCAGGTGCTCCGGGATCGACCCGTACTGCCGGTGCTCCTCGCGCGGCACGCCCAGGGCCAGCACCCGGTGCGGGCGGTCGGCCAGCGCCGCGTGCGCCTCGTTCGCCGAGGTGCCCGCCAGGTACGGCTCCACCAGCACCACGTCCGCCTTGTCGCCCAGCGCGGCGCGCAGCCCGGCGGCGTCGAAGGGGCGCACCGTCGCCGCGTACAGCACGGTGACGTCCAGGCCCTCGGTGGCCGCGAGCACCGCGTCCAGCATCGGGCCGACGGCCAGCACCACGCCGCGGCCGCCGGTGCGGACGGTGGTGAAGCGGCCGGGCTCGACGGCGACCGGCTCGGCGTTCCGGTGCGCCGAGAGCCGCACGTACACGTTGCGGTCACCGTCCGCGTAGGCGTCGCGCAGCAGCTGCTCGGCCTCGTCCGGGTGGCCGGGGACGTGCACCGTCCAGTCCGGCAGGGTGTCCAACAGGGCGACGTCGCCCGGGGACATGTGGGTGCGGCCGCCGGCCGGCCAGTCGTAGGAGCCGGCCGCGCTCACCAGCACCGCGCCGACGCCCTGGTGGACCAGGTCCAACTTGACCTGTTCCCAGGGCCGTTCGATCAGGAAGCTGGCGAAGGTGTGGGCGATCGGGCGCATCCCGGTCAGCGCCAGTCCGCCGGCCGCGCCGATCAGCAGCTGCTCCCGGATGCCGACGTTGACCACCCGGTCGGGGTGGCGCCGTTGGGCCGGCTCGAAGGCGGCGGCGGTGATGTCGGCGAGCACCACGGCCAGCCGGGGGTCCTCGTCCAGCAGCCGGGTGGTGACGTCGACGAAGCGGTCGCGCATGGTGTCCATCGGTGAAGTGCCTTTCGCTGCGCTCTGGTTGGTGTGCTCGGGAGGCCTACGGCACGGTCGGGGGCCCTGCGGCTCGGTCGGGGGCCCTACGGCTCGGTCAGGGGTGCTGCGACGCGGTCGGGGGTGCCGCGACGCGGTCAGGAGTCCTTCGGCTCGACCCGGGCGACCACCGCGTGCGGGCGGCCCGGGTGCTCGGCGGTGTACGCCCGGTACAGCGCCTCGTGGTCGCGGCCGTCGACGGTCGCGGTGGACCAGCCCTCGGCGGCGAAGCGCCGGGCGATGCCGCCCTGCCAGCCGTGGGTGGCCGAGGAGTTGTCGATCACCACCACGTGGAGCCGGTCCAGGCCGTACGCGCCGGCGAAGGCAACCGCCTCGTGGTTGGAGCCCTCGTCGAACTCGGCGTCGCCGACCAGCACCCACACCGCCGGGTCCGCCAGTCCCTGGGCCCGCAGCCCGAGCGCGGTGCCCACGCCCAGCGGCAGGCCGTGGCCGAGCGAGCCGGAGGCGATCTCCACCCCGCGCAGCAGGGTGCGGTCCGGGTGGTGGCCGAGCGGCGAGTCGTAGCCGCCGAAGCTCGGCAGCACGGCCGGATCGAGGAAGCCCTTGGCCGCGAGCACGGCGTAGTAGGCCATCGGGCCGTGGCCCTTGGAGAGCAGGAAGCGGTCACGGTCCTGGGCGTCGGCGGTGTCCGGGGAGACCCGCAGCACCCGGTCGTACAGCACCCACAGGGCGTCCAGGGTGGAGGTGGCGGCGGGGCCGTGCTTCTCGTCGCCGGTCATCAGGGCCATCAGGCCCGGCAGGTCCGCGAAACGGGCCCGGCCCACGGTTTCCGTACTGGTCGTCGTCGTCATGCGTCGATCGTGCAACTTAAAGCGAACTTGAGGTCAAGCGGCTACAGTGAGTGCCCATGACCGCGATACCCGGCAGCGGCCGCACCGCCGCCCCGCGCCCCGGCGACCTGCTCACCATCGGCCAGCTGGCCGCCCGCAGCGGGCTGGCCCACTCCGCGTTGCGCTACTACGAGAGCCTCGGCCTGATCCACGCCACCCGCACCGCCGGCGGCCAGCGCCGCTACCCGCGCGGCACGCTGCGCCGGGTCGCCTTCATCCGGGCCGCCCAGCGGGTCGGCCTCTCCCTGGACGAGGCCAGGGTCGCCCTCGACCGGCTGCCCGAACGCCCCGCCCCCAGCGGCACCGAGTGGGACGTCGTCGCCGAGTCCTGGCAGAGCCGGATCGACGAACAGATCGCCGAGCTCGAACGGCTCAAGGCCAAGCTCACCGGCTGCATCGGCTGCGGCTGCCTCTCGCTCACCCGCTGCGCCCTCTACAACAGGGACGACCGCGCCGCCGAGGCCGGCCCCGGCGCCCGCTACCTGCTCACCCGCGACCCGGACAGCGGGCCGGAGCCGGTCCCGGCGGACCTCCCGGACGGCTGCGGCCCCCGGGGGCGCTCGGGGCGCGAGGGGAGCTGAAAAGCCTTTGCCAGCCGGTCGTTGGGGTGCCTACGGTGCGGGCATGCTGCCCCTGGTGGAGACGGACGAGCAGGGGGACGCCGTCGTCCCCGACGAAGCGGTGATGCGCCCGGGTGCCGAGGCGCTGTGCGCGCGGCTGGGCGTCGGCGGGCAGGCACTGGAGCGCTTCGCGGAGGGCTCCGTCCCGGTCTACGCGGTGGGCTCCGAGCACGTGCTCAAGCTGTTCCCGGCGCCCTCCGCCGCGGACGGGCTGGCCGAGCAGCGCGTCCTGACCTTCCTGGCGGGCAGGCTCCCCGTGCCCACCCCCGCGGTCCGGGCGGCCGGCGCGTACGTCAACGGCTGGCGCTACGTGCTGATGTCCCGCCTGCACGGCGAGGGCCTGGCCCCCGCCTGGCCGCGCGTCCCGCAGGCCGAGCGCGAGCGGATCGCCCACGACTGCGGCGAGGCGCTCGCCGCCCTGCACGCCCTGGACGCGGAGCCGCTCGCCGACACCCTCCCGCCCGGCGACTGGCCGGACTTCCTGGCCCGGCAGCGCGTTCGCGCCGTCGCCCGCCAGCGCGAACGCGGCCTGCCGGAGTCCTGGTCGGAGCAGATCCCGGACTTCCTGGCCGCCGCCCCGCTCCCGGCCACCCCGCAACGCGCCCTGCTGCACACCGAGTTCATGCGCGAGCACCTGATCACCGATCCGGCCCACGGCTGGCGGCTCACCGGCCTGATCGACTTCGAGCCCGCCATGATCGGCGACCCGGCCTACGACCTGGTCGCCGTCGGCCTGTTCACCACCCGCGCCGACCCCCACCTGCTCGGGCGGCTGCTCGCCGCCTACGGCCGCCCCTTCGAACCGCGCCTGCTGATGGCGTACACGCTGCTCCACGTGTACAGCGACCTGCCGTGGTACCTGCGGGAGTTGAAGCCCTCGGCGCGCACCCTGGACGACCTCGCACAGGAGTGGTTCGGGGCTGCCTAAGGCCGGGGGTCCGTGCGCAGCAGGCTGTAGTAGACCATGTCGCGCCACTCCCCGGCGCGGAAGACCATCGACCGGTGGACGCCCTCGCGGGTGAAGCCCAGCTTCTCCAGGACGCGCTGCTCCGCGAGGTTGCCCACCTCGGTGTCCGCCTCCAGCCGCACCGCCGTGGTGTGCGCGAACAGGTAGTCCACCAGCAGGCGTTGGGCCCGGGTGCCGATGCCCCGACCCCGTGCCTGCGGCAGCAGCTGCGCACCGATGCTCCAGTACGGAGTGGTCGGCCGCGCCGCCTTGCGGGTGGCGGCGACGAAGCCGAGGAACTCGCCATCGGTGGCGACGGCGAAGATCGACTGCTCCTCGCCCAGCAGCCCGTGCTCGGCCCAGCGGCGGCGGAAGCGCTCCGGGTCCGCCCAGCCGTACCACTGGAACTCGCCCAGCGACTCGGGGTCGTTCAGCATCCCGCCCAGGGCGGTGAGGTCGGCTTCGGCGATCGGCCGGAGGAAGATCCTCTCTACATCCATGCCGGCAGCAACGACGGAGATCGCTCGACCGTTCCTCAGACGGAGACGGAGACGGAGACGGAAACGGAGGCAGGGGCCGGGACGGACCGGGCGAGCCGGAAGCCGACGTCGTCGATCCGCAGGGTCGGGTGGCTGCGGCGGCGGACGGAGGCGCGGCAGCTCCAGTGCTCGTCGAACCAGCCGCCGCCGCGCAGGACGCGGTAACTGCCGTACACCTCGGGGTCGTAGAGGTCCCAGCACCACTCCCACACGTTGCCGAGCAGGTCGTACAGCCCGTGGGCGTTGGGCCGCAGCTCGCCGACCGGGTGCGGGCGCTCGCCGGAGTTGCCGCGGTGCCAGGCGATCTCGTCCAGCGGGCCGTAGCGCGGACCGTCGGTGCCGGCGCGGCAGGCGTGCTCCCATTCGGCCTCGGTGGGCAGCCGGTGGCCGTCGGCGGTGCGGTCCCAGGCGACGTCCTCGCCGTCCACCCGGTAGGCGGGGGCGAGGCCGTCGCGCCGGGACAGCTCGTTGCAGTACCGGACGGCGTCGAGCCAGGAGACGCTGTGCGCGGGGCGGCGGTCGCCGCTGAGGCCCTCGAACTGCCTTGGGTTCTAAGGATCGTTGCAACACCCCAGTTCAAGGGGTGCGATGTTCGAGATCCGGATGAACCGGACGGTGGCTCAGGGGACCAGGACCCTGGTCCGTGAGCGGGAGGAATACTTCCGGCTCATGGACCAGGGCCTGAGCAGTCGGGAAGCGTGCAGACGCGTCGGGATCAATCTGCGCACGGGCAAGCGGTGGCGCAACGGCCGCAACGCGTCGGGCAAGGACAAGGCCAGGCCGCCGGTCCTGGCTGCGTTGCCGGCTTCCGGCCCGTCCCGCTACCTGCGCGAGGCGGATCGGATATACATCGCCGACCGCCTGCGGGAGAAGGCGTCCATCCGCGAGATCGCCGCCGAGCTCGGCCGCAGCCCCTCAACGGTGAGCCGGGAGGTCCACCGCAACGGCACGCCGCTGCGCGGAGACCAACAGCGCATCGCCTACCGGCCGCATGCCGCTCAGGCCCGCGCCGACGCCCGCCGGCCCCGCCCGAAGCGCGGCAAGATCGGGCAGAATCCCGAGCTGCGGGACTTCATCCAGGACCACCTTGACCGCAAGTGGAGCCCGGAGCAGATCTGCCAGGCTCTGCGGGACACCTTTCCCGAGCGGCCGGAGATGCACGTGGTCCACGAGACGGTCTACCAGGCCCTCTACATCCAGGGCAGGGGCGAGCTTCGCCGGGAGCTGGCCGCCGCCCTGCGCTCCGGCCGCGCCCGGCGCAAGCCGCATCGGCAGGCCAACTGCCGCCAGCCCCGCTTCTCCACACCGATGGTCATGATCAGCGAGCGCCCGGCCGAGGCCGAGGACCGGGCGGTTCCCGGTCACTGGGAGGGCGATCTGATCATCGGCAAGGACGGTGCCTCCGCGATCGGCACCCTAGTCGAGCGCGCCACCCGCTACGTCCTGTTCCTGCACCTGCCGAACGGCCGCACCGCCGAGCACGTGCGCGATGCCCTGGTGGAGACCGTCCAGACCTTGCCCGGTCACCTGGCGCGGTCGCTGACCTGGGACCAAGGCGCGGAGATGGCCGCGCACGGCGCGTTCACCATCGCCACCGGCGTCCCGGTCTACTTCTGCGACCCGGCCAGTCCCTGGCAGCGCGGCTCCAACGAGAACACCAACGGCCTGCTGCGGCAGTACTTCCCGAAGGGCACCGACCTATCGGCCCACGGCCCGGAGCACCTTGCCGCCGTCGCCGCCGAACTCAACGGCCGCCCACGCAAAACGCTCGGCTGGGAAACCCCAGCCGAGCGCCTGCATAAACTGCTCGCGGCCTGATCAACACGGCCATGTGTTGCAACGACCCCTAGAAACCGCCTGCTCGCGGGTGACCGGACAGGGCGCCAGCTGGAAGGGGGCCACTTCGACGCTCCAACTCCGCCGGGTGCGGCGGTCGGAGAGCGTGACGCGGCCGGGCGGAACGACGATCGGTACGGCGCCGGGTCCGGTACGGGGTTCCATGATCGCCGATCCTACGGCCCGACCCCGGCTGCCCTACCGCCCGGCTCGACCCTCCGTCCCGGCTCCGCCCTACCGTCCGGCTCGACCCGGCAGGTCGACGGCGCCCTCCGTCCCGACTCCGCCCAGCAGGTCGACGGCGCCGCGCTCGGCCAGCTCCTCCGCGTGGGCGGGCAGCGGGGTGCCCGCGTGCAGATGGGGCCGGACGACGGCGAGCGGCAGGCCGACGACGGCGAGGGTGACCCGGTCGAGGTCCAGCGGCGTCACGGCGCCGATCCGCTCGGCGAGCCCCCGCACCGCCTGCCGCACCCGCTGCCCGGCCTGCCGTTCGCGCCGCGCCTGCTCCTCCGGCCACTCGGCCCGGCCGAAGGCCTCCGCGCCGTGCAGCAGGACGACGGCCCGCTCCCGGTTCGCCCGGCTCCAGGCGACGACCTGCCGGGCGGCGGCCCCGGCGATGAGCCGCGGCTCGGCCTGCTCGGCGAGGACCGGCAGGTAGGTGCCGTGGAACTCGCCGAGCGTGCGCAGCCACAACTCGGCCAGCAGCGACGAGCGCTGGGGGAAGCGGTGGTAGACGGAACCGTTGGGCGCGCCGCTCTCGCGGGCCACGGCGGACATGGTGACGGCGGCCGGGCCGCCGGCGGCCGCGAGGCGGACGGCGGCGTCGAGGAGGGTGGCTTCGTCATGGCGGGGTGGCCTGGGCATGCAATGGAGAGTACTCTCCAATTCAATTGGATGGACCCATCCAAAACCAGGAGGATCCGCTGTGGCCGTGCTCAACATCCACGAACGCACCATCCCGGCACCGGAGTCGACGGTCGGCGCACTCCTCGACGGCCTCGCCGGCCCGGACGACCGGCTCTGGCCCGGCCGCGACTGGCCCCCGCTGGAGCTCGACGGCCCGCTCGCGGTCGGCGCCTCCGGCGGACACGGGCCGGTCCGCTACCGGGTCGTCGGATACCAGGCGGGCCGGTGGGTGCGGTTCCGGTTCAGCGGGCCGCGCGGGTTCGACGGGTTCCACGAGTTCACCGTCCAGCCCGCGAACGGCGGTTCGCTGCTGCGCCACACCATCGCGATGCGGCTGCACGGCCCGGGGCGGCTGACCTGGCCGCTGGCCTTCCGCTGGCTGCACGACGCCCTGCTGGAGGACTCCCTCGACCGGGCCGTCCTCGCCTGCGGCGCCGCCGTGGACTCCCCGGCGCGCTGGAGCTCCCCCGTACGGCTGCTGCGCCGGCTGGCTCACCGCTGACCACACCACGCCCCCTGGCGCCCGCCCATGACGCACCGCCAGGATGGTTCCCGACCAACGGGAACAGCGGACGAGAGGCGGCGAGGGCCATGGCGGTCATGACGGTCAGCACGGTGGTGGAGGCCCCGGACGACCGGGTCTGGGAGCTGGTCGGGGACTTCCACGCCCTCGGCGAGTGGCACCCCCACCTGCCGGCGAGCCGACTCGGCAACGAGCTGACGGGCAACGCGATCGGCGCGGTCCGGGTGTTCGAGTTCGACGGCGTGGTGCTGCGGGAGACCCTGGTCGCCTACGACGACGGGGCCCGCGCCTACAGCTACAGCTTCCCCGCCGGGACGTTCCACTTCGACGACTACCGCGCCACCCTGCGGGTCACCCCGGTGACCGAGCTGGGCGCCAGCTTCGTGGAGTGGAGCGTGACGTACGACATCGAGGCGGAGCACCGCAAGGAGTCCACCGAGCGCGTGCACGGCGTCTTCACCACCGGCCTGGCCGCCCTGCGGGAGCGCTTCGCGGGCTGAGGCGGCGGCGGGGGCTGCACGGGAAGTCGACCCGGTCGACTTCTCGTGCACGGGCCGCCTGCCGGGCAGTCCCTCGCCCTATGCCGGTGACGCGCCCCCGCCCCCGTCCGCGTCCTCGTCCTCGTCCGACGCGGCCAGGCGGTGCCGGGCCGCGGCGAGCAGCTCGCCGGACAGGCCCGGATCGTCGCTCGCCCGGGCGAGCATCAGCGCGCCGACCATCGTCGACAGGTCGGCGAGCGCCGCCTCGCGCCCGGCCGGGTCGGGCAGCTGCTGGAAGCCGTCGACCAGGTCGCGCAGCCCGGCCGTGAAGGCGGTGCGCAGCGGGGCGCCGGGTTCGGCGCGGGCCGCGTCGGCGGCCAGGGCGGCAGCGGCGCAGCCCTGGCCGGGGTGGTCGCGGTGGAGGGTGGAGAGGTAGCGGGCGAGGAACTCGGCGCGGGGGGTGCGCGGCTCGCCCGAGGGGTCGTCCGCGGAGCCGTCCGCGCGCTGGTCCACGAGGGCGTCCATGGCTTCGCGGCGTTCGGCGAAGGCGGCGGTGAGGGCCTGGGCGACGAGGTCGTCCTTGGACGAGAAGTGCCGGTAGAAGCCGCCGTGGGTGAGCCCGGCCGCGGCCATCGCCCGGGGGACGCTGACCTGCTCGGAGCCCTTCTCCCGGATCAGCCTGGCGGTGTGGTCGATGACCTCCTGACGGTGGCGTTCGGCCTCGGCGCGTGAGACGCGGGGCATGTCCGCGCTCCCTTCGTCGTCCTGTGGTGGTGTCCTGGCGATCCCCGGCGGTGCTCCCGGTGGCGTTCCCACTCTCCCATCCGGGCCTCCTTGCCCATTTTAGATGATGCCCATAATCTAAAACCGCGACGCCCCGGCACCGGGGCACCGCCCTTCCCGAGAGCGAGGAACACGCACATGACCGTGATCGAAGGCTCCACCGCCCTGGTCACCGGAGGCCTCCGCGGCCTCGGCCGGGCGTTCGTCGGCGAGCTGCTGGCCCGCGGCGCGACGAAGGTCTACGCCACCGCCCGCACCCCCTCCCCCGGCGAGGACGCCCGGGTCGAGGCCCTCGCCCTCGACGTCACCTCCGACGCCTCGGTCGCCGCCCTGGCCGAGCGGGTTCAGGACGTCGACATCGTCTTCAACAACGCCGGCGTCCTGCACCCGGGCGCCCTGCTGACCGCCGACCTGCGGCACGTCCAGGACACCTTCGACACCAACGTCCTCGGCCCGCTGCGGATCGCCCGCGCCTTCGCGCCCGTCCTCGCCGCCCGAGGCGGCGGGGCACTCGTCGACATCCACTCGGCGCTGTCCTGGGGCGCGGGCGCGGGCGCGTACGGCGCCTCCAAGGCGGCCTTGTGGTCGCTCACCAACTCGCTGCGCCTGGAGCTCGCCGCCCAGCACACCCAGGTCGTCGGCGTGCACCTGGGCTTCGCCGACACCGAGATGGTGGCCGCTCTGCCCGTCGACAAGCTCCCGGCCGACGAGGTCGCCCGCATCGTGCTGGACGGCATCGAGCGCGGTGACCGCGAGGTCCTCGTCGACGACGTCTCCCGGTCGTTCAAGGCCGCGCTCTCCGGGCCGGTGGAGGGCCTGACCGTTCCCTTCCACCGCTGAGTCCGGACCCCACCGCCGCCACCACCTTCACCGAGGAGCACACCCATGCCCCTGTGGCACGTCTACCACCCTCCCGGCACCTACAGCCCCGAGCAGAAGCAGCGGATGGCCGCCGACATCACCGGCGTCTACACCCGCTTCGGGCTGCCGAAGTTCTACGTGATGACGCTGTTCCACGAGATCGGCGCCGACGACTTCCACGTCGGCGACCGGCCCACCCAGGACGCGGTACGGATCGTGGTCGAGCACATCGCCCGCCACACCGAGGACCCCGACCTGCGCAAGCGCACCCGGGAGGCGCTCGCCGCCGTCCTCGCGCCCCACACCACCGATCGCGGCCTGTACTGCGAGTTCCACGTCGACGAGACGCCCCGCGACCTGTGGATGATGGACGGGATCTCCCCGCCGCCGTCCAACAGCGAGGCCGAACAACTGTGGGTGCGGGAGAACCGCCCGATCCCGTACTGAGCGACCCTACGGAGTGCCGTGCGGCCAGGCGTGGCCGGCCTCGTGCAGGTTCGCCAGCGCCAGGTAGTCGTTGCTCAGCATCACCTGAGCCAGCCGGGCCGCCGCCGAGACGACGTCGGGCCAGCCGGGGGCATCCAGGAACACCTCGTCGCGAGCCCGGGCGCCGACCGCGTCCTGTACGGCGCTGTAGGCGGCGCCGAGCCGGGCCATCAGTTCGACCTCCTGCTCGGTGCGCAGGCTCAGGCCGAGGTGGCCCGCGGGCTCGTGCGCGTCGCAGAAGTCGTCGAAGAGCACGTGGACGACGTGGTCGAGGTCCTCCAACTGCCCACGGTCGAGCCACACTTCCCGCTGCCAGGTCGGGCTGGCCAGCGAGACGACGGCGGGCACGACGTGGAGCCGGAAATGAGGAAAGGCGATTCCGTGATCGATCACGGGCCGACGGTACCCACACAGCACTCGATCGGGCAGTGATGAAAGAGTGCTGCTCCGCGGGCTCACCCGAGGGGGACAGTTCGGACAACCGCTAGAGGGCCAGCACGAACCAGCCGGCCACCGAGACCGCTACGGCGACCCGGCCGAGGGCAACCGCCGCCCGCCCGTACTCCGGCCCCCGTGCCCGCTGGAAGGCGGCGATCAGCGCGCTGATCGCCGCTACCGGCATGAACAGGAACGCCAGGAACCAGGGCCATCCGCCCAGGGAGAGCGCGGCGAGGAGGCCGAGGATCAGCAGCGGCAGCCACACCCCAGCCACCGTGAACCCGGCTGCGGCGCAGGCGACCCGGAACCGGTCCTGGCGCCGGTAGAAGACCGGCGCGGCGCAGACGGCGGAGGTCAGCAGTCCGACGGCGGAGAGGAAGAGCCACAGGCCGACCCCGTACATCGGCGCGATGACCACCAGCGGCGCGAGGAGCACCGCACTCGCCATCCCGGCCGACCACCGCGCACTCGCGGGCACCACGGCCATGCCTCCCCCTTCCATTTGAACGCGTTCAAACCTAGCACGCGGGGAGACTGGGGCGGCGGTCAGGTGGATTCGGCGTCGCCGATCGCGGCGAGCAGCTGTCGGCGGACGGCGGCGGAGGCACAGGGCGACCGACGGGCCAACTCCACGTCGAGTCGCCGACGTTCGGCCCGGAGGAGCCGGGCGACGGGGGCGCGGGAGCAGTGCTGGAACCAGAAGTCGCGGAGCCGGTCGATCACGCGGCCACCTCGCCCCAGACGATCTTGCCGATGGGCCGGCGCGGGCAGCAGCCCCAGCGCTCGGTGAGGGAGTCGACGAGCTGGAGGCCTCGCCCGGTCTCGCCGTCGAGGCCGGGCGAGGAGAGGGAGGGGAGGCGGTCGCCCCGGGCGTCGTGGACCTCGATACGGAGGCGGGTGGGGTCGACGTCGAGGGCGAAGTAGATGAGGTGGCCGATCGGGGTGCCGTGCAGGACGGCGTTGGTGACGAACTCGGTGGTGACGACGAGCCCGGAGTCGAGGAAGCGGCCGCCGTGCGGGGTGGAGGAGAGGAGGACGGCGAGCCGCTGGCGCGCGATGGCGGGCGAGCGGCGGCTGCGCGGGAGCCAGATGGTGGAGGAGGTTCGAGACATGGCGAAGTCACCTTCCAGGACGAGGGGTTGAAGCCATGCGACGGCCGAGCGGAGGCAAAGGAATGCCCGGCGGTAGACCCGTCGTGATCACCCAGACGACCCGAAGGACTACTCCCTGTAGCATGCCCTGGCGAAGCAATTGCATGCAACTGCTCGCACCATGCAATTGCTCGATCATGAACCGAGATTGGACTCCGGGAGTGATGGCAAACTATGCAAGGAAGCGACCGGCCAGGGAGTGTGACGCATGAGCAGTCCGACCGTGCTGCGGCGTAGGCTCGGCGGCGAGCTTGGCAAGTTGCGCGCGTCGCGCGAGATGAACGCCAAGGACGTGGCCGCCGCGCTGGGTTGGTCCGCGTCGAAGCTGAGCCGCATCGAGAGCGGGCTCGTGCCACTACAAGAGCGCGACGCCGCGAAGCTCTTGGCCCACTACGGCGTCACTTCGGCCGATGAGGTGAAGCACTTCCTCAGCCTGACGCGCCAGAGCCGCCAGCAAGGTTGGTGGCACGCGTACGGCGAGGCATTGCCGGACTGGTTCCGCGCCTACGTGGGCTTCGAGTCCGACGCCGCGAAGATCGAGACCTATCAGTGCGAGCTGGTTCCAGGGCTTCTACAGACCGAGGAATATGCGCGGCACGTGATCCGTGCGATGAACCCGACTGAATCCGCCGAAGAAGTGGATCGGCGGGTCGCCCTGCGGATGGATCGGCAGCAGATCCTCGATCGCCGCGAGCCTCCGCAGCTGTGGGCAATCATCGGCGAGGCCGTCATACGGCGACCGGTCGGCGGCAGCCAGACCATGGCTGAGCAGTTGAATCACCTTGCCACGATGGCGGATGAGCACCCACACATCACCATTCAGGTCCTGCCGTTCTCTGCCGGTGCACACGCGGCCATGGGCGCTTCTTTCTCCATCCTCTCGTTCAACGACATCCCCGGCAGCGTGGCGTACTCCGAGGCAACCACCAGCAGCATCTACTCGGAACGGCCTCACGAGATCGCCCGTCACGAGGATGCCTTCCACCGCCTTATGGCGTCGTCGGTTCAGCCCGAGAGGTCCATCGCATGGTTGAGGGAAGTCGCAGAGGAGTACTCCCCGTGAATCACGAATTCCAGAAGGCCGGTTGGCGCAAGAGCACCTACAGCAACGGCCAAGGTGACTGCATCGAGATCGCCGACGGACTCGACAACATAGTCCCGGTCCGGGACAGCAAGGACCCCCACGGCCCCGCACTCGGCTTCACCCCAGAGGCCTGGCAAGCGTTCGTGGCCGGTCTCCGAGCAGGCGACTTCCCGGCCACCAACTGACCCAGTACCGTGGGCTGCCCGGGCTGCGCGGGCAGCCCACACCAACTGGCAGCCTCAGGAGGTCCTGCACGTGTCAGTCGGCCTTGAATGGCGAAAGAGCAGCTACAGCAACCCCTCCGGCGGGGACTGCGTCGAAGTCGCCTCGACACTCCCCATCGCCTGGCGCAAGTCGAGTGCCAGCAACCCGAACGACAACTGCGTCGAGTTCGGCCAACTGGTCAGCACTGTCGCCGTCCGGGACAGCAAGGACCCGCACGGCCCCGCGCTCACCTTCTCCCCCGACGGCTGGCAATCCTTCATCGCCGGCATCCGCTCCGACGACTTCCCCACCGCCCCCTGAAACACCACGGGCGGCCCCGCGCAGTGTGCGCGGGGCCGCCCGTGTGGGGGTTGCGGCTCAGCTGGGCTGGCCGGTGGGCATCACCGTGACCTGCTGGAGGTTGACCCGGGGCGGCAGGGTGGCGATGAAGCCGACGGTCTCCGCGACGTCCTCCGGGGTGAGCCACTCCATGGCGGCCTTCGCGCCCTCCAGCCAGTCCAGCGCGCCCTGGTCGGTGACGTGGCTCTGCAGCTCCGTCCCGACGATGCCGGGCTCGACCGCCGACACCCGGACCTTCTTCGCGCCCAGCTCGGCCCGCAGGGTCCGGGACAGGTGGCTGACGTACGCCTTCGTGCCGGAGTACACCGCGAAGGTCGGGAAGATGTTCTGCGCCGCGATGGACGAGGTGTTGATCAGGTCGGCCACGCCGCGCTCGGCGGCCGCCTTCACCAGCTGCGGGGTGAACACGCCGATCGCGTTCATCAGGCCGGTGATGTTGAGGTCGATCTGCTGCTTCCACTGCGCGGTCGCCAGCTCCTCGATCGGGGCGGGCAGCATGACCCCGGCGTTGTTCAGCAGCAGGTCTGCACCGCCGAACTCGGCCGCCACCCGCGCCGCGGCGGCCTGCATCGCCTCGACGTCCGTCACGTCGGCGGCGATGGCGACCGCGCTGCCGCCGTTCTTCTCGATCCGCTCGACCAGTTCGGCCAGCCGCTCCGCCCGCCGCGCCAGGACGACGACCCGGGCGCCCAGCGCCGCCAGCTTCTCGGCCGAGGCCGCACCGATGCCGCTCGAAGCCCCGGTGACGACGGCGACGCGGCCGGCGAGCGGAAGGGAGGTGGTGTTCGTGGACATGTCTCTTACGCTCCAGGGGTGTGGGTTTCGGCCGCCGTTCCCGGTCGGCCGCAGATCCAGTACAGCCCCCGCGCCGGCCCCTCGGGACGCCATAGCTGGCCCTGCCCAGGCAGGTACTGCCAGGGCCACCCAGGACCGCCCGCCACCCCGCCCCCGCACCGACAATGGAGTCATGGACCGCACCAAGGAGATCGCCGGCTTCCTCCGCTCCCGCCGCGCCCGGGTCACCCCCGAGACCGCCGGGCTGCCCGCCGACGGGCGGGTCCGCCGGGTGCCCGGGCTGCGCCGGGACGAGGTGGCCCGGCTGGCCGGGGTGAGCACCGAGTACTACACCCGCCTGGAGCAGGGGCGGGCCCTCAACCCGTCCCCCGAGGTCGTCGACGCGATCACCCGCGCCCTGCGCCTGGACGACACCGAGCGCGAGCACCTCACCGACCTCCTCCACGCCGACCCCCGGCCCGCCGCCCGCCGCGCCCCGGCCACGGCCCAACGGGTCCGCCCGGGGCTGTACTTGATGCTGGAGACGCTCGACCGCGTCCCGGCCTTCATCCTCGGCCGACGCACCGACGTGCTCGCCTCCAACCGGCTCGCCCGGGAGGTCCTCACCGACTTCGACGCCCTGCCCGCCAACCGCCGCAACCTGGCCCGCTTCTACCTGCTGGACCCCAAGGCCCGGGAGACCGTGGGTGACTGGGAGCGGCTCGCCGCCGAGACGGTGGCCATGCTCCGGTTCGAGGCGGGCCGCTACCCGCAGGACCGCCGGCTCGCCGACCTGGTCGGCGAACTCACCCTCCAGGTACCGGAGTTCACCGGCTGGTGGAACGACCACCGGGTGCTGCGCCGCACCCACGGCGCCAAGCACTACCACCACCCCCTGGTCGGGGAGCTGCACTTCTCCTACGAGTCCTTCCAGGTGCCGGGCGACGCGGAGCAGACGCTGTGCGTCTACAACGTCGAGCCGAACTCCCCGACCGCGGAGTCCCTCCGGGTGCTGGCCAGCTGGACGGCGCCCACGATCCCGGCCCCCTAGGCGTAAGCCGTCTCACGGCACCCAACTACCCTTCCCTCCATGCCCCGTACCGAGATCGAGATCACCGAGGACCTGGTCCGGCAGCTCCTGCGCGACCAGCACCCCGACCTGGCCGACCTTCCGCTGCGGCTCGGTGCGCTCGGCTGGACCAACCAGATGTGGCGGCTCGGCGAGGACCTCGCCGTCCGGCTGCCCTGGGAGACGGAGACGGCAGGAGCCCTGCTGCGCAAGGAACATGACTAGCTGCCCGCCCTCCCCCAGCCCCTCCCGCTGCCGATCCCGGCACCCCGGCGCCTCGGTGAGCCGTCCGAGCGATTCCCCCACCCCTGGCTGGTCACCACCTGGGTACCGGGCACGCCCGCCGACCTCGCCCCCGCCACCCGCGCCGAGGCGTCGGCCGAATCCCTGGCCGCCTTCCTGACCGCCCTGCACCGGCCCGCCCCCGCGTCGGCACCCACCGGCGCCAGGGGCGGGCCACTGGCCGACCAGGCCGAGCACGTCACCAGGGGGCTCGCCTCGGCCGCCGCCATGGGGCTGGTCCCCGACCCGGAGGCCGTCCGCGCCGTCTGGGACGACGCCGTCACGGCGCCCACCTGGGCCGGCCCGGCGCTGTGGGTCCACGGCGACCTCCACCCGGCCAACGTCCTCACCGCCGACGGCACCCTCTGCGGCGTCGTCGACTTCGGCGAACTCTGCGCGGGCGACCCGGCCGGCGACCTCGCCGCCGCCTGGTCCCTGCTCCCGGACGGCGGCGTCGAGCTGTTCCACCGGGCCTACCGGCCTGCCCAGGACCCGGCGACCCTGCGCCGCGCCCGCGGCTGGGCCGTCATGCGCGCCCTCGGCGGCGTCCACATCGGCGAGGCCGGCCGCCACGGCCGCCCCGGCGGCAAGACCACCTGGGGCCCGCCCGCCCACGCCGCCCTCCGCCGCCTCGCCGCCTACGCCCGCACCCGGCTGTAGCGGACGGCTGCATCCGCTGGGGGCACGCGCTCACCGCACCGTCGGGGAGCGCGGCACCCCGCACACCGAGTGCACGTCCGAGCGCGGCACCCCGCCCGCACACCGAGTGCACCGTCCGAGCGCGACCCCGCTCCCAGCCGCCTCCCGGGCCGTCCCGCGCGACCTCCGGGGTGCCCGTCCCGCGGGACCTCCGGGGTGCCCGTCCTGCCCCACCCGCCGACTGACGGGTCGGCGGGTGGGGCAGGAGCGGCACCGCCGGCCGGGGTGGCAGCAGCGGCCGCCGCAGGATCCGTGGTCTCGCGGAGGATGCTGCGCGCCGGATCTCCCCGTTCCGTTCGGCCGGACGCGTGCAGAAGGCCGAATGACGTGCACGCCGAGACGTCACTCGGCATACCCCCGTCGCCATTCGCGATGGCCTGTTGCACGCGCCCACTCTGGGTTCGATCACCGGACAGCACAAGTGAATGTTTCTTGACTGCACCTCGTAGCATCACTGAGATGTTGAACCTCGAACGCTTGCGGGTGCTGCACGCGGTGGCGACGACCGGATCCGTCGTGGGCGCGGCCCGGCTCCTGCACGTCACCACGTCGGCGGTCTCGCAGCAGATGGCGCGACTGGAGCAGGAGACCGGCGCCCACCTGGCGGAACGTCAGGGCCGGGGCATTCGCCTGACCGAGGCCGGCACCCTGCTCGCCGGGGAGGCCGCGGAACTGCTCGCGCACGTGGAACGCGTCATGGCGACGATGGCGCAGCACCACGGACTGGTGACCGGCGACCTCACGATCGCGGCCTTCCCCACCGCCGCCCGCGCGCTGCTCCCGTCGGCCCTGCGGGCCCTGCGGGCCCGGTACCCGGACCTGACGGTGTCGGCGCGGGAGCAGGAACCGTACGAAGCCGTCCCGGCGGTGCGGCGCGGGCTGCTCGACCTGGCCGTCGTCGAGGACTGGACCGGTGATCCGCTCGCCCTGCCCCAGGGGCTGGACCACCGCGCCCTCCTCGACGACACCTACGACATCGCCCTGCCCCCGGACCATCGGCTCGCCGGCCGCCCGACGCTGAGCTTGGCCGACCTCGGTGATGAGCACTGGATCACCTCGAGCGACGGGCAGCTGTGCCACGCATGGCTGGTGCGCAACATCAAGCGTGCCCGCATCGCCCACACCGCCTCGGAACACCCCACGCAGTTGGCGCTGGTCGCGGCAGGGCTGGGAATCGCCATCATCCCGCGCCTGGGACGTGAACCGGCCGCCGCTCCGGTACGGTTCGTGCCCCTGGTGGACGCCCCGCGGCGCCGGGTCTTCGCCGTCTGGCGTTCCACCTCGACCGCGCGTCCCTCGATCGGCGTTGTGGTCGATGCGCTGATCGAAGCCTGTCCGGCCGGCTGAGAGCCGTCCCGTCCGGATGTCGGCCCGGCGCCCGGCAGCGGACGGGTGCTACCGCGACGGCGGCCACGCCCCGCACTCCCAGGTGGCGGTCAGCGAACCACCAGCGAACGGTCAGTCTCTCAGCCCCTTCTCATCCACCGCCCCTAGCCTCCGCGCATGAACGTCTCGCTGCTCGACGGCTGGTTCCCCTGGACCGTCCAGGCCGCCGCCCTCGCCCTGTTCCTGACCGCGGTGGGCCTGCGGGACCGGGCGTGGCAGCGCAAGTGGGGGCCGATCGCGCTCGGTACGGCGCTGGCGGTCACCGCGCTGCTCGCCGTCGCCGTCCTCACGCTGTCCGGGATCACCGACCCGATCCCGTTCGGGGTGTGGCTGTGGAGCGGGGTGGCGATCGCGGCGTTCGCCGTCCTGGGCTTCGGCTGGCGCGGCGCGCGCTGGTGGCGGCGGGCGCTGGTGGTGCCGACCGTCCTGCTGGCGCTGTTCTGCGCCGCGAACAGCGTGAACATCGCCACCGGCTACTACCCGACGGTCGACGACGCGATCGGCGAGCTCAGCGGGCAGCCGCTGCCGGACCAGATCACCCTGGCCGAGGTCTCCTCGATCCACGGGAAGACGACGACCGGCCGCATCGTCCAGGTCGACATCCCGGACACCGCGAGCGGCTTCACCCACCGCCAGGAGCTGGTCTACCTGCCGCCCGCCTGGTTCCGCAGCAAGACCCGGCCGAAGCTGCCGGTGCTGGAGATGATCGGCGGCGAGTTCGCGGCGCCCGACAACTGGATCCGCTCGGGCAACGCGGTGAAGACCGCCGACGAGTTCGCCGCGAAGCACAACGGCTTCGCCCCGATCCTGGTCTTCGTGGACGCCACCGGCGGCTTCCGGGTGGACACCGAGTGCGTGGACGGCCCGCACGGCAACTCCGAGAGCCACCTGCTCAAGGACGTCCCCCCGTACGTCCAGAAGACCTTCAACGCCGCCACCGACCCGCACAAGTGGGGCGTGGCCGGCTGGTCGATGGGCGGCACCTGCGCCGTCGACCTGGTCGTCGAGCACCCCGATGTCTTCACCCACTTCGGCGACTTCTCCGGCGACAAGGGCCCGTACATCGGCGACAAGGACCACACCGTCCAGGAGCTGTACGGCGGCAACGCGGCCGCCTGGGCCGCCCACGACCCGCTGACGGTGCTCGCCCACCACCCCAAGTACCAGGGCGTCTCCGGCTACTTCGGGCAGGGCGACGAGGAGCACGGCCAGATCGAGTCCGCGAAGGCCCTGGAGGCGGCCGCCAGGAAGGACGGCATCCGCACCACCGCCGCCGTCGGCTCCGGCAAGCACAGCTGGCAGACCGGCTCCGCCACCTTCGCCCAGGCCCTCCCCTGGCTCGCCGCCCAACTCGGCGTCCCGGGCACCCACCCGCAGCCGTGACGGGCCGGACACCCCGCAGCCGAAACCGGCCGGGCACCCCGCAGCCGTAACGGGGCGGACACCCCGCGCGACCTGCCCCGACCCGGACCGTGGGTGGGATCACATCCGCCCCGCGGCCGGGAGGAAGCCTTGGCATCGGCGACCCGGCCGGGGCGGGCCGGCGCCGCCCCGAACGGGCACGACCCACCGCCGCTTCCCGGCCCCGGAGCCCTGGATCCGGTGCCCGCCAAGGGATCCGGCCGCCCATCGACCGCCCCGACGGCACTCCCCCGCCGGACATCGGTTCCGCCGCGGTCGCACACATGTTCACCACCAGCCCGCTGCAACCGCCGCATTCGCCCGCGCGCCGGGCGGAATCCCGCTTTGCGACCGGCGCCGCCGTGTCATAGGTTTCGTCCGCCGTCGACGCGGCAGCCGCTCTGACCGTTCCTCAGACCCGCGGTGAGCTGCGGAGCCAGGGGGCCTGACGGCAGCAGCAACGGGGGGAACAGCCATGCCGAGTGCCCGCAGTCACGGGTCGGCCGGGCGGCGGGGCCGGGTGGCCGGCGCGCCACCGGCCCCGGCCCCGCTCCACGACACCGGACACCCGAGGAATCGTCACGTGCGCAGCAGCACCCGCCTGGTCACCGTCACCGCCGCCGCCCTGCTCTGCGCGGGCGCCCTGAGCGCCTGCGGACCGGACGACGGCGGCCAGGACGGCGGCCGGAGCGCCGCCCCGGCGGCGCCGACCACCGCGGCGCCCGCCACCGGCACGGCCAGGCCCACCGGCGAGGGCGCCAAGCCCAGCACCGGCGCCGACCAGGGCAAGGGTGTCCCGGCCAAGGCCTGGGCGGACACCAAGAGCATCCCGATGGACGAGACCTACCACTTCGCCCCGCTGGCGGCCAACGCCAAGCCGGTCACCGGACCGATCGGCTTCAAGGGCATGGAGCTGTGCCACGCCGCGCCGCCCAAGGGCGACGAGTACATGTACACCGACGGCGCGGCGCGGGCCAAGGCCGCCGTCGGCTTCGGCGGGGACCGCTGGACGGCCCAGCAGACCGTGGACTTCTGGGGCGACCCGACCCACAGCAGCGGCAACGCCCAGACCGCCAAAGCGATCGAGCGCGGCCTGGTCGAGGCCGTGACGAACTGCGCGCGGACGACGCCGGGCGCCACGGTCAAGGTGACCAGCGCGACCGACGCGCCCTACTTCGCCGCCACCGTCACGGCCCCGCAGCCGGACGGCTCCACCGCCACCCTGCACGAGTACGTCGTGCTGGGCGGCGGGGCGGTCACCGAACTGTCCGTCTGGGCGAGCGCCAAGGGCGGCGCCCAGCCCAAGGACGCCTGGAAGGCGCCCGAGGACAAGTACGTCGCCACCGGCATGACGGCCCCGCTCTGCGCGGCCTTCCCCGGCTGCGCCTGACGTACCGACAGACCGCCGCCAGGCCCGTCCGGCACAGGGGACCGGACGGACCTGGCGGCATCCCCTCAACCCCGCGGGGTCACAGCCCCAGGCGGCTGAGCGCCGTGGTCCAGTCGCCGGCGATCGCGCTGCGGGCGGCGTCCAGGGTCACCTTGTGGCCGCACACCGCGTTCTTCAATCTGGTCTCGACCGAGTCCTTGCTCTGCGCGGGCTCGTTGCCGTAGCGCGGCTCGGGCCACAGGTTGCGCGGGTCGCGCGGGTCACCGCCGAGTTCCAGCGGGACGAAGTGGTCCTCCTCGTAGTCCGAGGGGTTGGTGTCCGAGTAGCCGTACTGGGCGATCTGCTGGGTCTTCAACGCGTTGGTGTAGCTGGTCGGCGGGCGCACGGTGGCGGTCCAGCCGGAGACGCAGATGGTCTGGCCGATGGTGGCCTGGGTGACCGCCGGGTTGTACGCGCCGGGGGTGCAGGACGGGTCGGGCAGCGGCAGGTACGCCTGCGAACAACTGGCGGCCGTGCCACCGGACTTGCCCGGCCTGTGGGTGGCCGTGGCGGCCTGCGCGGTGCCGGTGGCGAGTCCGGCGGCGGCGAGGGCGGCCACCGCGGCGATGACGGTGAGACGCTGACGGAGCATCATGGGGGAAGCTCTCCCGGTCCGGCCCGGCCGTTCGCCGGGCGACTGTGCCCATGACAGCACCGCCCGCACGACGACCGTCAGGTCCGGGACGTGAACGAGTGGTGTCCACCCCCTCCACATCCGCCCGGCCCCGCCGGAGCCGGACCCGCCCGCCCGACCCCGGCGGGGGCTCCGGCCCTCAGCCCCCGGACCCCGGCCGAACGGCGCCCGCCTCCCCCACCAGCACCGCCCCCACCGCCGTCCGCAGGTGCAGCGCGTTGCGCCCGCTCCGCCGGGTGGCCACCAGCCCCGCGCCGCGCAGTGCGCCGAGGTGCTGGGAGACGGCGCTCGGGGTGACACCGAGTCGCTCGGCGAGCTGCGGGGTGCTCAACGGCTCGCCGAGCACGGCGAGCAGCTCCGCCCGGGTGCGCCCCAGCACGGCGGCCAGCCCGGCGGAGGACGGCCGGGGCTCCTCCCACAACAGCCCGACGCCGGCCGCCGGGTAGCGGATCGAGGCGGCGGCGCGCGGGGAGTGGTCGACGATCACGTCCGGCCAGCCGAAGACCGACGGCAGCAGGGCCAGGCCGTGCCCGCCCGCCTCGACCGTCCACACCGACCCGGTGCGACGGCGGCCGTGCACCAGCAACTCGCCCTCCCTCCAGACGACATCACCGTGCAGCTCGGCGAACAGCCCCTCCACCCCGCGGTCCACCAGGGTCACCGCCCGGCGGCCCAGGTCCGCCTCCAGCAGGGCCCGCATCCGCCCCCAGTGCGGGGCGACCAGCGCACCGTGGAAGCGCTCCAGCGCATCGGCGACCCGGCTCAACAGCTCAGCGGTGTCCGGCAGTTCACGTGCCCGGGCAGCGCCCAGCGCGGCGACGCACTCGGCCGCCGCGTACGCCGGATCGGTCGCCCGCAGCCCGGCCAGTTCGGCCTCGAAGGAGGGCAGTCGCACCTCCGGCACCGGGAACAGGAAGGACGGCAGGCACCCGGCCAACAGGGCGCGCAGCAGCGGCAGTTCGGGCTCGCGGGCGAGCAGCGGCCGGGCCCCGCGCACCCACCCCCGGTGCACGTCGTGCCCGCCGACCCCGAGCGTCAGCCGCAGCCCGAGCACCGTCTCGGCCAGCGGCGAGACCGCGAACCGCACCCGGGCGACCTCCGCCGCCGACAGCCGGATCTCCACCGCCACGCGGCCACCGCCCCTCGATCACCCGGTCCTCGATCACCCGGTCCTCGATCATTCAGTCCTGGCTGAACGATAGCCGTGCGCGCGCCGGCCCTCCAGGCTGTCCGCCATGGAGTTCCTCACCTCGTACGACGGCACCGACCTGGCCTTCCGCACCCTGGGCGACGGCCCGCCGCTGCTCTGCCTCCCCGGCGGCCCCGGCCGCGCCGCCGAGTACCTCGGCGACCTCGGCGGCCTGAGCGCCCACCGCACCCTGATCCTGCCCGACACCCGCGGCACCGGCGCCTCCGGGACACCCGCCGACCCCGCGAGCTTCCGGGTCGACCGCCTGGTCGCCGACGTCGAGGCACTGCGCCGCCACCTCGGCCTGGACCGGATCGACCTGCTCGGCCACTCCGCCGGCGGCGCCCTCGCCATGCTCTACGCGGCCGCCCACCCCGACCGCCTAACCAGCCTCACCCTGCTCACCCCCTCCTTCGCCGCCGTCGGCCTGCCCTCCGACACCGGCGCGCGGGAGGTGATCGCCGCCCGGGCGGGCGAGCCCTGGCACGCCGAGGCCGTCGTCGCGTACGACGGGATGCGGTCCGCCACCACCTTCGCCGAGGCCGCCCGGCACCGCTTCGCCTTCGAGCCGCTGATGTACGGCCGCTGGGACACCGCGGCCCGCGCCCACGCCGCCGCCGACCCGGCCCAGCGCTCCCTGCCGGTCAGCGAGCACTACTACGCCGACTACACCCCCGACACCGAGGAGCTGCGCCGCCGACTGGCCGCGCTCACCTGCCCGGTGCTGCTGCTCGCCGGGGAGGTGGACCTGTGGCCCACCGCCGCCTCGGCCACCGCGGCGGCCTCGCTCTTCCCGGACGTCACCCTCACCGTCCAGCCGGGCGCGGGCCACTACCCGTGGCTGGACGACCCGGCGGCGCTCACCGGCACGGTCGCGGACTTCCTCACCCGGGGCGACGAACGGACCGCGGCCTGACCACGCGCGCCTGACCGCGCGCCTGCCCTCCGCCTGCCCTCACCCCGCCAGCAGCCGCGCCAGCAGCGCCGCCGGCCCCTCCGGCAGGCTGCCGTGAAGGAGTTCGGTGCGGTGCACCAGCCGGGGCGCGGCGATCGGGGCGGACGCGATCCCGGGTGCCCGGGCAAGGACGGGCGCGGGCAGCAGGGTGAGCCCGTGCCCGGCGGCGACCAGCGCGAGCAGCCCGTGCAGGTCGGTGCCGCGGTAGCGGGTGGCGGACCGGAAGCCGTCGGTGCCGGCGGCGGCGCGCAGCCGGGCCGCGGTGGGGGTGAGGTCGGGGGCGTCCAGCCAGCGGGCGGCGGACAGGTCGGCGAGGGCGAGGCCGGGGCGGTCGGCCAGCGGGTGCCCGAGGGGCAGGGCGACGGCGAGCGGCTGTTCGTCGACGGCGACGGTGGTCAGCGGGCCGACCTCGGGCAGCGGCAACGGGTCGCTCGGCGCGGCCAGGCCGTCGATCAGCGCGAGGTCGACCTCGCCGGTGGCGACCTGGGCGGGCAGCACGCCCTGGGCGAGCACCTGGACGACGGGTTCCACCTGCGGGAACACCCGGCGCACTTCGCCGAGCGCGTGCCCCAGGGCCGCTCCGACCGCCAGTGGGGTGGCACCGAGCACCAGCCGGGCGCTCGGGGCACCGGCCAGGCGCGCGACGTCGGCGCGCGCCGCCTCCAGCCGGACCAGCAGCGGGGCGGCGTGCTCCAGCAGCCGCCGCCCCGCCGCGGTCGGGGCGACCGGACGGCGCCCCAGCAGGGCGGTGCCGAGGTCCGCCTCCAGTGCGGCGATCTGCTGGGACACCGCGGACTGGGTGTACCCGAGGTCCCGGGCCGCCTCGGAGAAGGAGGCGAGCCGGGCGACGGTGACGAAGGTGCGGAGTTGCTGCGGATCCACGGCGGTCATCAACCGATCTGATCGAGGTGTAAGAAATCATCGTTGGCGCTGATCTCGGGTGCGGGGTCAGGATAGCCCCGTGACCTACCTGACCCCCCGGATCGCCCTGGTCGGCGACCGCTCCCCCGCCGTCCGCTCGCACGCCCGCATCCCCGGCCTGCTCGCCTCCCTCGCCGAACGCGAGCAGCTGGTCCTGGACGCCTACTGGATCCCCACCGAGGACGCCGGGGCCCCGGGCGCGCTCGACGGCTTCGACGCCGTCTGGCTGCTGCCCGGCAGCCCGTACCGCAGCGAGCGGGGCGCCCTGGCCGCGATCCGGACCGCCCGCGAGAACGGCATCCCCTTCCTCGGCACCTGCGCCGGGTTCCAGCACGCGGTGCTGGAGTTCGCCCGCAACGTCTGCGGCATCACCGAAGCCGTCCACGGCGAACAGGAGCCGGACCTCGACCAGCAGGTGATCGTCCCGCTCAGCTGCTCCCTGGTCGGCCACGAGGGCGCCGTCGCGCTCACCCCCGACACCCTCGCCGAGCGCACCCTGGGCGCCACCGGCACCCAGGAGCGCTACCACTGCAACTACGGCCTCAACGCCGACTACCTGGACCGGCTGAGCGCCCACGGGCTGCGTTTCAGCGGCGCGGACGCGTCCGGCGAGGTCCGCATCCTCGAACTGCCGGAGCACCCGTTCTTCCTGGCCTCGCTGTTCCAGCCCGAGCTGTCCGGCGACGGCACCCGCGCCCACCCGATGATCCGCGCCCTGGCGGAGGCGGCCGTCGCCCACGCGGCACTCACCGGGGCGACGCCCGCCTGAGCCCGCCCGAACCCGGCGGCCCCGGCCGATCGGCCCTCACATCGGCAGCGACCGCAGCCGCACCGGCCCCTCCGGCCACCCGGCGCCCTCCGCCAGCGGCCGCCACATGGTGCGCAACGGCATGACCGCGAGCCGCCCCTCCGGCTGCTCGACCGTCACCTCCTCGGCCACCTCCCGGAATCCGAGCCCCCGGTAGAACGCCGCCAGCGGCGGGCGGCAGAACAGCAGCGCGTACCGGAAGCCGAGCGCGCGCCCGTGGTCCACGGCGCTGCCGACCACGGCGTGCGCCAGGCCCTCGCCGCGCCGCTCGGGGGCGACGCAGACGCCGCCGACCCCGATCGCGTCCAGGTCGGTGCCGCCGACGGTGAGCGGGACCGGGAGCAGCCCGGTGTGGGCGACGAGCCGGCCGTCGGCGGCCCGGATGCCGAAGTGCACGTCCTTGGGCCGGAAGGCGAGCCCGGTGTAGGCGACGCCGTACGGGTCCTCGCCGGGGCCGAGGATCTGGTCCTGTTCGGCGCGGGAGTAGCTCTCCAAGCGCTCGACGCTCAACGGTTCGGCGGAAAAACGATCATCCATCACTCCATGCTCCCTTCCCCGCCGAACGGCCTCCGAGTCCCCTCCGGGCCACCGGATCGGTCACATGATCCGACGGTCGTCCCCATGGGTACCGGGGTGTGGCAGCATGCCCCTCCTGCGCCGGCCGCCCGGCGCTCGTCCCGCTCACCGCGCACGGCCCCGAGTCCGGCCCGACTGCCCCTCGGCGCCGCCTGACGGCCGCCCCTAGCCCCTAGGCGGCAGCCCGCTCCACCAGCTCCGCCCACACCTCGTCGACCCGCGCCGACAGCGCCTCCAGCGGCCCGCCGTTGTCGATCACCAGGTCGGCGACCGCCAGCCGGTCCGCCCGCGAGGCCTGGGCGGCCATCCGGGCCCGGGCCTCCGCCTCGGCCATTCCGCGCAGCCGCACCAGCCGGTCCAGCCGTACCTCGTCGGCCGCGTCGATCACCACGACCAGGTCGAACAGCGACGCCAGCCCGTTCTCGGCGAGCAGCGGCACGTCGTGCACCACCACCGCGTCCGGCGCGGCCGCCGCCTCCAGTTCGGCGGAGCGGGCCCGCACCAGCGGGTGGACGATCGCGTTCAGCGCCCGGAGCTTCTCCGGGTCGGCGAACACGACCGCCCCGAGGGCCGGCCGGTCGAGCGTGCCGTCCTCGCGCAGCACCTGCGGGCCGAACTCGGCGACCACGGCCGCCAGGCCGTCCGTCCCGGGGGCGACCACCTCGCGGGCGATCAGGTCGGAGTCCACGATCACCGCGCCGTGCGCGGCGAACAGCCGGGACACCTCGCTCTTGCCCGCGCCGATCCCGCCGGTCAGTCCGATCTTCAGCATGGCGTCAGGCTACCCGCGCGGGATCGGACGCGTCAGCCCAGCTCCAGGCTCTCGCCGTCGCCCAGCACGGTCAGTTCCGATCCGGCTCCGGGCCCGTCCGGCCCGAGCAGCCGGGTGGCGATCATGTGCCCGATCGGGCTGAGCGTCGCCTCGTGCACCGGCACCGCCACCCGCGGGGCCGCCTCCCGGACGTAGTCGACCACCTCGCCGGCCTTGCTCCACGGCGCCGCGAGCGGCAGCAGCAGGGTGTCCACGGCGTGCGGCGGCACGGTGAAGGAGTCGCCGGGGTGGAACAGCCGGCCGTCGAGGAGGAAGCCGATGTTCTTCACCAGCGGGATGTCCCGGTGGATCTCGGCGTGCCACTCGCCGTGGACGGAGACCCCGACGCCGCCGACCTCGAAGGCGTCGCCCTCGCCGACGACGGTGATCCGCTGCCCGACGCCGTCCAGCTGGGCGGCGACCTCGCGGTTGGTCCACACCCGCAGTGCCGGGTCGGCCTCCAGCGCGGCGCGCAGCCGGGACGGCTCGAAGTGGTCCATGTGCTCGTGGGTGATCAGGACGGCGTCGGCCCCGGCCAGGGCGGCGGGGTCGGTGAAGGCTCCGGGGTCGATGACGAGGGTGGTTCCGTCGTGCTCGACGCGGACGCAGGCGTGTCCGAACTTCGTGATTCGCATGGAGGAAATACTACAGCATGACTGTACAGTCTTGCTGCACATCTTCCGGATAGACTTCCCCCATGCCCAGCAACGCCCCGCACCCGGACACCCTGGATCTCGCCGCCGACCTGCGCGCCGCCCTCGGCAGCCTGGTCCGCACCCTGCGCGACAGCGACGACCTCCCGCCCAACCAGGCCGCGGTGCTCGGCCTGCTGGTCCGCGACGAACGCTCCTACACCGTCGCCGAACTCGCCGACCTCCGCCGGGTGCGCCACCAGTCGATGGCCCGCACCGTCGCCCTGATGTCCGAGGCCGGCCTGGTCGCCCAGCAGCCCCACCCCACCGACCGCCGCAAACAGCTGATCGCCACCACCGATGCGGGCCGACTGGCCCTGCTCGACCAGCGCGCCCGCCGCGAGCACCACATCGCCACCGCCATCGAGTCCCGCCTCAGCACCACCGAGCGCGAGCAACTGCGCACCGCCGTCGGCCTGCTGAACCGCCTCGCGTGATCCGCCGCCGCCCCGGCCGGGCGGCGGCCGCCCGGCCCGGCTACGCCTCGACCAGGTCCTTGGCCGCCGGCCGCTGCGCCGGGAGCACCGCCGGCTCGATCTCCGGCAGGTCCACGTGCTCGCTCAGCCCGAACCGCCGGTGCAGCCGCCGCAGCGGTGCGGGCGCCCACCAGTTGAACTCGCCGAACAGGCTCATCGCGGCCGGCACCAGCAGGCAGCGCACCAGGGTGGCGTCCACCGCGACGGCCACCGCCAGCGCGATGCCCATCTGCTTGACCATGAGCATGTCCCCGAGCGCGAAGCCCGCGAAGACGATCACCATCAGCAGCGCCGCCGAGGTGATGATCCGACCGCTGCGCTGGACGCCCAGCTCCACCGCGCGGACGCAGCCGTACCCGCGGTCGGTCAGCTCCTTGATCCGGGCGAGCAGGAACACCTCGTAGTCCATCGACAGCCCGAAGGCGAAGGCGAAGACCAGCACCGGGATGAAGGTCTCCAGCCCGCCCGTCGAGCTGAACCCGAGCAGCCCGCTCAACCAGCCGTCCTGGAACACCAGGGTCAGCGCGCCGAGCGAGGCGCCCAGCGACAGCAGGTTCATCAGCAGCGCCTTGACCGGCATCACCACCGAGCCGGTCATCAGGAACAGCAGCACCAGCGTCCCGACCGCGACCAGGCCCAGTGCCCACGGCCCGCGCGCCAGCAGCTCGTCCTGGAAGTCCACCACCGAGGCCGCGCCGCCGGTGACGTAGGTCGTCAACCCGCCCCGGTCGGCCCGCAGCTCGTCCACCACCTGCTTGGCCGTGGCGCCCTGCGGGTCCCCGTGCACCAGCACGTCGACGGTCGACACCGCCCCGCTCACCGGCGTCACGGCCCGGACCCCGCTGACGCCCGGCAGCTTGGCCACCACCTCGTCCGCGTACGCCTGCGCCACCGGCGCCCCGCCCTCGACCACCACGGTGATCGGCGCGGCCGCGATCTGCGGGAAGCGCTGGTCGATCGCCTCCGCGACCTGCCGGCCGGCTGAGGAGGCGGGCAGCACGGCGGCACCGGAACTGCGCATGTCGGCATGCAGGAACGGCGCCCCGGCCGCCATCAGCACGCCCACGCAGGCGAGGGTGACGAGCACCGCCCGCTTGCGGACCCGGCGCACGGTACGGCTGAAAAAGCCCTCGTCCGGGACGGGTGCGCTCGGTGTCCTGATCCGGCCGCCCGCGAAGCCGAGCAGGGCGGGGATCAGGGTGAGCGCGGCCGCGACCGCGATCACCACCACGCTCACCCCGGCGGCGGCGACCGCGCCCAGCACCGGACTGGTGAAGACGAACAGGCCGGACAGGGCGACGGCCACGGTCAGTCCGGAGAAGGCGACGGTGCGTCCGGCGGTCGCGGCGGTGCGTTCGACGGCTGCGGCGATGCCCGCGCCGTGGCCGCGCTCCTCGCGGAAACGATTCACCATCAGCAGCGCGTAGTCGATCGAGAGCCCGAGCCCCAGCACCGTGGCGATCGGCAGCACGCTGGTGTCGATGTCCATGATCCGGCTGAACCCGAACATGGCCAGCAGCGCCCCGCCCACCGAGGCGACGGCGCCGATCACCGGCAGCGCGGCGGCGGCCAGACCGCCGAACACCAGCACCATGACGACCAGGGTGAGCGGCAGGGTCACCATCTCGCCGAAGCGGGTGTCCTGCTCGGTCTGCTTCTTGACCTCCTGCTGGAGGACCAGGTCCCCGCCGACGGTCACGTGCGCCCCGCCCGCGCCGTTCAGGGCGGCCAGCCGATGGGTGGCCGCGTCGGTCTGCGCCGAGGTCGCGGTGTCGGCCATCCGCACGCTGACCAGGCCGGCCCTGCCGTCGGCGGCCCGCAGTGCGGCCGCGCCCGGGCCGGAGCCGTACGGGTCCTGGGCGCCGGCGACCCCCGGCAGGGCCGCGATCTCGGCGGTGGCCTTCTGCACGGCGGCCCGGACGGCCGGATCGTCCACCGGTCTGCCGTCCACCACCGCGGTCAGCGTCCCCTTGACCGGGTCGGCCGCGGCGACCACCGCACTGCCCCGGTCCGCCTCGGCGGTCGCGGAGGACGCCCCGGCCACCGACCCCTCGAACACCCGGCCGCCGATCAGCACCCCGACGACGAGGACCACGGCCCAGAAGCCGAGCACCCAGCGACGGTGGCGGAAACAGAACCGGCCGATCGCGGCGAGCCGGCCACCGACCACAGCGGCGGGGACGGCGGAGGAGGGGTTGCGCATGCGCATGAAGGAGCCTTTCGGGCAGCTCCACTCAATGTAGGTGCAACCCGAACTCCGGCCTATAGCAGGGCAATGAGCCTCATCTCACATTTCCCTTCACATAAACCACACATAAGTCAAACCGGAAAACGAAGGCTTGGGAGAAGGCGCGGAACACCCGAGAACCCGGAGCCGGACAGCGCGAGGTCGACCGGAAACGCGAAACGGGCCCCACCCGGAGTGATCCGGATGGGGCCCGTTCCCTAGCTGTCAGCTAGTGGGGGGCGAGAGCCTCAGCTCTGGCCGCCCGCCAGCTTCTCGCGCAGGGCGGCCAGGGCCTCGTCGGAGGCCAGGGCGCCCGAGCCCTCGTCGCTGCTGGACGAGTAGGAGCCACCGGCAGCGGCGGCGACGGCGTCGCCACCCTCGGCAGCGGCCTCGGCGTCGGCCTCGCGGCTCTTGATGACCTGGGCCTGGTGCTGCTCGAAGCGGGACTGCGCCTCGGCGTACTGGCGCTCCCACTCCTCACGCTGCTTCTCGAAGCCGGCCAGCCAGTCGTTCGCCTCGGGGTCGAAGCCCTCCGGGTAGATGTAGTTGCCCTGGTCGTCGTACGAGGCGGCCATGCCGTACAGGGTCGGGTCGAACTCGACCTCGGCCGGGTTGGCACCCAGGGCCTCGTTGGCCTGCTTGAGCGACAGGCTGATGCGACGACGCTCGAGGTCGATGTCGATGACCTTGACGAAGATCTCGTCGCCGACCTGGACGACCTGCTCCGGGATCTCGACGTGGCGCTCGGCCAGCTCGGAGATGTGGACCAGGCCCTCGATGCCCTCGTCCACGCGGACGAACGCACCGAACGGAACCAGCTTGGTGACCTTACCCGGAACGACCTGGCCGATCTGGTGGGTACGGGCGAACTGCTGCCACGGGTCCTCCTGGGTCGCCTTCAGCGACAGGGAGACGCGCTCGCGGTCCATGTCAACGTCGAGAACCTCGACGGTGACCTCCTGGCCGACCTCGACAACCTCGGACGGGTGGTCGATGTGCTTCCAGGACAGCTCGGAGACGTGCACCAGGCCGTCGACGCCACCCAGGTCCACGAAGGCACCGAAGTTGACGATCGAGGAGACGACGCCGGAGCGCACCTGACCCTTCTGGAGGGTGGTGAGGAAGGTCTGGCGGACCTCGCTCTGGGTCTGCTCCAGCCAGGCACGGCGGGACAGGACCACGTTGTTGCGGTTCTTGTCCAGCTCGATGATCTTGGCCTCGAGCTCCTTGCCCACGTAGGGCTGGAGGTCGCGGACGCGGCGCATCTCGACCAGCGAGGCGGGGAGGAAGCCCCGGAGGCCGATGTCGAGGATGAGACCACCCTTGACGACCTCGATGACGGTACCGGTGACGATGCCGTCCTCTTCCTTGATCTTCTCGATCGTGCCCCAGGCACGCTCGTACTGAGCGCGCTTCTTGGACAGGATCAGACGACCCTCCTTGTCCTCCTTCTGGAGAACCAGGGCCTCGATGTTGTCACCGACGGCGACGACCTCGTGCGGGTCAACGTCGTGCTTGATCGAGAGCTCGCGGGACGGGATGACGCCCTCGGTCTTGTAACCGATGTCGAGGAGGACCTCGTCACGGTCGACCTTCACGATGACGCCCTCGACGATGTCGCCATCGTTGAAGTACTTGATGGTCTCGTCGATGGCGGCGAGGAAGGCCTCCGCGTCGCCGATGTCGTTGACCGCGACCTGCGGGGTGGTGCTGAGGGAGGAGTCGGTGGGGCTCGTCATTAGGAAAAGGGCTCCGGTACGGACATGAAAGTCGTAGGTAATGCCACGCGGAGGGCCCGTATCGCTCCCACCGAAAGCCGGACAGCCAAGAACACGGCACACCGGAACTCCCGTGAACAACGAGAAACCGGCGTCCGTCTTGCGACCGTGGGGTCTTCGACAGATGCGAGCGCGACCTGCTCCGTCCGAGGCGCGCAGGCCCGCAGCGCAACTTGTAGCATACGGGGACGGCCAGGCACGGTCAACGCCAGAAGAGGCAAGACGGTGGAGCCCGGTACGGATCAGGCCATATCCTCCGATTGCGCACCTCGCGGTGGCGCACGAAGGGGCCCTGTCCCCGGATGCCACCGCCAGGATCCGGCCCTGATCGGGCCGTTTCGCGGCAGCGGCGCTTCCGCACTCCATACCCTACGCGATGGGCATTGTCACCGTGGCCACCACCCCCCAGTCGTCCCTTCACGATCTTGACACCTCCCCCGCAGGGGCTGCCGAGTTCGACGAGTTCGAGGAGGAGGACGGCGACGACGCGGTCCGGCGCGAGGCCGGGGTCGGCGAGAGCAGCCGGGCCAGCCGGCACTGGTGGGACCGCAACGCCGACGAGTACCAGGACGAGCACGGCGAGTTCCTCGGCGACGACCGCTTCACCTGGTGCCCCGAGGGCCTGGACGAGGCCGACGCCCGCCTGCTCGGCGACGTGGCGGGCAAGGACGTGCTGGAGATCGGCGCCGGCGCCGCCCAGTGCTCCCGCTGGCTGGCCGCCCGCGACGCCCGCCCCGTCGCCCTCGACATCTCCTACCGCCAGCTCCAGCACTCCCGCCGGATCGACCTCGGCCGGGGCGTGCGGCCCGTGGCCGTCGTCCAGGCCGACGCGGCCGTCCTGCCCTTCGCGGACGCCTCCTTCGACCTCGCCTGCTCCGCCTACGGCGCCGTCCCGTTCAGCGCCGACACCGAGCGGCTGATGCGCGAGGTGCACCGGGTACTGCGGCCCGGCGGGCGCTGGGTGTTCTCGGTGACCCACCCGATCCGCTGGGCCTTCCCCGACGAGCCCGGCGTCGAGGGCCTGACCGCGATGTCCTCCTACTTCGACCGCACCCCGTACGTCGAGCAGGACGAGAACGGCCACGCCACCTACGTCGAGCACCACCGCACCCTGGGCGACCGGGTCCGCGAGCTCGTCGCCGCCGGCTTCCGGTTGATCGACCTGGTCGAGCCCGAGTGGCCGGCCGGGCTGGAGCAGGAGTGGGGCGGCTGGTCCCCGCTGCGCGGGCGGCTGATCCCCGGCACGGCGATCTTCGTCACCGAGCGGGGCTGAGGTCCTTGAACCCCGCTTGGCGCGAACTCCCGGTCCGCACCGCCCTCCCCGCGCTGCACGAGGCCCTGGACGGGGACGGCACGGCCGTCCTCGCCGCCCCGCCCGGCACCGGGAAGACGACACTGGTGCCGCTCGCCCTGGCGGGGCTGCTCTCCGACGGCCGGCCGGTGCGCCGGGTGCTGGTCGCCGAGCCGCGCCGGCTCGCCGTCCGGGCCGCCGCCCGGCGGATGGCCTGGCTGCTCGGCTCGTCCGTGGGACGCGAGGTCGGCTACACCGTGCGCGGGGACCGGCGCGTCGGCGCCGACACCGTGGTCGAGGTGGTCACCACCGGGGTACTGCTGCAACGCCTCCAGCGCGACCAGGAGTTGCCCGGGGTGGACGTGGTCGTCCTGGACGAGTGCCACGAACGGCACCTGGACGCCGACACCGCGCTCGCCTTCCTGCTCGACGTCCGGGCGGCGCTGCGGCCGGAACTGCGGCTGGTCTGCGCCTCGGCCACCTCCGACACCGAGGCCTGGGCCGAACTCCTCGGCGGCGCAGCGGTGGTGGAGGCGCACGGGGTGTCCCACCCGGTCGACGTGGTGTGGGCGCCGCCGCCGCGCGCCGTCCGGCCCGCGCACGGGACCAGGGTCGATCCGGCGCTGCTCGACCACGTCGCGGCCGTGGTGCGGCGGGCGTTGGGCGAGCAGGACGGGGACGTGCTCTGCTTCCTGCCCGGGGTCGGCGAGATCGCCCGGGTCGCCGGGCAGTTGAACGGCGTACCGGCCGACGTGCTGCAACTCCACGGCCGCGCCCCACAGGCCGTCCAGGACGCCGCCCTGACGCCGTCCGCGGCACGCCGGGTCGTCCTCGCCACCGCCGTCGCCGAGTCCTCGCTCACCGTGCCCGGCGTGCGGGTCGTGGTCGACGCCGGACTCGCCCGGGAGCCGCGCACCGACCACGCGCGGGGACTGGCCGGGCTGGTCACCGTACGGGCCTCGCTCGCCGCGGCCCGCCAGCGCGCGGGACGGGCCGGGCGCGAAGCCCCCGGCACCGTCTACCGCTGCTGGAACGAGGCCGAGGACGCCCTCGCCGCCCGCTTCCCCACCCCCGAGATCGCCCTCGCCGACCTCACCTCCTTCGCCCTCCAGGCCGCCTGCTGGGGCGACCCGGACGCCACCGGCCTCGCCCTGCCCGACGCCCCGCCCGCCGGGGCGATGGCCGCCGCCCGGCAGACCCTGACCGCCCTCGGCGCGGTCTCCCCCGACGGCCGGGCCACGGATCGCGGCGTCCGGCTCGCTCGCACCGGGCTGCACCCCCGACTGGGCCGCGCCCTGGTCGACGGGGCGGCGGCCGTCGGCGCGCGGCGGGCCGCCGAAGTGGTCGCCCTGCTCTCCGAGGAGCCGCCGCGTGCCCTCGGCGACGACCTCGGCGCGGTGTGGCGGGCGGTGAGGGACTCCCGGGACCCGTACGCCGGCCGCTGGCGCGACGAAGTCCGCCGGTTGCGGCGCGCCACCTCCGACGAACCCGCGACCGCCCTGCCCGACGCGACCGCCGTCGGACTCGTCGTCGCCCTCGCCTTCCCCGAACGCATCGCCCGCGCCCGGGTCGAACGGCCCGCCCCCGGCGAACGCAGCCCGTACCTGATGGCCTCCGGCACGGCCGCCGAACTCGCCCCCGGCACCGCCCTGGGCGCCCTCCCCTGGCTCGCCGTCGCCGTCGCCGACCGCCCGGCGGGCTCGCACTCCGCCCGGGTCCTGCACGCCGCGGCACTGGACGAGTCCACCGCCCTCCAGGCCGGCGCCTCGCTCGTGAGCGCCCGCGAGGAAGTCCACTGGGACACCCGCCGAGGCGAGGTCGTCTCCCGCCGGGTCGAATCCCTCGGCGCCATCGAACTCGCCGAGAAGCCCCTCAACCGCCCCGACCGGGCACTCGTCCGCGCCGCCCTCCTGGAAGGCCTCTCCCGCGAAGGCGTGAGCGAGGTGCTGACCTTCACCTCCGGCCTCCGCGAACGCCTCGCCTTCCTCCGCACCGCCCTCGGCGACCCCTGGCCCGACGTCTCCGACGAGGCACTGCTCGACCGCGCCGAGGAATGGCTGGAGCCCGAACTCTCCCGCGCCCGCCGCCGCGCCGACCTCGCGAGGATCGACACCACGGCCGCCCTCCAACGCCTCCTCCCCTGGGGCACCGGCGAAGCGGGCCGCCTGGACGAACTCGCACCGGAACGCATCACCGTCCCGTCCGGCTCGAAGATACGGGTGGACTACGGCACCGAACGCCCGGTCCTGGCCGTCAAGTTGCAGGAACTCTTCGGCTGGACCACGACCCCCGCCCTGGCCGCCGGGCGGGTGCCCGTCACCATCCACCTGCTCTCCCCGGCCGGCCGCCCCGCCGCCGTCACCGGCGACCTGGCGTCGTTCTGGCGCGAGGGCTACCGAGCCGTCCGCGCCGAACTCCGAGGCCGCTACCCCCGCCACCCCTGGCCCGAGGACCCGACCACGGCCGAACCCACCCGCCGCACCAACCCGCGGAACTGACGCCGCCGCAAGGCCGTCGGGAGACGTCGGGAGGCCGTCGGGAAACGTCGGGAGACATCGGGAGACCTTCAGGCGGGCTCGAAGCCCAGCCGGCGCACCACCCCGAGCACCCACGCGGGACGAGCGCACCCGCAACGGCTGGTATTACTAGGGCATGCAGGAAGAGATGGCACGCTCCGCGATCGACACCTTCATCTCCGCGTTCAACGCCTCGGACGACAGCTATGTGACTGCCCTCCTCTCCCAGGCCCTGACCTCGGACGTGGTCTTCTGGGGGCCGTTGGGTCGCAGCGAGGGAATCGCCGCGGTCGAGCGGTTCGTGCTGGACATCCGGCGCCACCCGGCGGGGACCGGCACGATGGCGCGCTGCTCGGCGGTGGACATGCCCGACGAGTGGGCCCGGTACCAGTGGGTCTTCACCACGCCGGACGGAGGCCCCCGCCTGGCGGGAACGGACGTCGTCCACCTGCGGCGGAACCTCATCGACCAGGTCATCGTCTTCGCGGGGGAGATCGGGCCGTCCGACTCCTGAGTCGCCCCCTTCTGCCGCTGTCCTTCTCAGATCAGCTCAGGCCGGCCGGGTGGTGGGGCCGCCGAGGTGCCGGGCGAAGAAGCGGGCCGCGCTGTCGGCCTCGAAGCGGGGGAGGTCCTTGTGCCTGCCCGAGTTCACGTGCAGGGACTTCTCCTTCGAGGCGAAGGCGTCGAACAGGGCGAGGCCCTCCTCGCGCGTGATGTGCTCGTCGTCCCACTGGAGGTCGAACTCGATCGGGACGGTGATCCGCTTCGCCTGCTCGGCCAGGGTGTCGGGCCAGTGCTGGCCGAAGACGGCGGCGGAGATCCTGGGTTCGCCCGCCACGAAGGGGATGCCGATCGCGGTGCCCATGTTGATGCCCCAGAAGCCGACCGGCCCGTCGGCGCCGATCTCCGGGAGCTCCTGGAGGGCGTCCAGCAGCGCCCGGTACTCGGGCACCGCCTGCTCCGCCAGGTGGTCGTTGTAGCGCACGACGATCGGGCCCTCCGGCTCGCCCGCCGCCCGGGCCGCGTACAGGGCGGCGATCTCCGCCTCGTCGTGTGCCGTGCGCGGCCGGTCGCCGTGGCCGGGTGCGTCGATGACGGCGACGTGGAAGCCGCAGCCGGCCACCAGGAGTCGGGCGCGGCCGGACATCGCCGGGTGCTTCTTGTGGTTGCCGCCGCCGTGGGCCATCAGGACCAGGGGCGCGGGGTCGGCCGCGCCGGAGGCCGGGGACCAGAGGACACCGGGGACACCGGGGACGCCAGGGCCGGCGCCCAGGGTGAAGTCTCGCTCGAGGATGCCGTTCGAGGACGACTGGGCGGTGAAGTGCGAAGAGTGCATGAGGTGTTGCCTTTCGGGAGTGCCTGGCTGTCGAGGCGCTCCCGGCGACACCTACGTCAATCGCCCGACCGTGACGAGCGGGGGAGCACCCACATGGGTCCAGCGTTCATGGGTCTCACCTCCTCGGGCGGTTGCACGGTCGCTCGGAAGCTACCAGCCCGGGCGATCATCCCTCAACCCCTTTTCCGCCCGTACGCACCGGAGGTCGGCCCGGTCGACCTCCCGCGCCGCGCCCTCAACTCCGCAGGGCCGGTTGCTCTTTCGGGGGAATTTCGGGCCGACCCCGGGACAGCCGTGACCGCCCTCGGTCAAGGTGGCACCGGGCCCTCCCCCGGGCCCGCGCGATCCCCCGAGGAAGGGCACCCCTATGCGCGTCTCCCCGTCCCGGCTCGTCCGCACCGGCGGCACCATCGGATCGATCGCCCTGGCGACCGTCCTCGCGACCGCCACCACGGCGGCCTCCGCCGGCCCCACGTCCTTGCAGATCGACGACGGCACCACCGTCAGCTCCCGGCAGGTCACGGTCGGGCAGTGCGTCAACCCCTCGCTGACCACCCACATCCAGAGCATCGCCGTGGGGAACCGGGCGGGCAACGGCAGCGCGACCGTCTTCCAGTCCCGCAACTGCACCGGCAACGTGATCCGGCAGGGCCGGAGCCCCATGTTCTTCAACCCGCCGACCTCGATCGGCTCGGTCCGCATCGACTCCGCCCCCTGACCGCGCGGGCGCAGGAAGTCGACCCCGCCGACTTCCTGCGCCGTGGCACCACGGCAGTCCGCGTGGCTCGTGGGGCCGAAACCCCTTGGACGGCACGGGGACCGGCTTGCTGCAATGGCAGCGCGGCAGAAGAAGCAGAGGGGGTACGGCGATGACCGGGATCAGGCTGCACCTGTCGGTGCGCGGCCTCACCGACGCGGACCTGCCGTCCTGCGGCTGGGCCGGCTCCGCCGAGCACGTGCGCCGGCTCGCCCACCAGATCCGCCGAGCCGAGGCGGGCGAGATCGACTACCTGGCGGTCTGCACGCCGGTCGGGCTCCCGGTGGCGGTCGGCGGCGTCGACTACACGGTCGAGCCCGGCGCCGGCACGCTCTGGCAACTCGGCGTCCACCCCGCCCTGCAGTCCTGCGGAATCGGCACGCTGCTGATCCGCTCAGCCGAGCAGCGGATCCGCGCCCGGGGCCTGACCCGCGCCGAACTCGCCGTCGAGGAGGTCAACCCACGTGCCCGCGCCCTCTACGAGCGCCTGGGCTACCGGGTCTTCGGCCGCAAGCCCGACTCCTGGGACGTCGAGGCCGCGGACGGCTCGCTCCAGCGCTACGAGACGACGTGCACGCTGATGCGCAAGGACCTGACGTGACACCGGACTTCGGGGACTTCCCGGCCTTCGGGCCGTCCTGACCCGGGCCCGGTACGTCAACGGCCCGCCGTGGTGGGCTGCCAGGTGAGATCGAGTACGGCGTCGACCGTGGCGGTGCCGGGTGCCTGGGAGCCGCCGAGGGCCGCGTGGCCCAGCAGCACCGGCGTCCCGGCCTCCAGCGCCTGGGTGACGTCCTGGAGCATCGAGGTCACCGAGGCCCACTGGGGAACGTCCAGGATCCAGGTCTCGTGGTCCCAGAGGAGCACCGCGCCGCGGGTGTCACCGGGGCGCAGGTCGACGATCAGTCCGTCGCCGCCGGGGCTCATGGCGATCGGCATGAACTCCCGCTGGTAGCGGCTCTCGGGCCGCCCGTTCCCATCGAAGGAGTCGCCGTCCTGCGCCGCGACCAGCAGCCAGGTCTCGTGGGTCTCCAGGGCCTCGTCCAGCGACATCGGGGCGAACTCGCCCGGGATCCAGTGACCGGCGGCGACCTCGGGCAGCAGCCACCAGGCCCGCAGGTCGGCGGGCAGCGGCAGGCCGAGGTCCGCCTCGAACGCGTCCAGCCGGGCCGCGTCCGTCGCCGGTCCCGCCGATCTCACCGGGCCCCGTCGGGTGTGCGCGGTGAGCCAGGCGTCGACGCGGCTCCAGGAGGTCGGGACATCGTGATCGGCGCTGCTCATGGCCGGCAGTCTGCCGCACCGGACCGACACCGGAAGTCGGCCCGTCCGACGTCCGGTGCCGGACGGGCCACCGCCGGACGGGCCATCGCCGGACGGGGCACCGCCGCTGCCGGGGCTGCTCGAACTCGAGGTACCCGCCCGAATCGCGATCCGCCGGACGGGGTGGTCGGCGGGTCCGGAAACCGGGTGTCGGCGCGGCGATGAGTTTTCCGGCCCCAACCGGTCTACATCTCGACGGGACCGGCTGGTCCCACCGACCGGCCGGTCCCACCGACCGACCCAGCTCATCGGGAGTACAGACATGGGCCTCATCCACATCGAAATGTTCGCGACCCTCGACCTCGTCGGCCAGGCGCCCGGCGGGCCCGACGAGGACCCGGCGGGATTCCCGTACGGCGGCTGGCAGGCGCCCCTGCTGAACGAGGCCACCGGGGCGCAGATCCTCGCCGCGTACGAGGGCACGGACGCGCTGCTGCTCGGCCGGCGCACGTACGACATCTTCGCCTCCTACTGGCCGCACCAGAAGGAGGGCGAGATCGCCGAGCTGTTCAACCGCGTCCCGAAGTACGTCGCCTCCCGGGGCACGACCGACCTCCCGTGGGCCGGCTCCACCCGGCTGGGCCCCGACCTGGCCGGCGCGGTGCGCGAGATCCGCGACCGGCACGAGCACGTGAAGGTCGTCGGGAGCCTGAACCTGGTGCAGACCCTGCTGCGCGAGAAGCTCTTCGACCGCCTCGACCTCTGGGTGCACCCGATCGTGCTCGGCGTCGGGAAGAAGGTCTTCGAGGAGGGCGCGGTGCCCACGAACCTCACGCTCCTCGAACCCCCGGTGGCCGGCCCGCAGGGCACCGTTTACCTGCGGTACGGGCTCGCCGAGGGCACGCCCAGGACGGGCGACATGAGCCTGCCCGACCGCGGTCTCGGGGACGACGGGGCCCGGTGACCGGATGACCACCGTTCACGCCGCCGTCCACGCCAACGGGGTCGTCTCGGGCGCCGAGTCGTTCGGTGCCGACGACGCGCCGCTCGTGCTGCTCGCGGGCGGGCCGACGATGCTGTCCTGGCCCGACGCCCTCTGCGAGCGGCTCGCCGCCGGCGGGCGCCGGGCGGTGCGCTACGACCTGCGCGACAGCGGGGCGTCGACGACGGCGGATCCGCAGGCGCCCGCCTACACCCTGCGCGACCTCGCCGCCGACGCCGCCGCCCTGGCCCGCGCGTTCGGCGGTGCGGGCCGGGGCGGCGGGAGGCCCGCGCACCTCGCGGGGATCGGTGTCGGCGGGATGGTCGCCCAGGTGGCCGCGCTCGACCACCCGGGGGCGTTCTCGGCCCTCACCCTGGTCGGCACCCGCGCGGTCGCCCCCGGCCCGCCCGACGACGACCTCCCCGACCACGACCCGGCGATGATGAGCCGGCTGTTCGCCCGTCCGGCGCCGGACTGGAGCAGCCGCACGGCGGTGGCGGAGTTCGCCGCCGCCGGCGCGGAGATCCTCGGCAACGATCCCGGCGCCGCCCGCGCGACCGCCGCGCGCATCTGGGACCGCACGCCCGGTACCGCTCCCCCGGTCCAACTCGCCAACCAGCTGGGCCTGGTGTTCTCCCGGCTCGACTGCACACCCCGCTGGCGCGAGCGCCTGCCCGGGATCCGGGTCCCCACGCTCGTCGTGCACGGCCGCCGCGACCCGTTCTTCCCCGTCGGCAACGGCGAGGCGCTCGCCCGTGAGATCCCCGGGGCCCGGCTGCTCGTCCTCCCGGAGGCCGCCACGGCGATCCCCGACGCGGCGGTCGACGAGGTCGCCGGGGCGATGCTCGCGCTCGGACCGGGGTGAGGCAGGGTGGGTGGGCACACCCGGTGAGCAGGGAACCCACCGGGTGTGCCCACCCGCCCCACCCACCGCCCCGCCCTTCGCCCCACCCACTGCCCCGCCCTTCACCCCGGCCCCGAACGGGCCCGCAGCACCCAGGACCCGCATGCCCCACGACGACGCCCTCCCCGCCCCCTCCCCCCGGCCCGAGGCGCTGCTCCTCACCGGGACGGTCGGCGTGGGCAAGACCTCCACCGCCGACCTGCTGGGCGACCTGCTCGCCGACCTGGGCGTACCGCACGCGGTCATCGACCTCGACCGGCTCTGCCAGGCCTGGCCCGCCCCCGCCGAGGACCCGTTCCAGCACCGCCTCCTGCTCGCCAACCTGCGGGCGGTCGCCCACAACCACCGCGCGGCCGGCGCCCGACTCCTCGTGCTGGCCGGTGTCGCCGAGAACACCGCCGAACGCGACGCCTACCAGGACGCCCTGGGCGTGCCGCTGCGGGTCTGCCGCCTGACCGCGGACCTCCCCGCCGTCCGCGCCCGCCTCCGGGCACGGCACGAGGCCGACCACGACACGGCCTCCCTGCCCTGGCACCTGGAGCGGGCCGAGGAACTCCACCGCGTCCTGGAGGCGGCCGGGATCTCCGACCTCACGGTCGACACCACCCACCTGACACCCGCCCGGACCGCGGCCGCCGTCCTCGAAGCAGCCCACTGGAACACCGCCGCCACCGCCACCCCCGCCACAGCCGACCAGCCGAGCGGCCGGCACCAGCACCTGCGGTTCTTCTTCGAGTACGGCGTCGACACCCCGCTGTGGCCGGGATCCCCGGACCATCCGGACCTCGACAGCCCCTACGGATCGCCCTGCGAGCCGGAGTTGCTGCCCATCACCCCGGCCACCCGGGACGAACTGACGCGGCTCGCCGACCGGTACCAGTCCTCCCTCGACTGGGACGACCCGGGCGGCCCCTCCCTCTGGACCCCGGACCAGTGGGAATCGTTCCGCACCGCGGCCGACGCCGCCCTGGCAGCACTGCGCCACGACCTGGGCGACGGCTGGACGGTCACGGACCGCAGGAGCTGAGCCCACGCCCACGCCCACGCCCACGCCACGGGCAGCAGGCAGCAGGGGCGCCCCGCCCCCGCCCCCCGCACGTCAGTGGGTGTGGTTCGGTCCGGGCGGCGTCGGGGTGCCCATGGACTGCCCCGGGCGCAGGATCGGAATGCCGACCTGAGTGGGGGTGCACGTGATGACCCGGCCCGCCGGGTCGTGGATGCAGGTGTGCTGGGGGTCGGGATCCTGTGCCACCGTCCGGCATTCGGCGCAGGGCACCGGGGCGATGTCGTGCGGGTCCTGCCCGGTCGGGGCCTTGGGCTTCGCGGCCCCGGCGGCCCCGGCGGCCCCCTGCGGCTTGGCCGCGGGAGCGGCAGAAGCCTTCGCCACGGGCTTCCGCGGCGCGGCCGGGGCGCTGCTCCCCGGCTCGTCCGCCTCCGGCGAGGCGGAGGCCCCAGCCGGCTCCGGCTCCGACGTCACGGTCGGGCTCGGGCTCGGGCCCGACGCAGCCGGCGCCCCGGTCGGCGTCGACGCGACCGTGGGCGTCGGCGCAGCGGGCGGCGAGGGCTCCGCCGTCGGACTCGCCGCCACGCTCGGGGTGCCCGCCCCCACCGGCGCCGCCGACCCGCCCCCGCCCCCGGACAGCGCCCACACCGAGCCCCCGGCCGCCACCGCCACCAGCAGAGCCGCCGGTACCACCAGCCTGGCCCGCAGGAATGCCCGGCTCCCCACCGCGCCGTCGTCCGCCTCGGTCATCGTTGCTCCCCCCGACTCGTCGCCGCGCCCACTGCGCGACGGCCCGGCAGATCGTAGCGGCGGGCGACGCCGTCGACCCGATCGCCTCCGGTGCCACCGGCGCCGCCCTGACCGTGAAGGCTTCGCCTGCATCCTCTCCGAGCGCCCGCGTCCCAGGGGAGTTCGGGTGGTCTCCCGCCGGCGGGGGCCGGGAGCACCGGCCGGGACCAGAGCCCCGGAACACGGCGGCGGGCCCGGACACGCCACCGTGTCCGGGCCCGCCGCCGAGGATGACCGCAGCGGGTCAGTGCGCGGCGGCTTCCCAGTTGGCGCCGACGCCGACGGAGACGTCGAGCGGGGCGCGCAGCGGGTAGGCGCCGGCCATCTGCTCGCGGACGACGGCCTCGACCGGCTCGCGCTCGCCCGGGGCGAGTTCCAGCACGATTTCGTCGTGCACCTGGAGCAGCATCCGGGAGGTCAGCCCGGCGGCGCGCAGGGCCTCGTCGACCCGCAGCATGGCGATCTTGACGATGTCGGCGGCCGAGCCCTGGATGGGGGCGTTGAGGGCCATCCGCTCGGCCATCTCGCGGCGCTGGCGGTTGTCGCTGTTGAGGTCGGGCAGGTAGCGGCGGCGGCCGAGGAGCGTCTCGGTGTAGCCGGTGGCGCGGGCCTCCTCGACGACGCGGTGCAGGTAGTCGCGCACGCCGCCGAAGCGCTCGAAGTAGGTGTCCATCAGGCCCTGGGCCTCGGCGGGCTTGATGTTGAGCTGCTGCGAGAGCCCGTACGCGGAGAGCCCGTACGCGAGGCCGTAGGACATCGCCTTGATCTTGCGCCGCATCTCGGCGTCGACCGCCGCGCCCGGGACCTCGAAGACCTGGGAGGCGACGGTGGTGTGGAGGTCCTCGCCGGAGGCGAAGGCCTCGAGCAGGGCCTCGTCCTCGGAGAGGTGCGCCATGATCCGCAGTTCGATCTGCGAGTAGTCGGCGGTGAGCAGCGACTCGTAGCCGGCCCCGACGACGAAGGCGCGGCGGATGGCGCGCCCCTCCTCGGTGCGGACCGGGATGTTCTGGAGGTTCGGGTCCTGCGAGGAGAGCCGGCCGGTGGCGGCGACCATCTGGTTGAAGGTGGTGTGGATCCGGCCCTGCGGGGAGACGGTCTTGAGCAGGCCCTCGACGGTGGTGCGCAGCTTGGCCTGGTCGCGGTGGCGCAGCAGGATGACCGGCAGTTCGTTGTCGGTCTGGGTGGCGAGCCAGGTGAGCGCGTCGGCGTCGGTGGTGTAGCCGGTCTTGATCTTCTTGGTCTTGGGGAGGGCGAGTTCGCCGAAGAGGATCTCCTGCAGCTGCTTGGGCGAGCCGAGGTTGAACTCGCGCCCGGCGGCGGCGTGGGCCTCCTCGACGCAGCGCTGGATCTCGGCGGCGAACTGGGCTTCGAGCCGGGTGAGCCAGTCGCGGTCGGCGGCGATGCCGTAGCGCTCCATCCGGGCGAGGAGGGCGGCGATGGGCAGTTCCATGTCGTGCAGCAGCTCGGCGGCGCCGACCTCGGCGAGGCGGGTGTCGAAGAGCGTGGCGAGGTCGAGTACGGCGCGGGCCTGGAGCATGAGTGCCTGGGCGCGCGCGGCCTCGGCGTCGACGCCGTCCTCCTCCGGGGCGTCGAAGGAGAGTTGGCCGCTCTCGGCGGCGGGGGCGGCCGGGGTGAGCGAGCGGGCCAGGTACTCCTCGGCGAGCACCTCCAGGGTGAAGGTGCGGCGGCCGGGCTTCTCCAGGTAGGCGGCGAGCGCGGTGTCGGCGACGACCCCGGCGACCGTCCAGCCGCGTTCGGCGAAGGCCCGCATGACCTGCTTGGCGATGTGCAGGGCCTTGGGGGCGGCCGGGTCGGCGAGCCAGTCGGCGAAGGCCCGCTCGTCCTCCTCGGCGAGCTGCGCCGGGTCGAACCAGGCGGCGGACTCCCCGACGGCCAGGGCGACTTCGGTGACCTCGCCGGCACCGAGGGCCCACTGGTAGACGGCGGCCAGCGCCACCGGCGCCTTGTCGTCGCCGGCGTGCTCGCGCAGCCAGGCGGCGAGCGTGCCCGGGTCGGTGAGGAGTTCGCCGTCGACCTCGACGCCGGGGGCGAGTTCGGCCTCCGCGGCCTCCGCGGCACCGGCCGGGTCGATCCCGAACACCCGGTCGCGGAAGTTGACGTTGCGGAACTCCAGCGACTCCATCAGGGTGCCGACGGCGTCCCGGTCGAAGGCCTGCCGGGCCAGGTCGGGGACGCCCAGCGGGAGTTCGACGTCGCGGACCAGCTCGGTGAGCACCCGGTTGCGCTTGACCGAGTCGAGGTTGTCGCGCAGCTTCTCGCCGATCTTGCCCTTCACCTCGTCGGCGCGGGCGACGAGTTCGTCGAAGGAGCCGAACTGGTTGACCCACTTGGCGGCGGTCTTCTCGCCGACGCCGGGGATGCCGGGCAGGTTGTCGGACGGGTCGCCGCGCAGGGCGGCGAGGTCGGGGTACTGGCGCGGGGTGACGCCGTACTTCTCGGTGACCTTCTCCGGGGTGAAGCGGGTGAGCTCGGAGACGCCCTTGGTCGGGTAGAGCACGGTGACGTGGTCGGTGACGAGTTGGAGGGAGTCGCGGTCGCCGGTGACGATGTCGACGTCGTAGCCGGCCGCTTCGGCGGCGGTGGCGAGGGTGGCGATGATGTCGTCGGCCTCGAAGCCCTCGACCGTCATCCGGGGGACGTTCATGGCGTCGAGGAGTTCGCCGATCAGGCCGATCTGGCTCTTGAACTCGTCCGGCGTCTTGGCCCGGTTGGCCTTGTAGTCGGGGAACTCGGCGGAGCGGAAGGTCTGCCGGGAGAGGTCGAAGGCGACGGCGAGGTGGGTGGGCCGTTCGTCCCGGACGGTGTTGGCGAGCATCGAGGCGAAGCCGTAGACCGCGTTGGTGGGCTGTCCGGTGGAGGTGTTGAAGTTCTCCACCGGCAGGGCGTAGAAGGCCCGGTAGGCCATCGAGTGCCCGTCGAGCAGCATCAGCCGGGGCCGCGGGCCGGCCCCGCCGCCACCCGTCGCGCCCTTGTCCGTACTCTGCGTAGCCACGTCAACGTCCGTTCCTGCCGATTCCACTACCGGTCACCGATCCTATGGCCCGGCACCGACAAAAGGGGCGCCGCGCCGGTCGGGCCTGGCCCGCTACCAGTGAGTAGGACGGTCGTACGATCACAGGCAGCACGACGACGTGACCCCAGAGCGGCAGGAGTTCCCCCGATGACCGACGCGGCCCCCGGCACCGCCCCCGAGAACGCCCCGGGCACCGCCCCCGACGGCGCCCCGGCCCCCGTCCTGAACGTCCCGCAGGACGTGCTGGACCACTTCGCCAAGCTCGGGGTGAACCCGGAGACCTTCTCCGGCGGCCACCTCGGCGAGAAGCTCGGCATCCGGATCGTCGAGGCCTCCGGCGACCGGGTCGTCGGCACCATGCCGGTGGAGGGCAACCAGCAGCCGTACGGGCTGCTGCACGGCGGCGCTTCGGCGGCGCTGGCGGAGACCCTCGGCTCGATCGGCGCGATGCTGCACGCCGGCCCGGGCCGGTACGCGGTGGGCGTGGACCTCAATGCCACCCACCACCGCTCGGCCACCTCCGGCCTGGTCACCGGCGTGGCGACGGCGGTGTTCAAGGGCCGCACCGCCGCGACGTACGAGATCGCGATCACCGACGACACCGGCAAGCGGATCACCAGCTGCCGGCTGACCTGCATGCTGCGCGACCTGTAACGGGCCTCCGAGCGGTACAACGGGCCGCCGGGCAGCGCCAGTTCACCACCGAGAACATCAAGTCTCCTTCCCGCCCCCTTGTTTGACCTTCCGCCACCCTGGGCAGGCGTTGGTCTGAACGAGGGGGCGTCGGCATGCCCGGGTGCGATCGGCACGCCCCCGAACCTGTAACACTGCGTAACAGGTGGGAAATCCCAGCAGGTGACAGTTCCGCGGCCCCCCGAGGCGCGGAACCTCTTCGCCGCACCCCCACTGTCCGTAATGCGGACGTGCACGGCCGAATGCCGCACACCGGACATCGCTGTCCGATTATCGACGCTGCCAGCTGCAACCCCCATTTCTGGCCCTTACATCCCTCTACCAGCAAGTAAACGCCCGGCAGTTCAGGATCGGTCGAGCCGGAACGACCACATGCTGAGACAAATGCTCCGTGTGCTCATAACAAGAGAATCACAGCCTGCCCACAGCACTGCCCGAGCCGCCCAACGGCATCTAGAGTCACGGCCAGTCACCGCGCCATCCGGAATGGGCCCGGCCCTCCGCGCATCCCGGCTCCCGCCACTCAGGCGCGGGCGCCTCCTGAACCGAATGGGGACCCTCGTGCGTCATCGTTCCGCAATTGTCGTGAGCATTGCCGTGATCGGCGCCCTCAGCCTCACCGCCTGCGGCTCCCGCGGCGGGAAGTCCGGCGACAACGCCGGCGGCAAGGACAACGGCTCCACCACCGTCGTCATCGGCGTCGACGCCCCGCTCACCGGCGACCTCTCCGCCCTCGGCCTCGGCATCCGCAACTCCGTCGACCTCGCCGTCAAGAACGCCAACGCGACCAACGAGGTCCCCGGCGTCAAGTTCGAGGTCAAGGCCCTCGACGACACCGCGAAGCCCGCCCCCGGCCAGCAGAACGCCACCCAGCTCGTCGGCGACCCCAAGGTCCTCGGCGTCGTCGGCCCGCTCAACTCCAGCGTGGCCCAGTCCATGCAGCAGATCTTCGACGACGCGAGCCTCACGGAGATCTCCCCCGCCAACACCGGCGTCGCCCTCAGCCAGGGCGAGAAGTGGGCCAGCGGCGACAAGAAGCGCCCCTTCAAGTCCTACTTCCGCACCGCCACCACCGACGCCGTCCAGGGCCCCTTCGCCGCCCAGTTCCTCTACAACGACGCCAAGAAGACCAAGGTCTTCCTCATCGACGACCAGAAGACCTACGGCGCCGGCCTCGCCTCCACCTTCAAGGGCGAGTTCACCAAGCTCGGCGGCACCCTGGCCGGCGAGGAGCACGTCAACCCCGACGACCGCGACTTCTCCGCCATCGTCACCAAGGTCAAGACCTCCGGCGCCGACGCCGTCTACTACGGCGGCGAGTACCCCGCCGCCGGCCCGCTCTCCCTCCAGCTCAAGGACGCCGGCGTCAACATCCCCCTGATGGGCGGCGACGGCATCCAGAGCGGCGACTTCATCAAGCTCAACCCCAAGGGCCAGGGCGACTTCGCCACCGCCGTCGGCCTGCCCGTCGAATCCCTCGACACCGCCAAGAAGTACATCGCCGACTACAAGGCCGCCGGCTACAAGGACGCCTACGAGACCTACGGCGGCTACTCCTACGACAGCGCCTGGGCCATCATCCAGGCCGTCAAGTCCGTCGTGAGCAGCAACAACGGCAAGCTCCCCACCGGCGACGGCCTGCGCAAGACCGTCCGCGACGCCGTCCAGAAGGTCTCCTTCGACGGCGTCACCGGCAAGGTCTCCTTCGACGAGTTCGGCGACACCACCAACAAGCAGCTCACCGTCTACACCGTCAAGGACGGCAAGTGGGCCGTGGAGAAGTCCGGCACCTTCAACGGCTGACACGCCTTCAACGGCTGACGCACCGGCCGGCCCCACCGAACCACCAGCGCGGGGGGGGGGGGGGGAGGAACCCCCCCCCCCCCCCCCCCCCCCCCCACCCCCACCCCCCCCCCCCCCCCACACAGGAGCCGAAATGCCCACACACCCCCCATCCACATCCCCCAACCCCCCACTCCCC